>NZ_JAHFPY010000047.1 GCF_023266535.1 Sphingomonas sp. | reverse complement strand
GAATGCCCGGCTGCGCAAGCCCCGCTTGCGGAATGGCTCATCATGGATAATGACGCCCGGGGCGAAAACCTGAGTTTCCAGCGCGTCGATCAGGAAGCTCGACTGCCGGGCCACGGCGGCCGCGCTGATTGCCCCGACGAAATGGCCCAGCAAGGTCGTCGCCACGCGCGGATCGAACAGCACCGGCATTACGCCCGCCTTGACGCTGACGGGATTGAGCCGCGCGACGGCCCGCTCGGCCGCCCTTGTCCCAATTTCCTCGGGCGCCTCCAGGTCGCCGGCATGGCGGGCCGAATGCCAGGCATAGTCGCGCTGCATCGCCCCGCCCTCACCGGCAACGACGCTGGCCGAATTGCTGTAGCCGGTCGCGCGGGTTGAGGCGGCAAAGCCGTCGCTGGTCGCAATGGCAAAGATCGAGGCGGACGCCGAGGCGCCAGCCCCGTTGCTGTTGGTGACGCCCTCGACCGCGCGCGACGCGTCTTCCGCCGCCATCGCCCGCTCCTTGAGCTCGGCCGGGTCCGGGTCACCGCCGTCATCGAGATCGAGATCCTGCGGCTGGCCGCGAAACAGCAGCTCCTGCGGCGCGAGCCCGGCAAATTGGTCCTCGGGCGCTTCGGCGGCCATCGCCAGCGCACGCTCGACCAGCGCCGACATCGCGTCCGCTGAAAGATCGGAGGATGAAATGGTCGCGTTGCGCTTCCCCACAAACACGCGGAGACCGATTTCCTCGCCCTCGCTGCGATGCACATCCTCGAGCGCGCCCAGCCGGACGCTGACACCTTGCGATCGCTCGCCGACGTAGGCGGCATCGGCCGCGTCGGCACCTTGTTTGCGGGCGAGTTCGACAAGCGAGGCGGCCCGGTCGCGGGCGGCTGCGGGAGAAAGCATGGCGGTGCGGTTAGGCTCTCACGCGACCGACGACAAGCCAACCACGAGGAAGCCGAGGAACAGCAGCAGGCCGGTAACGCGGTTTGACCGGAACAGGGCGAGCGCCCCGGCACCATCCTTTGGGTCGGTCTTGGCCACTTGCCATGCAAAGTGGCAGGCTGCAGGCAGCAGCGCCAGCAACGCCACCCAGTCGGGCCGCACGTCCCAGATCGCGGCGGCCCAGCCGGCCAGCGCCAGCCCATAACAAGTGCCGACGCCAACCTTGGCATTGCCGCCAAGCGCCCTCGCGCTCGACTTCACTCCGACCAACTCGTCATCTTCAATATCCTGGATGGCGTAGAGCGTGTCATAGCCGATCACCCAGAAGATGCTGCCGACCCACAGCAGCAATGCCGGGATCGCGAATTCGCCGGTGACGGCGGGCCAGCCGACCAGCGCACCCCAGCTGAAGACCAGGCCAAGCCAGGCCTGCGGCCACCAGGTGATGCGCTTCATGAAGGGATAGGCGGCAACCGCGAAGATGCTGATCAGCGCGACGCCTTGCGCGACCCGCTCGAGCTGCAACAGGACAACCAGGCCAAGCAACGACAGGCCGATCGCCAGCGCCCAGGCCGAACCCACCGACACCCGGTTCGAAGCCAATGGCCGCAAGCGCGTGCGCTCGACCTGCCTATCCAGGTTCCGGTCGACAATGTCGTTATAGACGCAGCCCGCCGATCGCATCGCGAAGGCGCCAAGCAGGAACCAGCCGAACAATGCCCCCTGACCCTGGACGCCGGCCAGCGCCACGCTCCATGCGCACGGCCAATATAACAGCCAGGTGCCGATCGGACGGTCGATCCGCATCAGCGATGCGTACGGCCGCCATGCCCTCGGCAAGGCGCCGATCAGCCCGCTTCGCTCGCTGTCGGGAACCGTTTCTAGCGTTTCACCTGCCATGACACTGCAATGCCGCAAGTTTCAGAAATTGGAAGGTATCGCTGATAATGGAGGCTGATGAGTTACATTGGCTATAACCGGGGCGGCTATGCGGAATTCGACGATCCGCCACCTCCCAGGCCCCGGAAATCCGGTTGGATGCTCCTAATCGCGTTAGGGCTTTCTGCCCTTTCCGCCTTCATCAGGGTCATTCACCCCGAACCAGGTTATGACGGCACTAAGATTGCCGCCGGAACCTTTCCCTGGCCGGATGGGTGCCCCTCATACAACTATCGGCCGGGCAATCGCTTGCCCCGTGCCTGCTTTGACCGGTTCCAGAAGGTTTCGTCCCAATGGGCACGTGCCCATCACTTGAAGATCCGCCGATCTAGCAGGGCAAGCTGGTATTCCTATTATCGGATCGGCGACGACGCCGTCGAAGATTTCTGCATCATTTGGGAAGATGACTGCGCCGTCGGCAACATATATCGATCCGTCTTCGTGACCGACAGGCGCATTGCAGACGGCCGGTCGTATGGCTGGCGAACGCTTGCCCCGGGTCAGCAACTCTAACGACTATGCCGCCTCGGCGCGGTCGAGCCAGTTCACCAGCGCGGCCAGCGACGGTAGCTCGATGAACCGCGGATGGTCGGTCGGCGCCGGCCGCTGTTCGTGGCTCCAGCCGAGCGGCTGCGGGACGTAAGCGGCCCATGCGCCCGCCTCCAGCGCCGGGAAAATGTCCGATCGCATCGAATCACCGGCCATCAGCGCGTTGGCCGGTTCGACCCCGTTGCGCTGGAAAATGCCGACGAAGGTGGCTGGCCGCTTGTCGCTGACGATCTCGATTCCCGAGAAATGATCGCCGAGCCCCGAAGCGGCGAGCTTGGCCTCCTGGTGGAACAGGTCGCCCTTGGTTACCAGCACCAGCCGCGCCCGTTCGGCCAGCGCCGCGAGCGTCGCCTCGATCCCGTCGAACAATTCGACCGGGTGAGCGTGCAGCGCCTTTCCGGCATTTAGGATGTCGCGGATCACCGAGGCCGGTACATCGTCGCCGCCAAGCTCGAGGGCGGTTTCGATCATCGACAGAGTGAACGCCTTGGCGCCATAGCCGAACAGCCTGAGATTGCGGATTTCGCACGCCTCGAGCGCCGATCGCGCCACGCCTGCGTCGGCGAACGGCTCGAGCATCGCGACCAGCGCATCCTGCGTTTCGTGGAAGAAGGGCATATTGTGCCAGAGCGTGTCGTCGGCATCGAGGCAAATGAGGTCGATGGGCATGGGGTCGCAGTAACAAATATCGTCATCCCCGCGAAAGCGGGGATCCAGTTTTTTTGTTGAGCTAGGTTCCCGCTTTCGCGGGAATGACGTTAGGGGAAATAATGCCCGCCACCCCTGCCTGGCCGCCGAAAAGCTTGCCGCGCCTCTATGTCGCGACGCTGCTTGGCGCCGGGACGCGGGTCGAGCTCGAAGCAGCACAGGCCAATTATCTCGGCAATGTCATGCGGCTTAGGGAAGGCGCCGAACTGCTGCTGTTCGACGGCATGTCGGGCGAATGGCTGGCGACGGTCACCGAGGCTGGCAAGCGACGGATGGTTCTGCTCGTCAGTGAGCAGACCCGCCCGCAAGAGGCGGTGCCCGGCCTGTGGCTGGCCTTCGCTCCGGTCAAGAAGGGCCGGGTCGACTGGCTGGTCGAGAAGGCGGTCGAGCTTGGCGTCGCCCGGCTGCTGCCGGTGGTCACCCAGCGGACGATTGTCGACAAGCTCAACCTCGACCGGATGCGCGCCCACATCATCGAGGCGGCCGAGCAATGCGGCCGCACCGCGCTGGCCGACATTGACGAGGCGGTGAAGCTCGACGCTTTCCTCAAGGCCCGCGATCCCGCCCGCACTCTCTACTTCGCCGATGAAACCGGCGGGGCGCCGGCGGCTTCCGCCTTCAGGCCCGGCCCTGCCGTCATCCTGGTTGGGCCCGAGGGCGGCTTCACACCTGACGAAGCGGCCGCGATCCGTGCTGCGTCCAATGCGGTGGCCATCAGCCTCGGCCCGCGAATCCTGCGCGCCGAAACCGCCGCCCTGTCCGCTGTCGCCGCGTGGATGGCCGCTGCCGGCGACTGGCGATAAGCCCAATAAGTACGGGCATAAAACGGAAGTGCTGGCGCTGGCATTTGCGCGCGGCTAAGTCCGCCGCCGCATGACGACCAAAACCGACCTTTCCGCCAGCCCGCTGATCGAGAGCCGCGCTGATTTGCTGTCCGTATTCCAGGGCGGCGAAAAGCCGCGCGAAGCCTGGCGGATCGGCACCGAGCATGAGAAATTCGTCTACCGGCTGAGCGATCATCGCGCGCCGAGCTGGGACGAGCCCGGCGGCATCCGCGACCTGCTGCTCGGCCTGACCGAATATGGCTGGCAGCCGGTCGAGGAAGGCGGCAAGATTATTGCGCTGTCCGGCCCCGACGGCAACGTCAGCCTTGAGCCCGCGGGCCAGTTCGAACTGTCGGGCGCGCCGCTCAAGGACTTGCATGAGAGCTGCGCCGAAAGCGGCCGGCACCTGGAGCAGGTCAAGGCAGTCGGCGACCGTTTGGGGCTCGGTTTCCTCGGCCTCGGCATGTGGCCGGACAAGGCTCGGGCCGACCTGCCGATCATGCCCAAGGGCCGCTACGAGATCATGCTCCGGCACATGCCCAGGGTTGGGTCGCTCGGGCTCGACATGATGCTTCGCACCTGTACCATTCAGGTCAATCTGGACTATAGTTCAGAAGCCGACATGGTTAAGAAGTTTCGCGTTGGCCTGGCATTGCAACCTGTTGCCACGGCGCTGTTCGCCAATTCGCCGTTCACCGAAGGCAAGCCGAACGGCTACCAGAGTTTCCGCAGCCATATCTGGGAAGACACCGACCCGGCCCGGACCGGCATGCTGCCGTTCGTGTTCGAGGAGGGCTTCGGTTACGAACGTTACTGCGACTATGCGCTCGACGTGCCGATGTATTTTGTGTTCCGCGACGGCAAATATATCGACGCCGCAGGACTGAGCTTCCGGGATTTCCTCGACGGCAGACTGTCGGTCCTGCCCGGCGAAAAACCGACGATCGCCGACTGGACCGACCATTTGTCGACCGCCTTTCCCGAAGTCCGGCTCAAGAGTTTTCTCGAAATGCGCGGTGCCGATGGCGGCCGCTGGGGCCGGATCTGCGCACTGCCGGCCCTGTGGGTTGGCCTGCTTTATTCACAGACTGCGCTCGACGCCGCCTGGGACCGGGTCAAGCATTGGACCATCGAACAACGCGAGGCGCTGCGCCACGCGGTGCCGGCCCAGGCCTTGGGTGCTGCCGTGCCGGGTGGCGGAACGGTCAGGGACCTTGCCCGGGAAGTGCTGGAAATCGCCTCGGCCGGCCTGACCGAACGCGCCGAGCTCAACGCCGCCGGCGACAATGAGGGCGGCTTCCTCGATCCCCTGCGCGAAGTGGTCGCCAGCGGCAAGACCTTCGCCGAAAAGATGCTCGACCGGTATCATGGCGAGTGGAACGGCGACGTCAGCCACGTCTATGCGGAATATAGTTTCTAACCCATCCGGCCTGTGGCGAATCCAACGCAGTAGCGGTTGAAAATTTCACGTAACGGACCCGTCACATTGACTCGAATGTGGCTAGGGGTAGAGGCCTTGAACGCATCGGGGGCGGGGGTTTTCCAGTCTGTTCGCCCTTGGCCCTTTTTCAGGAAAGAGACCGATGCGCCGCACCTCCCAGACTTCGCTGATCGCGCTTGCCACCGTTAGCGCACTTGCTCTCACGACGCCGGCTTTTGCGCAGGACACGCCGCAACCTGCTGCCAACGCTCCCGCGGCGCAGCCTGCCGCCACTTCCGGCCAGGGCGTGGGCGAGATCGTGGTCACCGCCACCCGCCGCAGCGAGAATCTGCAGGACATTCCGCTGTCGGTCGCGACGGTCGACGAGGACACGCTGGCGGCGGTAAACTCCGGCGGCGCGGATATCCGCAGCCTGTCCGGGCGCGTGCCCAGCCTCAACATCGAAAGCTCGTTCGGCCGCACCTTCCCGCGCTTCTATATCCGCGGCCTCGGCAACACCGACTTCGACCTCAATGCGTCGCAACCGGTCAGCCTGGTCTATGACGATGTCGTCCTGGAAAACCCGATCCTGAAGGGCTTTCCGGCGTTCGACGTCGACCGGATTGAAGTCCTGCGCGGGCCGCAAGGTACGCTGTTCGGCCGCAACACGCCGGCGGGCATCGTCAAATTCGATTCCGTGAAGCCCGGCAAGGGCAAGAATTACGCGAAGATCAGCTACGGTCGCTTCAATTCGATCAACGCTGAAGGCGCGGTCGGCGGCCAGCCCAGCGAGGATTTCGCGGTCCGCCTGTCGGGCCTGCTGCAGCATCGCAACGACTGGATCGACAATCTCGACGAGCACGGCAAGAACGACCTCGAAGGCTATACGGATCTCGCGCTTCGCGGCCAGATCATGTGGAAGCCGACCGAGGATCTGACCCTTCGCCTGACCGGCCAGTATCGCCACCTCAACGGGGATGCCCGGATCTTCCGCGCCAACTCGTTTGTCCGCGGCAGCAACAAGCTGGTCGGCGCTGATGGCGGCGATTTCAAGCGCGACGAAGTTCGCGCCGATGGGACCAATTTCCAGAAACTCACAACATGGAACGCGGCCGGCTCGATTGAATATGACCTGGGCCCGGCTACGATTTATTCGGTCACCAGCTATTGGCATGGCAAGCTCGAGAGCCGTGGCGACATCGATGGCGGATTCGGCTTCACCCTTGGTGGCCCAATTAACTCTGGGCCCGGGTTCATTCCATTCTTCGCCGAAAGCCAGGACAATGTGCCGAGCCTCGACCAGTTCACCCAAGAGGTCCGGATCGCGTCGAACAATAGCACTGGCCTCGGTTACCAGGCGGGCATTTTCTACTTCGACGAAGATCTCGATATCCAAAGCCTCGATTTCGGCCCGGTCGCCAACCCCCTCCTTTATCCGGCGCCGGCCTATGGAACTCCCACAGCTCCCAATCCGTCGGCAGTGGTCAACCAGCGCCAGGACGCTAAGGCGCTCGGCATCTTCGGGTCGCTCAATTACAAGTTTGACAACGGCCTGACGTTGCAGGCCGGGGCGCGTTGGAACCACGACAAGAAGAAGCTGGTCGCCGAGCGGCTATTCGATATCCGGCCAGGTTTTATTGGTGGTGGGCCGGTTCCCGAGACGACGACCAAGGTCCACGATAGTGTGCTGACGTGGGATCTGAGCGCAATCCAGGAGCTCAATCCGGACATCAACGTCTATGCCCGTATTGCCAAGGGGTATCGCGCTCCGGCGATCCAGGGGCGTATACTGTTTACCCGCCCGGTGACCACGGCGGACAGCGAGCACACCATGTCCTATGAAGCGGGCATCAAGACGGTGCTGCTTGACCGCAAGCTGCGCTTCAACCTCACCGGCTATCTGTTTAAGACCAAGGATCTGCAATTGTCGGCGGTCGGCGGCAACACCAACGCAAACCTGCTGCTCAATGCCGACGCTGTGAAGGGCCATGGCTTCGAGGCCGAACTGGAGGCGCGTCCGGCTCGCGGTCTGACCATGACGGCCGGCATCAGCTACAACAAGACCAAGATCCATGATAGCGACCTGACCGTCGCTGCTTGCGGCGCGCCGAACGTCCTTGACCCGGGCTTCAATTGGTCGCTGTGCACAATCCTCGACCCGATTGTCGTGCCAGCCGCGCCATTCTCGTCGGCGATCGTCAATATCGACGGCAACTCGCTGCCGCAGGCGCCGAAGTGGACGCTTAATTGGACCGCCGGCTATGAATATCCGGTCGGGCCGGGGTCAATTTACGTCTTCACCGACTGGTACCGGCGTTCGAAGGTCAACTTCTTCCTCTATGAGTCGGTCGAGTTCAGTGATGATCACCTGATGGAGGGTGGCCTGCGCATCGGCTACAAGACCGACCGCTATGATATCGCGGCTTTCGTTCGCAACATCACTAACGACGAGAGCGCTGTCAGCGGCATCGACTTCAACAACCTGACCGCGATGGTCAACGAGCCACGCATCTGGGGCGTCGAGGCCGGCATCAAGTTCTAGGTTGAGTTTTTTGACGATCCTGGCGGGCGGTGGGCTTCAACTCACCGCCCGCTCTTTTTATCGTGCGCTGAAATGTCGCTTTCGCCCAACACCTCCAACGCCACGCTGCTGCTGATCTTCGGCGCCGACCGCGACGACCAGATCCGGTCCAGGAATGGCCACGTCACGGTCAGCGGCTCTTCAGACCTGTTCGGGCTGCTTGAAGCAGACCATCCGCATCATCGGCTGCAAATCACTCGCCAACTTTTCCGCCAGAGTCGCCGGCCGGACCTCTCACGCTACAAGCATGTCCTCAATCTGATTACCGAGCCGGAGCATAATGATCGGGTGCTGGATAACGCTCGCCGCTTGCTGCGCGGAATTCCTGGCAAGGTAATCAATCGCCCGGAGGCCGTATTGCGGTCGACGCGGGATCAGATCGCCAAACGCCTCGCCGATATCCCTGGCTTGCTGGTTCCAAAGGTGATCCGCCTGAAGAAGGCCGACGAAGCCAAGCTTCGCGACAAGCTGGAACGTGCAGGTCTCGAATTTCCGCTGATCATGCGACAACCGGGCACGCATTTGGGGACGAGCCAGGCCCGGTTCGACGATCTCGGCACGATGATCGATGCAATGGCCCCGGGCACCGAATATCTTGTGACCCAGTTTGTCGACTATCGCAGCGCCGACGACCTGTACCGCAAATGCCGGGTCTGGTTCATCGGTCCGCACACCATCTTCAGGCACCAGTTCGCCTCTGATCATTGGAACGTCCATAACAAGGATGGCCTCATGTTCATGGCCGACAGACCCGACTTGCTGGCAGAGGAAGAGGCCTTGTTCACATCGCCGGACGGCGCGTTTCCGTCCGACGTCAAGCAGGTACTGGCCAGGATTCGGGAGCGCATCGACCTCGATTACTTCGGCATCGATTTCGGGTTCATGCCGGACGGCCGGGTAATATTGTTCGAGGCCAACGCGACCATGAATTTCTTCTCGCTGCTGCCAAGCGACGAATTCGCCTATGTGCGTGCGTGCGTCCCGCCGGCGCGTGCAGCCTTCCGCGAGCTGTTGGGTTTGTCGCCCTCGCCCTGAACGTGCCGGACTCGCGGCCGAAGGAACGCCGCCGTCAAGCTTGACGATGTTCCACCGGTTCCGCCATCTCAAACGCGATGGCGATTTCTACCCAGACTGCGTTTGCAGATGCGAAAATCCTGCTGATTTTCGGTGTGGACCGGGAAGATCAAATCGTCGCCCGGGGTAGCACCGTGCACATCCCGGGCTCCGCAGATCTCTATCGCGTGCTCGATGGAATGGTACCGTTTCATCGGCTTCAAATGACTCGCAACTTCTTCCGCCAACAGCGTCGCCCCGAGCTCTCGCCCTACAGCTACATCATGAATATGGTCACGGAGCCGGAGCGGAACCCGAAGGTACTTGAGAACATATCTCGGCTGGTGCGGGGCGTGCCGGCAAAAGTCCTCAATCGGCCCGACATTGTATTGCAGACGACCCGCGACCTGGTTTCCCGGAAGCTTGCTGGAATCAAAGGACTTGTCGCCCCCAAGACCGTACGATTGCGGGCCGGAAAATCCGCGAGCGCCATTCAGACGCTCACCAAGGCTGAACTGAACTTCCCCATCATCCTTCGGCAGACCGGCACGCACAAAGGCCAGATCGTAGGACTAATGCCGGGCATCGACGAGACGCAGGCGTCGCTGATCAAGGGCAGCGAGCACTTCGCAACCGAGTTTGTCGATTTTCGAAGCTCCGACGGCCTCTACCGCAAGTATCGCGTCTTCTTCATCGGCGAGCATATTGTCTTCCGGCACATGCTGGTTTCCGACGAATGGAATGTGCACGCCAAGGATCGTCGGCGCTTCATGGCCTCGCGACCGGACCTAAGAGCCGAGGAAGAGGCCATGTTTTCGAAGCCGGAGGGAGCATTCCCCGCTGCCGTCCTTGAAGTCCTGCGCGCGGTTCGCGAACGAATGAAGCTGGATTTTTTCGGCATGGACTTTGGCCTGCTGCCGGACGGCCAGCTATTGTTGTTCGAGACCAATGCCAGCATGAATTTTTTCCCGTTCCTTCCCGAACCCGAGTTCGCCTACGTCCTGCAGTGCAGAGAACCGGCACAACGCGCTTTCCGCAAACTGATCGGACTTGAATCGGCCGACGAAATGGCCCGGCCCGATTTCGAGTTTTTGAAATAGCCCTTCATGTTCAGCACCTACGCCGAAATCTTCGAAAAGCGTGCGGGCGAATATCACCATGCGATGAAGGCCTCGCCGAACGCACGCGACAACGAATTCCTCGCCGTGCTCGAACCGATCCGCGACGCGCCTTCCGGCATCGTTTGTGACATGCCGTCGGGCGGTGGATATCTCGCCGACTACCTGTGGGCCGGGATGACCTATGTCGCAATTGACCCGGCGACGGACTTCATCGTCGAACTGCCAAAGCCGCTCCGGCGAATTGAAGCAGAAATAGCCAATGTCCCGCTGCCCGACGGTAGTGTTGACTTTGTCGTGAGCCTGGCGGGGCTGCATCACGAAACGAGCTTGCCACGCGTTTTTGGCGAGATGCGTCGGCTACTTCGGTCTGGCGGCCGAGCCGTCTTGGCAGACGTCGCGGCCGACACGCCGCCGGCCCGTTTCCTGAATGGCTTCGTCGCCGAGAATTGCCCGCTCGGCCACGATGGCCGGTTTCTCGACGATCAGACCGCTGCCGCACTCGAGGCCGCCGGCTTCAGCGTTGCAGATGATCGGCTGATCGACGTTCCATGGGTCTTTGACGATGTTGAAGAAGTTGGCGAGTTCGGCCGTCACCTATTCGGCATGACAACCTTGAACCCCGCCGAAACCGTACAAGCTATGGAGCGCGAGATCGGCTTCGATTTCAAAGGCGGCCGGCCGCAGCTACGCTGGATATTACGGCGAATTGTTGCCGACGCTCGCTGATCGGCTCGCACTTGCGTGGCCGAGCGTCAACGCTCATGAGGCGATTCCAGTCGAATTGGACGAGGAATGCACCTTGAGCAGTCTCGCAGCCCAGCAGCGCCGCACCCTTTATCCTGAAATCGAGCCCTATGCCTCGGGCATGCTCGATGTCGGCGATGGCCATAGCCTCTATTGGGAACGATGTGGCACGCCGGGCGCCAAACCGGCTGTGTTCCTCCATGGCGGCCCTGGTGGAGGCATCAGCGACAACCACCGCCGCCAGTTCAATCCGGACAAATATGACCTGCTGCTGTTCGACCAGCGCGGCGCGGGAAAGTCGACCCCGCACGCCAATCTCGATGCCAACACGACCTGGGACCTGGTCGCGGACATCGAGCGGCTGCGTGAGATGTGCGGCGTCGACAAGTGGCTGGTGTTCGGCGGCAGCTGGGGCTCGACGCTCAGCCTGGCCTATGCCCAGACCCATCCCGAACGCGTGACCGAACTGGTGCTGCGCGGCATCTTCCTGTTCGACCAGACCGAACTCGACTGGCTCTACAAATATGGCGCGTCGGAGATCTATCCCGATGGCTGGGACGATTTCCTGGCGCCCGTGCCGCAGGATGAGCGCGGGGACCTGGTCGGTGCCTATCGCGAGCTGCTGACGTCAGACGATTTCGATACTCGGCTCACAGCTGCCAAGGCCTGGAGCCGGTGGGAAGGAATGACCGTCACGCTGCTCCCGGATGAAGCGATGATGGAGGAGTTCACCGAGGACCAGCATGCCATCGCCGTCGCCCGGATCGAGAACCATTATATGCTGCACAAGGGCTGGCTCGAAGAAGGCCAGTTGCTCCGCGGCGCCCAAAAGCTGCGCGGCATCCCCGGCGTGATCGTCCAGGGACGCCATGATAGCTGCACGCCGCCACGCGCCGCGTGGGAACTGAAGCGGGTGTGGCCCGAGGTCGAGCTCAACATCATCCCCGACGGCGGCCATCTCTACAGCGAACCCGGAGTGCTCGACGGCCTGATCCGCGCGACCGACAAGTTGGCAGGCTAGTTATTCGCCGGGATGGTAGCGCCGCTCGATGTGCCCGAGCAGTTCCTCCGGGTAGAAATAGACCGGCCGCAGATTGCCGGTCACGTAACGCCCCGTCTGGTCGTTGAAATGCTTCGATGACGGGTCGCCGCTTTGGCCGCCTGTGCTGACCGCGTTCGCGCGAACATGATCGCCGAACTCGACCACCGCGACGAAGCTGTTGCCGCTGGCCCCGTACCAGCGTTTCGATCCGTTCCGCGGCGCGCTGTTTGACGAGGCGAGCGAGCCATAGATGCCATAGGCAAAGGGGACGGGCGTGCTGGGCGCGGCGTCGCTGTAAGGGTGATCGATGGCCGGCGAGATGCGCTGGAAGCGATTGATTTCGCCCCACGGCACCATCCAGTTGCCGAAGTCGCTCTGCAGCCTGGCAACGGCCTGCTCCAGCGCCGCCAGCTTCTGCTCGGCGCTGGTGTCGCGGCCAAGCCGCATCATCACCTTGGTGTTGGGCTCGTCCGCGGGCGCATTGAGCGCTTCCAGCAGCGCGGTGCCCCAGAACATGGCGAGGCTCTGCGCCTCCGATTGGGCGCTCCACCGGTAATCCCAGCTGCGAAGCGTCGAGATCGGGCCGGCCAGCGCCGCCTTGCGCGGTCCCTCGGGCAATTGGTCCCACGCTTTGACCAGCTCCGGCACCAGCGCCGCGAAACCCGGCTGCTCGCTGTCATAGGCGGCCGCCTGGAGCCGTTCCAACGTCCATCCCTTGCTCCGTTCGAGCAGCTTTAGCGCGTGAATCCCGCGATAATTCTCGCCGAAACTGTCCATATATTTCGGATATTGCGACGGTTTGGCGCTGAATGCGCCGGCCGCGCTGTAGGGCCAGTTGTTGCTGTTATAGACCCAGCCGTTGGGCGGACTGATCACGCTCGGCAGGTCGGTCAGGGAGTGCAGGCCACCCCAGTCGGTCGCCGGGTCGCTGCCGTTCACGACCTTTGTGTAATCGAACCGGTCATCCCGCCTCGGCACGAATTGCGGATGGAGGTAGGCAATCTGGCCCGCCGCATCGGCGAAAATGGTGTTGTTGGAACTGTTGGCCTGGAGCCTCGCCACCTTGAAGAATGAGGCGAGTTCGGTGGCCCGGGTGCGCAAATAGCTTTGCTGCAATGCCGCGACGGGACGATCCATCATCGCGAACGCAATCCACCGGCCACCATCGGATCGAACGATTGGCCCGCGATGGGTCCGCCAGGTCGCGAAATTGCGGGTAGCCATCTTGCCGTCCGCGGTGCGGTAACGGATCGTCACCGGCCGGGCGATCAATGGCCGCCAGGTCTGACCGTAAAGGTAGGAGGGATGCTTGCCCGGGCTGACGTCGAACGCGAACTCGTCGACATTGTCGACTCCGCTGGAGGTATGCATCCAGCCGGCACGGTCGTTGAATCCCTGGTATATGAAGAATTGCCCCCATGTCGCGGCGCCGTAGACGTTCAGCCCCTGCCCGCTGGTCACCTGCTGTTCCGAGCGAAAGAAGAAGCTGGTGTGCGGGTTGATCAGCAGCAGCGCCTTCCCGTCCTTGGTCAGCCCCGGCGCAATGGCAATACCATTCGAACCCCGTCGCTCGGGATCGAGCGGTGCGGCGGCGGCAACCTTGGCCGTGCTACCGCCATAGAAATGCGCCAGTTGCCCAAGGTCGATCCGCTCGATATCCCCGCCGATGCTGCCCTCGGTAAAGCTCAGCGCCATCCACGGCTCGAACCGCCTCAACACGCGCGGCTTTACCTGCGGATGGGTCGCGAGATAATAGTTCAGCCCCGCCGCCCAGCTGTTCATCAGCAGCTTGAGCCAAGGCGGGCTCGCCGCATAATTGGCCTTGAGCTCCGGCTCGCTGACATAAAGGCGCGCGCGCAGATCCTGCCAGATTGCCTGCTCGCCCTCCGCCTCGGCGGTTCGGCCGAGCGCAGTCAGATAATTGGCCTCAATGCGCGGGAAATCATCCTCGGCCTGGGCATAGCTCATGCCGAACACCGCGTCGGCGTCGGTCGGGCCCTCGATATGGGCAATTCCCCAATCGTCGCGGATGATCGAGACTTTCGCCGCCTGGTCGCGCCATCCGGCAATCTCCGGAGGAGGCGCCGCGGCAATCAGCAGCAGGGACAGCAAGGGAGGAAGTGCGCGCATACGCTACTGCTTAGCGCCGTCGCCGATTATGCCAAGTCAGGCCTTCGGCAGCCCCTGTTTCGCCTGGCCCCAGCCGGCGAATAGCTGGGAGCTGGCACGGTCGAGCAGTTTGTCAGCATCGCGGACGGAAAATTCCGCACCGGATTTGAACTTGGCCAACTCTTCCCAGGCAACCGGCGCGGCGACAGGAGCGCCTTCGCGGGCCCTGGCCGAATAGGGCATCACCGCCGTCGCGCCGCGCTGATTGCGCAGCCAGTCGAGGAAGATTCTGCCTTTGCGCTTGTTCTTGCGGACATTGGCGGTGAACATCTCGGGCTCGGCCTCGGCGATCGCCCGGCTGAAGCGCTCGGCGAAGTCCTTCAGCTTGGCCCAGTTGGCTTTGGCATCGAGCGGCGCAATGACATGAATTCCCTTGCCGCCGGTCAGCATGGGAAAGGTCACCAGTCCAAGGTCGGCAAGCAACGCCCGCAACCGCACGGCCGCCGCCTTCACCTTGTCGAAGTCCAGTCCTTCGTCGGGATCGAGGTCAAATACCAGCCGGTCGGGATATTCGAGCTTGCTCGCCTTGCTGCCCCAACCGTGGAATTCGATCGTCCCCATCTGCACGCAAGCGAGAATGCCCTTCGCATCCTCGACGTAGAGATAGTCCTCCATGCCGCCGTCGCTCTCCTCGATCGGCACATGCTTGACGTGCGGCCCCATCGTGCCGCTGTCGTGCTTCTGAAAGAAACAAGGCTGGGCCCGGCCTTGCGGACAGCGGACCAGGCTGATCGGCCGCATGGCCATGTCGGCGAGCATGAGCGACGCGATCGCGGCATAGTAGTCGGCGAGGTCGCCCTTGGTCAGGCCAATCTCAGGATAGATGACCCGGTCGCGGCTGCTGATCCTGATGCCGAAGGGGTCGGCAGAATTCGATCTATTGGCCATGGACTTGGCTTTCGACAACCGCACCTCCGTCGCCGGCCCGTCCTCGCGCAGCGCGATAAAGCTCGGATCGCCGAGCGTAGCATCCCTTACAATTTCCGTGAACGGAGCCTCGCCTTGCAGCGCCCCAGATCGAAGGCCGCTGATACAAAGAAGAGTCGTTCCGTTGGCAGCAATCGAAGCGCAAGTTAGAACTGGCCGGCAGGAGAAGCAGATGTTCAATCCGGCACTGATGGCGGCCCTTCAGAATAAGGAGTCCGAGGATTTCCTTCAGAAAAGGTTGAAGGCGGCCGAGGCGCTGGGCGCGTCGAGCGCCATTCCGCTTGCCCTCGACGAGAAGCAGCAGAAGCTGCTTGACCAGGCCATCGGGCAAGGAACGGTGATCAGGACCGTTGACGGGCGCTTCTACCTCAACGAGCGCGCCGTGAACGAACGCAAGGAAGGCCAAAAATATATGGCCCTTCTCATTCTGCTGATCGCTGGTTCGGTTATTGCCTCCGTCGCCATTCTCGCATCTCGAGCGAACGGCTGACCATTGACGCGGCGGCGCGGCCAATGGCAAAGGCGCCGGGCCCAGAGCCGATGGGCGGGTGTAGCTCAATGGTAGAGCAGAAGCCTTCCAAGCTTACGACGAGGGTTCGATTCCCTTCACCCGCTCCAGCGCCCCCTCCAAGAGAGGGAATCCAGCACTACTTTTATTCTGCTATTTAGGGCTTTGATTCCCTTTCAGCAGAGGACAGCGGGGCATGAACGGCCGGAGAAAATCCCAACCGGCTAAGTCGGAAAATGCCTCGCTACAGAAACTTGACGCGCCTGAGGAGGAAGTTGGCCCCGCGCCTGAATTAGTCGAATTAGTGCAGGCAATGGCGCGAGCAGCAGCGCGACGAGATATCCGAAGAGAGTTGGAAGCAGTCAGAAAGAAGCTTGCACAGGGACCTCAACCGGAATTGCCCTTTGACGACGCGTCGGCTTGAATCCGTGCTATATAGGGCTGATTGATTTCCTCCTTTTGCCAGGTCCGGGCTGGTTCGGATTTGATATGTTGCCACTGGTGCTGCGTCGTGCAACCAACGCGACGGTGAGGGAACAAGACAAGTGAGCAGTAGCGGTCGCAAAGCGGGTGATGGACCGAACGCAAAGGGCGTGACTAAGCCAACTGACGCCCCGCCGGGTGAACGGCTTTACACTTCAGCTCCGATAATTGACGCCATCATTGAACTGCGTTTTGGCGACGAATTGTCAGACGCAGATCGTGAAAAGGTAGCCAAGAAATTTGCGTCCGAATATCCAATCGCTCAGGAGGTCGTGCATCGCGGGATTAACGTGAGCGTCAATGAAGACGTCATTGGCACGACGATGCAAGTTGAGCAGCGCATCACGAAACGTACGAGCTCGGAAACGGCGGACGTAATTCAAATCGGCAGTCGAATTCTGAATGTTGGTACTGGCGCACCTTACGACGGTTGGGACAGGTTATTCGCTCGGTTCGTAAAGAATTGGGCTGTAGCGAAGCGGGTTTGGGGATTTCGGCCGATCGAACGTATCGGAGTACGCTTTATCAATCGGCTGGATTTGCCGCCAAATGCGAAGGGTACGGTCGACTACGAAGATTATCTCAATCTTCGCATCAATCTGCCGAAAGAGTTTCCGGACATTTTTCTCTACAACCTGAGATTTCAGTCTCCGCTTGATGAGATCCGGTCCGTCGCCAATATACTATCCGGTACGGTACCTGATGCCGTTCCTGGAAAGGCTTCGTTCCTTTTGGACATTGATGTGTTTCGCGATGAAGACGTTCCACAGAAGGACGCCGACGTGCTAGCGTATCTCGAACAAGTACGAGCTTGTAAAAATAGCCTATTTGAGACATTTATCACGGACATGGCGCGGGAACTGTTCGATGCTGACTAGTCCAATTCTTAAGCTTCGGCATTCTGCTCTACCGAATTATGAGACTCTAGCCGATCCCGATTGGGAGGACCCTCGGTGGCGCTCCCAGTCCATTCCGCCAATCAACATTGCAGCGCCCGCGAATGATGACATTCCCCCGCTTGGCGCCCGTCTCGAGGTAGCATTTGCGGCCTGCAAGAGAGAGCTATCTCAGATTGCGATGCATCTCGCTCCAGAGTTCCGCGATAGGACACTGCGACAACTTCGCAATCTATTGAATGCGGAGGAATGGGATGACGACGACGTACTGATTTCGATCGGATCGTTCAGATCATTTGTGCGCGCCATGGCGCTACTGCGTCCGAAGGTTCGTCCAATGCTGGGTTTGGCTAACAACGGTAACGTCTTAGCCATGTGGACAATCGGAAAAAACCAAGCGACGTTTGAGCACTTGGGCGATGACAGAGTGCGCTGGTTCGTGTCACTCCAGTCACCTGAAGGACCAGACACCGCGGCTGGGATTACAAACGTCCAGAGACTAGACGAGATCGTCGGCGTCCAGGGCATAAGGGCCCTAATTGATGGCGAAGGGTGACGCGCTCCCTGTTGGAGACGAGGCAACCCGCTGGGTTAAAAGAAAATTCGTAGGTCGAGATGACAATGACCAGGTCATTGTTGACGGCAACGGTCGTCCGACCACGGTGGCGCCCGCTGCATTCGAGCTTCGCGACGACGAAGATGCACTTTCAGTAACCTGGTTGCAGCATTTTGGTCCAGCACGGGCTGAGCATCTCCCACTCGCTGCCGAAGCAGTTAGAGTCACCCAGGACAGCCAAAAATTGTCTCCGCAGAGTGCTTTTGTGGTTGGTCAGGTCAGTGCAGTTATCTCTGCGGGGCAGGATGCGGGAAGCAAGCTAAGAATACTTCATGACCCAATCGACGGAAACGAAGGCCATACGGAGATTCGACGGTTTCCCCGTGACGTGGGTCTGCTGCAAACCACGCTGGCCAGCGAGGTATTCGCCGAACGTCATCTATATGACGATGTAAGGAAGGACGGCTGGCAGCCCGAATGAGGGCGTGTCGTCTATTTCCGGCTACTCATGTTTGAGGCTGGTTTCCTTCACCCGCTCCACGCACAGCCGATCTGGGGGATCGGCGAGCATGGAGCGCGCGAGCGTTAGCGAGCGGCGACATTCCACCATGCGGGGCATGGTCGATTTTTGGAGCGCGCCGAGCGCGAGCGAGGCGGCGAAAGCCGCGGTTGACAGCAGGACTTGGGGCCGCCACATGGCCCGCCTGCTTGCCATGCTCACCAGTCCCCCGGACCGGCGGCGCGTGGCAACCTTCTGGACAGGTGGCCGAGTGGTTAAAGGCAGCAGACTGTAAATCTGCCGGGCTTCGCCCTACGCTGGTTCGAATCCAGCCCTGTCCACCATTCGCAAGAGGAGACAATCCGGGGGATTGTCGAGCATGGCGATCGGCGGGCCCTACACCGCCTTTACAATGATCAGCGTGGCATTGTCGGGTGCGCCCCGGGCAAGCACCATCTCGATCAGCCGATCGGCCGCTTCGTCCATCGATCCGGACGCCAGCTGCTCGGCAAGTTCCTGATCGTCGACCAGTCGCGTCACGCCGTCGCTTCCCAAAATGAATAGGTCGCCGGCAACAACTTCTCCTCCGACCGTATCGACCTGCAGCTTGGGCGATACGCCCACGGCACGGGTGATGATATTGGCATTGGGATGGTCAAGCGCCTCACCCGGCGAAAGCATCCCGGCATCGACCAGGCTTTGCACAAGGCTGTGATCGCGCGTGATCTGGGTCACCAGACCGTCACGCAGCAGGTAGGCTCGGCTGTCGCCTGCCCAGAAGGCGCGATATTGGTCTCCGGCGATTGCCAGCCCGACAACGGTGCTGCCGATTGACATCTCGGTGTCGTCCGATCCGGCCAGTTCGATCAAATCGCGATTGACTTGCTCAAGGGCCACGGTGGCGGTCTCGACCAGCGCATCCAGCCCATAAACAATCGGAAGATCGTGCAATGCCTCGACGACCTTGGCGCTTGCGACATCTCCCGCCTGATGACCGCCCATGCCGTCGGCCACGGCCCACAGGCCTCGCTCGGACCGGACCAGCAGTGAGTCCTCATTTACCTTGCGGCGAAGCCCGACATGGGTTCGACTGACACATTCAAAAGCCAAGCTGCGTCCCCCGTTGCTGCCCAAAGAGCGAGACTAGCAATTACGAAAGGTTCATGCGATTTACTTTTTCTTGATTGCAGGTCGGCCAGGGGAGATCGGCGTTGAGTAAGCCCTACAGCAGCAAGGCGTTGCCGGCCGGCACGGTCATTCGCGAATGGCGAATTGAAGATGTGCTGGGCGTGGGAGGCTTCGGTATTGTCTATAAGGGCCGCGGCATCTATTTCGGCGAACTAGTTGCAATAAAAGAATATTTTCCGAGCGCGATCTCCGAACGGGACGCCGAAAGCACGGTCGTTCCAATCGGATCGGACGTTGAAGAAGTTCACGCGTTAGGTCTCAAAAAATTCGTCGAGGAGGCGAAGCTTCTTTGGAACCTCTCGACTCCGACCAGGCACCCCAACATCGTCAGCGTGCGCGCCCTGTTCGAGGTGCATGGCACCGCCTACATGATCATGGACTTCGAGGACGGGGTTTCGCTGTCGCGCCTCCTCAAGGAAGGCCGGCGGTTCAACGAACGGAGTTTGTGGAACGTCATCAAGCCGGTCGCCGAGGGACTTGATCGGGCGCACCGCGTCGGCGTCCTTCACCGGGATATCAAGCCGCCCAACATCCTCATTACGGATGACAACCGGCCGGTGCTGATCGATTTCGGATCTGCCCGGTTTGAGGCCGCGGAAGCGACCAGCACGTCCGTCACGTTCCACACGCCTCCATACGCGGCGGTCGAGCAATATGTGAAAACCTATCCGCAGGGGCCCTGGACCGACATCTATGCGATGTCCGTCGTGCTCTACGAATGCGTGACTGGAGAGAAGCCACCCGAGGTGCTCGAGAGGATGCATGGCGGGTTGGGCACTCCGCTGGCGGACGGGACCTGGCCAGGCTTCAGCAAGCGATTCCTGCAGGCGATCGACGCCGGCATGACCATCAAACCTTCGGAGCGGCCACAATCGATCCGTGAGTGGCTCGCCCTGTTCGGCAGGAAGGATTCCGAGGAGGTCGTCGCTGGTGACGATGAGCCGACCCGCTTCTTCGCGCACGAAATGGCGTCGGACGGCATTGCTGCGGTTGCACCGACGGCGCCGGGCATCGACCAGAAGGATCTGGATACCGGGGTTCCGATGGACCCGGCCGACGTCCAGTTCAAGCGAGCCGGCGAAGAAACCGGCGCCTCGAAGAAAGGCAAGAAAAAGAAGGAGGAAGAGCAGCCCGGGGCAGTCGCCCAGGCAGCAGCTCCAGCCGCACCGGCCGTTGCAGAAGCGCCCCTATCAAGGAAGCCCGAGCCGGAGGTCGAACAGAAAAAGCCCGCGCCACCCGCCGCCAAGGCCAAGGAACCGGGCGACGCCTGGTACAAGGATCCGCGCAAGAAGATGCTCGCTGGCGGTGGCGCGCTCGCAATCATCGCCGCGGCTATCGCCGGGACATTCGTCATGGGCGGCGGGTCGAAGGAGTCTGGCGCGCCGCTTGAAATCCCCGATCTCAATGGTGCGGAATCGATTCCGGTCGAGGGACTGGGTCAGTTGATTGCGGCCGAGCGGACATTGGCTAGCGATGCCCAGACGGCAGGCGCACCAGCAACCGCAATCAATAGCCTGGTTGCTGCCAGCGACCAGCTCGACAAGCAGCTTGCCGCACTCCAGCCGCTCACTGGCGATCCTGCCCAAGCCGGCGCCGCGGCGACGCGGGTCGACGAGATGAAGCGCACGGCCACGTCCGCCAACGTGGCCTTTGTTGCGGCTCTGTTGAGCGATGCGGACTCAAAGGCACGGAGCCTGCCGCGCAATGCGAACTCGCCGGCTGTCACGGCGACGCTCACCGACCTTCGCAACTCGGTTCAAGCCTCATCCAGCCTGACGGATCCGGTTCAGTCGCTGGGCGCCGCTCGCGACGCCTTGGCGAAGTCGCAGGCATTTTCCGCGGCAATTACAAACGCCTATTCGGCCGTGGCGGCGAACAAGGCGAAAGCCGAAAAGCTTGAGCAGGCGCCCAAGACGGAAACTGCAACCACGACGACCACCACAGCCACTCCGACAGCGCCCGTGGCGAGCACCACCACTACGACCAGCAGCAGCGCCGGCGCTTCGGCGTCCAAACAGGCGCAGCTCAATTCCATCGTCAGCAGCGGCCGCGCCATGGCCAAGCAGGTCATGAAATCGGGCAACAAGGACAATGCCGCACTGGCCAAGAATTATGACAAATATCTCGCCGAAGTCGCGAATTCGGCGCGGGGGGCCCGGACGGACGCGGAGATGGACCGGCTGATCAAGCAGGCCAATCAGACCAAGGCCTATCTGGTGTTCCTGCAGCGGCAGCCGTCAGGACAATAAGTCAAACCCGGTCAGGACCGGCCGACCGCGCGTCCTTCGGGCGCTTGATGATCGAAGTTGGCGGCTTGATGCGGCTGCGAGTCCCCGCGGCTGCGGACTTCATGTTCGAACGACACATTGCCGACGCGAAGCACGGAACCGACTGCCAGCACCTGGCTGCGCTCGATGCGCTTGTTGTCGATGAACGTGCCGTTGGTCGAGTTCAAGTCCGTAACACGGATCTGGTCCGCGGCCAGTTCGACGAAGCAATGTTCGCGCGAGACCCCGGCGCCCGGCACGATGATATCGGCCGGCGCCTTGCGGCCGACCTTGAGCCCGGTCGGCGTAATGTCGAAAACCGTCTCCTCATCCTCGCCGTCGAGCCGGCGAAGGTAGTGGACAGTACCGCCCTCGGTTTCACGGAACTCGTCGGACCGCTTGAAGAATTCCGCCTGCTCGATTTCGGCCGGCGTCGGCTTGGCGATCTCTGGATCTC
>NZ_JAHFPY010000107.1 GCF_023266535.1 Sphingomonas sp. | reverse complement strand
GCGATCGCCGAAGCCACCGCCGCCGCCGAAGCCGCCACGATCGCTAGGACCGCGGTCGAATCCGCCGAACTCCTCGCCACCACCGAAACTGTCGCGCTTGTCACGGCCGCGACCACCGCGGTCACCCTTACGCCCTCGATCGAAACCCATAGAAATTCAAACTCTCTTGTGCCCCTGTAATCAGTAAACCAACGCGCTGGGCTCTTGGCGCAACCGGCAGAACGCGCAGAATCACTGCACGCACGGGCGAGTCCCTACAGGAAAAATGGCGCTTATCCTAGAGACTCCATGGTAAAGGCTGGCAAGCGAGCCGCCAATGCGACTAGATGGGGAACGATCAACTGCCGTCACCGTCGGTTCAGGCGAGGGCAGCAAGGAGCTTTCATACTGTCATGGCGATCCATTTTCACGAAGAAGACTTGCCCAACGCCGACCTGTTCGCGGCCGGTGCAACCATTGCCGTGGATACCGAGGCGATGGGACTGGTCCCGGGCCGCGACCGGCTTTGCCTGGTCCAGCTGTCCGACGGGTCGGGTGACGAGCATCTGGTGCGATTCGGGCCCGACAGCGATTTTTCCGCGCCGAACCTCAAGGCGCTGCTGGCCGATCCTGACCGGCTCAAGCTCTACCATTTCGCCCGCTTCGACGTGGCGATCATCCGTGCCTACCTAGGGATCATGGCGGGGCCGCTTTACTGCACGCGCACCGCGTCGCGGCTGGTCCGCACCTATACCGACCGGCACGGCCTCAAGGATCTGGTCAAGGAATTGCTCGGGACCGACCTTAGCAAGCAGCAGCAGACCAGCGACTGGGGCGCGCCGGAAATCAATGATGCCCAGCGCGAATATGCCGCCAGCGACGTCCGCTATCTGCACCGGCTGAAGGACCAGCTCGACGAGCGCCTAGCCCGCGAAAATCGCGAAGATCTGGCGCAGGCCTGCTTCGATTTCATCCCCGCTCGGGCGTTGCTCGACCTGGCCGGCTGGGCCGAGGCCGATATCTTCGCCCATGATGGCTGAGCAGCGCCATGTCCCAGGCAGCTGACCGAAGGCAGGAGCGCAAGCGCCTCTGGGCCGAGCCAGGCAGCAAGCATGACGCCGTCGTCCGCGCGACCAAATATGGCCTGCCGATCGTCATCGTCGTGCTGGTGGCATTGCTGGCCATCGCGCCGTTCGAAAAGCGCGGCGATGTCAGCTTCATTCTCGACAAGAACAAGGTCGACGAGGCGAAAGAGCGGATGCGGGTCGAGCAGGCGCGTTATGTCGGCGAGGACAATAAGGGCCAGAAGTTCGAAATTGTCGCCGACCGTGCCGTCCAGCAATCGAGCAACGTACCGGTGGTGATGATCGAGGGAATGCGGGCCCGCCTCAACCTGTCGCGTGGTCCGCTCAACATCATCGCGCTTAAAGGGCGCTATGACCTGGAAGGCGAAGAAGTGTCGGTCGACGGGCCGGTCCGCGTTGTCGGACCCGATGGCTACAACCTGTTGACGCGCGACGTGCAGGTCGACCTCGACGCGCGTACCATGCAGTCGCGCGGTGCAGTCAATGGCGAAATGCGGCTAGGCGAATTCCAGGCCGGCAACCTCAGTGCCGATCTGGACGAGCGGGTGGTTCGGCTAAACAATGGTGTGCGCTTGAAAATACGTCAGGGGGCGGTCAGATGAAGCCTATGAAGTCGAAGCGTTTCATCGCCATTGCCGCGCTGGCCCTGGCAACTGCGGGTGCCGCCGTTGCCCAGCAGGGCATTTCCGCGCTCAAGGGGCACAACAGCCGGGCGCCGGTCGATATTTCGGCCGATCGCGGCGAAGCCCAGGACCGAGCCGACCGGGTCGTGTTCGCCGGCAATGTCGTCGTCAAGCAGGAGGAACTTACCCTCCGCACCGAGCGGCTGACGGTGGCTTATACCGACAGCAATGGCATCGACATCAACCGCATCGACGCCAGCGGCGCGGTTGTCGTCACCAGCCCCAGCGAAACCGCGCGCGGCGATTTCGCGGTCTATGACCTCGACCAGGGCATGATTACGATGGTCGGCAATGTCCGGCTGGAGCGCAACGGCTCGTTCCTCAACGGCGGCCGGCTGACGATCGATCTCGACACCGGCCGGGCGGTGATGGACGGCGGCATGCGCGGAGTCAGCCAGGGCGGCGGTGGCCGCGTGACCGGGCGTTTCACCGTTCCCCAGCGCAGCACGGGCAAGACCAAGACGCAATGAACGATGCCGCGCTCTTCGATGCTTCTGCCGGCGCCGCCGGAACGACGATGCGCGGGCTCGAGGTGCGCTCGATCGCCAAAAGCTATGACCGTCGGGCGGTGCTCCACGACGTGTCGCTG
Source organism: Sphingomonas sp. (assembly GCF_023266535.1). GTDB lineage: Bacteria > Pseudomonadota > Alphaproteobacteria > Sphingomonadales > Sphingomonadaceae > Sphingomicrobium. Next base: position 2,999 of record NZ_JAHFPY010000107.1, on the reverse strand, counting down.
CATGTCGAACGCGGCGAGGTTGTCGGCCTGCTCGGCCCCAACGGCGCCGGCAAGACGACCAGCTTCTATTCGGTGATGGGTCTGGTCCGGCCCGACGCCGGCCGGATCTTCCTCGACGGGCGTGATATCACCAACCTGCCGATGTACCGGCGGGCGATCCTCGGCCTTGGCTATCTGCCGCAGGAAACCTCGATCTTTCGCGGCCTCACGGTCGAGCAGAACATCCTCTCCGTGCTGGAAGTGTCCGAACCGGACAAGGCGGAGCGGGAGGCGCGGCTCGAGCAATTGCTGGGCGAGTTCGGCCTGACCCATTTGCGCGAATCCCCGGCGATGGCGCTGTCGGGCGGCGAGCGGCGGCGCTGCGAGATCGCGCGATCGCTGGCGGCGGAGCCGTCGATCATGCTGCTCGACGAGCCGTTCGCGGGCATCGATCCGCTGTCGATCAGCGACATTCGCGACCTGATCTGCGAGCTCAAGCAGCGCGACATCGGCGTGCTCATCACCGACCATAATGTGCGCGAAACGCTCGACATCGTCGACCGCGCCTGCATCATCTATGACGGGCAGGTGCTGTTCGAAGGGACCCCGCAGGCGCTGGTCGCCGACGAGAATGTGCGAAGGCTCTACCTTGGCGAGAGCTTTGCCCTCTAGCGCGAGGCTCTGACACCATGGGGCTCGGCCCGCGTATCGACATTCGCGTTTCGCAGCAGCTGGTGATGACCCAGCAGCTGCAACAGGCGATCAAGCTGCTCGCGCTCAGCAACCTCGAAATCGAAGCGGTCATCGCCGAGGAATTGGCCAAGAACCCGCTGCTCGAGGCGCGGCCGGGCGAAGGCGGCACTGCCAGCGACACCATCATCCGCGAGGACCGCGAGTTCGGTGACGAGGCGGCCGACCCCAGCGGTTCGGACGAAATGATCGGCACCAAGCTCGGCACCGAGGATTCGGCGGTCGACATGGACTGGCAGGCCGCAGCGCTGGAGGTCGACAGCTTTGCCGACGTCGGCAGCGGAGGGGGTGGCGGCGAGGAAGCATTCGACTTCGACCGGCTCGAGGGCGGCGAATCCGGGCTTGCCGAGCATTTGCTCGCCCAATTGCAGGGGACCGGCGGGACCATTGGCCGGCTCGCCGGGATGATTGTCAATGAACTGGAAGAGACCGGTTACCTCGGCACGCCGCTGAAGCTGATCGCCGAGGAATGCGAGGTGAGCGTCAAGGAGGCGGAGGAAGCGCTGGCGCTGGTCCAGTCGCTGGATCCGCCGGGCGTTGCCGCGCGCAATCTTGAAGAATGCATCGCGCTGCAGGCGAGGGCGGCCGACCGCTACGACCCGGCCATGGCCCGCCTGATCGCCAACCTCGACCTGCTGGCCAAGGGGCGAATGGCCGACCTTCGCCGCATTTGCGGGGTCGACGAGGAGGATCTCGCCGACATGGTCCGCGAACTACGGGCCTATGATCCGAAGCCGGGGGTCCGTTTCGCTGACCGGGAACCCGAAGCGATCACGCCCGACGTGTTCGTCCGCCGGACCTCGGGCGGCTGGTTGGTCGAGCTCAACAATGCCGCCTTGCCAAGGGTGCTGGTCAATCGCCGTTACCATGCCGAGCTGAAGCAGGGCCCGCAGGACAAGGCGTCGAAAGCCTGGTTAGGCGAATGCCTGGCCAGCGCCAACTGGCTGGTCAAGGCGCTCGACCAGCGCGCCCGGACGATCGTCAAGGTGGCGTCCGAGATCGTCAAGCAGCAGCATGGCTTCTTCGAACAGGGCGTCTCGGCGCTCCGGCCACTGACCCTCGCCAAAGTCGCCGAGGCAATCGAAATGCACGAATCGACCGTCAGCCGGGTCACCTCGAACAAATATCTCGCCTGCGACCGGGGGATGTTCGAGCTCAAATATTTCTTCGGCTCCGGCGTGGCCTCGGAAAGCGGTGAAGGCGCCGCGGCCGAGGCAGTCAAGGCGGCGATCAAGGACATTATCGACGACGAGGTCGAAGTGCTGAGCGACGATGCCGTCGCCGCGATGCTCAAGGAACTGGGCATGAACGTCGCCCGCCGCACGGTCGTCAAATATCGCGAAGCGATGGGGATCGGCTCGTCGATCCAGCGCCGCCGCCAGCGCAAGATGGTGGCAGGTTAGAGCGAAACGCGCGCCCAGATCGGCAGATGGTCGCTGGCCTTGCGCGCCTCGACGCTGGCGTGAACCCCGGCCGCCTCGATCGCCAGGCTCTGGTCGACGAAGATCCGGTCGAGCGCGGCGATCGGCCGGCGGGCATGAAAGCTGGGGCCGGTCGGGGCGACGCGATAACTGCCGTTGAGCTCGTGGTGGAAGCCGCCGGCATCGCGCCACTCATTGGTATCGCCCATCAGGATCGTCGGCATCTTCTGCGGCCGCCGTTCGATCATTTCGAGGATCGCCCGCATCTGCCGCCGCCGCCACAGGCCGGACAGGTCGAGGTGCATGCCGACGACGCGCACCGGCCGGTCGCCGATCAATAGCTCGGCCATCACCGCGCCGCGCGGTTCGAGGGTCGGCAGGTCGAGCGCGGCGACGTCCATCACGTCGACATGCTTCTTCACCAGCAGGGCATTGCCATGCCAGCCGAGGTTGCGGGTGTTGATCCCGAACAGTTTCTCGGCCTTCTTGCCGCCGGGCAGCTGGTCCAGCATCCGCTTGTGGCGGACGCGGAAGGCGACCGGTTTGTACAGGCCGTGCTCGTCGATCAGCTCGTGCGGCACCGCCGCGCCGCGCCCGCCGATGCGCTTGTCGGCCTCCTGCAGCGCGACCACGTCGGCATCGATTTCTTGCAGGACGTGGAGCACCCGGTCGGGCCGCCGCCGACGGTCGGTCCCGATCGCCTTACGCATATTATAGCTGGCGACGGTGATGCAGGGGCCGGAAGTCATTGGTGCCCAAACCGCCGCTGCACAGGCTATGTTCCTTAGACGTCGAGGTTGGCGACGGAGAGCGCATTCTCCTGGATGAATTCACGGCGCGGTTCGACCA
>NZ_JAHFPY010000046.1 GCF_023266535.1 Sphingomonas sp. | reverse complement strand
CACAGCCCGCAAGCCAGTGTAACGCGGTTCCCGGTCCGGCGCGACGCTCACCCATCACCTAATAGCCTAGCATGGAGGACAGCAGACGCCACCTATTCCGCCCCGAGCTCCGCTCGGGGAGGGGGACCGTTCGCCAAAGGCGAACGGTAGAGGGGCCGCGCGCACGCGAACTGACTCGCGCGAACGGCTGTCCGGCCTAATCGCCGAGCTTAATGGATGGTACCGTGGACTTCCGGGTCGGTCAGCGTGACGATCACGCGTTCGATCTGCCGCCAATGGCAGAAGCGGATCACATTGCCCTGGTCGCGGCTATGCTCCGCACGCGCCGCCGCTTCGAACCCGGCGTCATCGCCATAGGTTTCTAGCAGCAAGGCGGCATCGGCCAATGAAGCGCGGCCATTGATGAAAGGCGTGTCCATGCCTTGCCAAATACATCCGCCCACCTTGCCGTTCGGCGCACAGACAAGGTCAACAAAACGTCAACCATGTTCGCGACGCGCCATGCCGGGAACATGGCGTCAAAGCGAACATCGGGCCGACATGCCGGGGGCATGACGAGATCGCGGGCACTTCGGCGCTTGCGGCCCGCCGGGCGCGCGGGCATGGCGGCGGCATGAACCGTCGCTCAACCGCCGCCGGCGGCATCTTCATCTTCCTCGGGCTGATCATTGGCGCGGCCTATGGCATCAACGCCGGCCAGCCGATGCTGTGGCTGCTGCGCGGGTTCGGCGCCGGAATCGTCCTGGCGATCCTGGTCTGGCTGATCGACCGCTGGCGGAACTGATCTTTACGCGATCTTGCGTGCGGCCCAGATCACCCGCCCGATGCAGTCGATCTCGTCCAGCCCGCAGTCGGGCAAGTCGCCATAGGCCGGATTGTCGGACTGGACCGTGACCCGCCGGCCGACCGGGTGGATTGCGAGCCGCTTGACTAGCAGCGCGCCATCGACCCTCAGCACATAGATTCCGTCGCGCAGCCGGTCGGGTCCGTCGCCAAGGTCGACCAATATGTCATCGCCGGCGCTCAACGTCGGCGCCATTGAGTCGCCTTCAACCCGGATCACCGACAATTTGGCCGCGGGAGATTCGGTCAGCGCCTTCAGCCAGCGCGGCTCGAACGCGAAATAGGGCCGCATGCTCTCTTCGCTGGGAATGGCGCCGGGGCCTGCGGACGCTCTCACCGCTACCCGCACGACCGGCACCAGCTCGCCAAATTCCGCGTCATGGTCATCGGGAAGTCCGCCGAGCATCGACTCGGGAATCTGGAAATAACGGGCCAAAGTCCGCCGCTCGCGCTCTTTCAGCTGACGCGGCGTTCCCTTGCGCAAAAACTGCTGGATGTAAGCGTCGTTGCGGCCGATCAGGCGCGACAGCGAGGCAAAATTCTCACCCCGTTCCACGCACAGCCGTTCCAGCACCTGCCGAGGGGTCGAATTCATGGGTTTAGATTAACCATAGGAAAATCCCTAGACAAGTAGGAAATGCGTTGGAAATGAAGCAATGCCGAGTCGCCGAGACGATGGGGACAGATAACCGTGCATTTGCTTCGAGAGGTGGAGAAATATCTCAAGATAAGCAACACGCCGGCCGCCCGGTTCGGGCGTGAGGCGATGGGCGATCCGCGTTTTGTTTTCGACCTGCGGCGAGGCCGCGATCCGCGAATGCGGACGGTCCAGCGGGTCCGCGCTTTCCTGGAAACGGGCCGATGATGAAGCTGGCGCTGTCACCCGCCGCCGCCGGGCTCCTACGGTCTCTATTGGCAAGGGCCGGTATCGATCGAGATAGGATTTTGCTAACGCAATTCCGCTCAATCGATTGGCAATCGCTTACATTTATCGGCGAGCGACACGAAATGGAGCTCCGCATCCCGGCGCCCGATGCCGATTTGCTGGCCGAGCGACTGACCGACGGCCTGCCGGACGCGGAGTTTGCCATTCCCGGGCAGATTGTGGCCGACATCGGCCAGCTCAGGCCGCGGCGCCAGAATGTCGACGGGTCCATCAGCCTCTTCATCGAAGCCCTGACCATCGCCGAGTAGAGATACTCAGCGCAGGTTTGCGCGGATATTGGCGAGCGCCGCGTGCAAGGCGTCGCTGGCATCGGCCCGCTGCTGCTCGAAAGCCGGTGGCATCGGCGCGGGCACCTTGCCTTGGTCGCTCAGATAGTCGGAAATTCGCAGCACCAGCTCGCCGGGCGTCGGGTCCTGGCGGTCGAACAGCCGAACCACGCGAGAGGCTGGATCGGGCGCTTCCAACGGATCGTCGAGCAGCAATTCATCGACCGGCTGGTCGAGTAGAAGTTCGTCCGCGCCTGCATCCACCCCAAATGTCGCCGGCTCAAATCCAACCTGGCACGCCAGCGGCGCCTTTCCGGCAACCCGCATCGCAACGACTCCAACGAGCAGCGCGACGACACCGCAGGCAGTCTTCGCCGGGAACGGAAGTCCCGCGATCGTGGCTGCCCATGCGGTGGCAAGCGCCAGCACCAGCGGTGCGCCCCATTCCGCCAGCGTTTCAACCGGGTGAGTTCTGCCAGTCCAATTCATGCCGGCATCATAGCCGCCAATGCTTGATAAGCGGTTTAGGCTCTTGCTTCGATCGCCGCGATTAGTGCTTCCGTAAATGCACCCACATCGTCGGGCATTCGGCTGGTGATGATATTGCCGTCGGTTACCGCGGCTTCATCGACCACATCGGCTCCGGCATTTCTAAGGTCGGTGCGGATCGACGGCCAGCTGGTCGCCCGCCGGCCACGCAACAGATCGGCTTCGACCAGCAGCCACGGCCCATGGCAGATCGCCGCCACCGGTTTTCCGGTGCTGGCGAACGCGCGGATCAGCGCAATCGCATCCTCATGCATGCGAAGATGATCGGGGTTACCAACCCCGCCGGGCAGCAGCAGCGCATCATAATCGGCCGCACTCGCGTCCCTGATCAGCAGGTCCGGCTTGATCTTCTTGCCCGGCTCGTCGTGGACCGTGCCCATGATCTCGCCCAAGCTGAGCGAGGCAAGTGTTACCCTGGCGCCCTTGCCGAGCAAGATCTCGCGCGGCCCGAACAGCTCGCTTTCCTCGAACCGGTTGGTGGCCATGATCAGCACATGGGCGTCGCCGATGGCGGGCACGTCATTCTCCTCGATTCTCGTTGCCCGCCCTATCGCCCAACCCGGGCGGAAAGGCGATCAAAGGATGCTGGCCGCTTGAACGTTACCGCCCATATCGCCACAAACGCGGCCATGAAGAAGCTCATCGTCGCAGCGGCAGCCCCGAAGGAAATCGACGGCCTGTTCGCCTGGATCCTGGCCAATCTCGACCGCCTCGCGATCGGGGCCATGGTCGCCGCTGCGATCGTCATGGTGATGCTGGCGATGCGCTGGGTCGGTCACCGCCTGCTGGCCAACGAGCCGGAAATGTGGGGCTGGCGCGGCATCATCGGCCGGGTGCTGGCCAAGACCAGCATCTTCTTCATGGTCGCGGCGGCGATCGACATCGTCGTCAGCTATGCCGCGATTCCCCATAAGCTTGCCCATCTTGCCGACATTTTCTTCATCGTCGCTGCCTCCTTGCAGGTCGCGATCTGGGCGCGGGAGATCATCATCGGAGTGATCCGCCACCGTGTCGGCGACGATCCTGGTGCCTCGACGCTCGGCAATGCGATGGCGCTGATCCGGGTGTTCGTAAACGTCATCGTGTTCGCCATTGCGACGGTCGTCATCCTCGACAATCTGGGCGTCAACGTCACCGCGCTGGTCGCCGGCCTCGGCATCGGCGGCATTGCCATCGGCCTCGCCGCGCAGGGCATTTTCTCCGATCTGTTCGCGGCCCTGTCGATCGTGTTCGACAAGCCGTTCCGGCGCGGCGACACGATCCGTTACGGCTCCGGCAGCGATGTCACCGTGGGCACGGTCGAACGGATCGGCCTGAAGACCACCCGCCTTCGCAGCCAGACCGGCGAGCAGGTGATCATGGCCAACACCAAGCTGCTCGATCAGGAGGTGCGCAACCTGGCCGAAGCCAAGGTGCGCCGCGTCACCCTGCCCTTCAGCCTGACCTACCAGACCTCGGTCGAGATGTTGGAACGGCTGCCGGCCATCGCCGAAGAAGTACTCAAGACGGTCAAGACCGCCAAGCTGGTCCGCTGCATCCCGACCGCCTTTGCGCCGAGCTCGATCGATTGCGAGCTGGTCTATGACGACCGCACCTTGAGCCCCGACACGCTGGCCCATCACAAGGCGGACATCATCCTCGGCATTGCCCGAGCCTTCGCCCGCGACCGGATCGAATTCGCCTATCCGACGCAGACGACCTTCACCGCCGCGCCGGACGGGAAGTTGGTGATGCCCTGGGCGCCGCCGGCCAAGACGAAATAAGCTTGCCGTAGCGTCATTCTTGGCGCTCTTGCCAGCATCGTCGGGGCGCGCCTAGATCGCTTCCGATGCCCATCGCCAGCCTCGACGAAATCCACGCCAAGATCGGCCAGACGGTCGGCTCTTCCGGCTGGATCGAGGTCGGCCAGGACCGTATCACCGCCTTCGCCGATGCGACCGAGGACCATCAATTCATCCACGTCGATCCGGTCGCCGCCGCGGCGGCCGGCTTCGGCGGAACGGTCGCCCACGGTTTCCTCTCGCTGTCGTTGCTCTCTCGCATGGCCGCCGATGTCATGCTGATCCCCGACACGACCAAAATAGCGCTCAATTACGGGCTCGACCGGGTCCGCTTCCTCGCCCCGGTCAAGGCCGGCAAGCGGGTCCGCGGCCATTTCACCCTGGACGGCGTCGACGAAAAGGCACCTGGCCAGCTGCTCATCCGCCAGACCGTCACGGTCGAGATCGAGGGCGAGGAAAAGCCCGCGCTCACCGCCCAATGGCTCGGCCTCATTTTCACCTAGGAGAACCCCCATGTCCGTCCGCGACGCCGTCATCGTCTCCACCGCCCGCACCCCGATCGGCCGCGCCTACAAGGGCGCCTTCAATGCCACCGCCGGCGCCACGCTCGGCGCATTGTCGCTCGCTCCTGCGATCGAGCGCGCGGGGATCGACGCCGGCGAGATCGATGATGTCGTCTGGGGCTGCGTGCTGACCCAGGGGACCCAGGCCGGCAATATCGGCCGCCAGGTTGCGCTCCGCGCCGGCTGCCCCGTCACTGTCTCGGCCCAGACCATCGACCGCCAGTGCGCCTCCGGCCTGATGGCGATCGCCACCGCCGCCAAGCAGGTAATCGTCGACCGGATGGATATCGTCGCCGCCGGCGGCCAGGATTCGATCAGCCTGGTCCAGACGCCGGAAATGCGGATCAGTGGCGATCCCTCGCTGATCGCCATGCACAAGGACGTCTACATGCCGATGCTCGGCACCGCCGAGACGGTTGCCCAGCGCTACGGCATCAGCCGCGAGGCGCAGGATGAATATTCGCTGCAGTCGCAGCGGCGCACGGCCGCCGCCCAGGCCGAAGGCCGCCTGTCGGCCGAGATCGTCCCCGTCACCACCAATATGGGGATCAAGGACAAGGAAACCGGCGAAGTCTCGTTCAAGGAGGTCACCACCGACAAGGACGAGGGCAACCGCCCCGACACCACGCTCGAGGGTCTCCAGAACCTCCAGCCGGTGCTCGGCCCCGGCACCCACATTACCGCCGGCAACGCCAGCCAGCTGAGCGACGGCTCTTCGGCCTGCATCATCATGGATGCCGCCGCCGCCGAGAAACGCGGGCTGGAGCCGCTCGGCCGCTACATCGGCATGGCCGTCGCCGGGACCGAGCCGGACGAGATGGGCATCGGCCCGGTGTTCGCCATTCCCAAGCTGCTCCAGCGCTTCGGGCTCAAGATGGACGATATCGGCCTGTGGGAATTGAACGAGGCGTTCGCGGTGCAGGTGCTCTACTGCCGCGACAAGCTCGGCATCCCCAACGATATCTTGAACGTCGACGGCGGCGCCATTTCGATCGGCCACCCCTACGGCATGTCGGGCGCGCGCCTCACCGGCCACGCGCTGATCGAGGGCAAGCGCCGCGGCGCCAAATATGTCGTCGCGACGATGTGCATCGGCGGCGGCATGGGCGCGGCGGGGCTTTTCGAGGTATTGTAGGCATTGACGACAGCCCGAGGCTGGCACAGCCTCTAGGTCATGCATGGCGAACCTGAACGAGCTTCCTCGTTGGCGATGGCATTCAAGCCATTCAGGGACATGTTCGTTTTTTCCGGACGGTCACGACGGACCGAAGTCTTGGCTTTCGGCATTCTTGGCATGTTCGCCAACTTGGTGACCATTAAACTGGTCGATGGTGGGAATGCGTTCCTGGCAATCTGGGCAGTCTGGTCGCTTTTGTGGACCTTTCCTTGGATCGCCCTATTAGTCCGGCGCCTGCATGACCAAGGGCGCCCGGCAATTTGGGCTTGGGTATTGGCTGCAGCATTTGCCTTACTGATGGCGGCCACCCCGTTCCTGCCTCAATCGGCTGACAGCAGCTATCATGTCACGATATTCGCTTGGGTTTTTCACCCGGTTGGGCCTTTCGCCATAATTCATGGCGTTGCGACGGCTATCATCGCGCTGACGTTGTTTGCTTTTTGTCTGGCGGAAGGCGACCCGGGCACCAATCGTTATGGGCCTGACCCGCGCGTCGACCCGGAGCCCGATGCGTTAGAACTTGGATGACTCCCGTCGAGCTAATCGCCCTCGCCGCCTCGACCAGCCTCTTGGCCGGCTGGCGGCTGTACCTTGTGACGCTGATCACCGGCCTTGGCATGAAGTTCGGCTGGATCGCGCTTCCCGAGCAACTGAAGATGCTCGACGTGCTGGCCAACTATTGGGTGATCGGCATCGCTGCGGTCGGCACCTTCATGGAATTTTTCGCCGACAAGATCGCGATCGTCGACAGCGCATGGGACGCGGTGCACAGCTTCATTCGCCCTCTCGGCGGCGCGCTGCTCGCCCTCGCCATTGTCGATAGCGCTGACCCGGCGTGGCAGGTCGGCAGCTTCCTCCTCGGCGGCGGGGCGGCCTTCATCGCCCATGCCGGCAAGGCCGGCGCGCGCACCCTGGTCAACGCCAGCCCTGAGCCCTTCTCCAACGTCATCGTCTCGACCGACGAGGATGTCGCCACCGGCGGCCTGCTCGCCCTGGCCATCGCCAACCCGATTGCCGCCGCGCTGATCGCGCTAGGCCTGGTCATCCTGTCGCTGTGGTTGGTGGTTGCAGCCCGGCAAGCAATGAAGCGTTTCATTGACCGTGTGAGCCCGCCCCGGACCCCGGCCGCATGAACCGCACCGGTTCCAGCCGGCACGACCCGCGCTGGACGCTGGTGATGTCGGTCGCGGCCAGCTCGCTGAGCTTCATCGACGGCTCGATCCTCAACGTCGCCCTCCCTGCGATCCGGCAAGGCACCGGCGCCGCAGCGGCCGAAGTACAATGGCTGGTCAATATCTACACGCTGCCGCTCGCCGCGCTGATCCTGTTGGGCGGCGCGCTCGGCGACCATCAGGGCCGCCGGCGCTGGCTGGTGATCGGCACCGGCCTGTTCGGCATTGCCTCGCTGGTTTGCGCACTCAGCAATTCGCTCGAGATGCTGCTGGCCGGACGCGCGCTGCAGGGGATCGGTGCCGCGCTGCTGCTGCCCAACAGCCTCGCATTGCTCAACGGCGCCTATGACGGCGAAGCGCGCGGCCAGGCGATCGGCACCTGGGCTGCGGCCGGAGCCATCGCTGCCGCGATCGCCCCGCTGACCGGCGGCTGGCTGGTCGAGCATGCCGGCTGGCCGAGCATTTTCTATATCAACTTGCCATTCGCCGCCGCTGCCATTGCCGTCGCCCTGACCAAGGTCGAAGAAGTCAAGGAGCCGGAAAGGGCCCGGCTCGACCTGGTCGGCGCTGTGTTGGCGACGCTCGGACTCGGCGCCGCCACTTATGGCCTCACACTCTGGTCTCAGACCTTCAAACTGACGCCGCTTTCGACCGCTACAATTGGCAGCGGCGCGGTGCTGCTCGTCGCATTTGTGCTGTGGGAAAAACGGCTCGGGAACCATGCGATGGTGCCACTGACCTTGTTCAGCAACCGCTGCTTCTCGGCGCTCAACCTGATGACTTTCCTGCTCTACGGCGCGTTCGGCGGCGCGCTCCTCCTCATTCCTTATGTGCTGATCGAGGCCGGCCATTATTCCCCGATCGAGGCCGGCCTGTCGCTGCTACCGCTGTCGATCCTGCTCGGCCTCGCCTCGCCGCTGATGGGCAAGCTGGCGGTTCGGGTTGGACCCAAGATTCCCCTCACTCTTGGCCCGATCATCGTCGGCGCAGGGCTGCTCCTCGCCACGCGCATCGCCGACAGCCAGGCCTATTGGACCCATGCTTTCCCGGCGATCCTGGTGATGTCGCTCGGCATGACGCTGGCGGTCGCGCCCCTGACCAGCACGGTGCTGGCCGCGGTCGAGAAGCACCAGACCGGCATGGCCTCGGGATTCAACAGCGCGGTCGCCCGTTTGGGAGGTTTGATCGTGGTCGCGCTGATGGGCGCGGTGCTAATGGGCCAGGGCAAGGCACTGCTTCAGCCCTTCGCCACGGCGCTGGTGATCATGGGCATCGTCGCCATTTTGGCCGGCCTGGCTGCCTTCTTCGGACTCTCGGGAAAATGGACGCGAAATCCGGACGCGCTCAAGCAGCCGCCCTTGCCGGAGCCTTCCCGCCACTGCTGACAAAATGTGCTAAGTGACCCGCCTCTTCGACTCAGGGGGAGGAGACAATGGATCGCAGGATGCGCCTGTCATTGGCTTTGGCGTCGACCGGCTTGCTCGGTGTCAGCGCCCCTTATGAATATACGTCCCAGCAACTGGCCTTGCTCGACCCGACCCGGGCGATTTCCGCGCTCTGCGGTGGCGGCGGCAGGGCGGCGACGATGCGCGACCGGATCGCCATGGCTACGGCGCTTGCCGCCCAGGCCCAGTCGCCGGCCGGCATTCGCCTCTATGACGGGCTCGGCAAGGTCCATTTCCCGATCACCACCTCCAGCCCGGAGGCGCAGCGCTATTTCGACCAGGGCATGGCCTTTGCCTATGGCTTCAACCACGCCGCGGCGATCGCCTCGTTCAGGCAGGCGCAGCGGCTCGATCCCGATTGCGCCATGTGCTGGTGGGGCGAATCGCTCGCTTATGGCCCCAACATCAATGCGCCGCTGACGCCCGACGCCAATGCGCTGGCGCTGAAATCGGTCGCCGAAGCGCAGGCGCGAACCGCCAACGTCACGCCGCCCGAGCGGGCGCTGATCATGGCGCTGGCCAAGCGCTATTCGGCCGATCCCAAGGCCGAACGCCCAACGCACGACGCGGCCTACGCCGATGCGATGCTGACCATCGCCCGCTACTATCCTCAGAACGACGATATTTCGCTGCTGGCGGCCGAAGCCGCGATGGACACGCTGCCGTGGGATTACTGGAATGCCGACAAAAGCCCCAAGCCGCGCATCGGCGAAGCGATCGGGCTGGTCGAGGCGGTCGAGGCCCGCAATCCCGACCATCCGCAAGCACCGCACCTCTACATCCACCTGATGGAGAACGGCCCCGATCCCAGGCGGGCTGAAGCGGCGGCTGATCGCCTGACGACGCTGTCCCGGGAAGTGGGCCATCTCGTCCATATGCCGGCCCACATCTATTACCGGCTTGGCCGCTGGAAGGACTCCATCCGCGTCAACATCGAGGCCGCGCACCAGGACGAGGCCTATATCCGGGAGTCCGGCGACAAAGGGTTCGTCCGCTACGGCTATTATCCGCACAACGTCCATTTCATCGTCACCTCGGCGCAGATGGGCGGCGACCTGCCCACCGCGATCCGCGAGGCGAAACGGCTCGGAACGATCGTCGACGCCGGAACCGCCTCACAGCTCGGCTGGGTCCAGGCGATCAATGCCGCGCCCTACTTCGCGACACTCCAATTCGCCTCGCCGGCCGAAGTGTTGGCGATGCCCGAGCCCGACCCCCGGCTCCACTATGTCCAGGGCATCCGCCATTATGTCCGCGCCGTCGCCTACGCCCAGCAGGGGAACAGCCAAAGCTTCAATGTCGAGCTGGCGGAACTAAAGCGCATTCAGGGCTCCGGACTGCTCCAGCCGATGGTCGACCAGGGCATGCCGGCGCCCGACCTGCTGGCGCTGGCCGAGCATGTCGCGCTGGGCAAGCAAGCCTCGTTCCGGGGCCGTCATTTGCAGGCAGCTGAACATTTCCGCCAAGCGCTCGCGATCGAGGACAGGATTTCGTACCAAGAGCCACCCTGGTGGTATTATCCGGTCGCCCAATCATTGGGCGCGGCGCTCTATCGCGCCGGCAAATATGATGAGGCGCGACAGGCCTTCACCGCCGCCCTGGCCAAGTTCCCCAACAATGGCTGGGCGCTTTATGGGCTGGCGATGGCCGAGCGGGCGCAGGGCCGCCCCGCCCAGGCCGCGGCCGCCCGCGCCGCGCTCAATCGCGCCTGGATGGGCGACCCGCGCTGGCTGAAAATGGAGCGGATCTAGCCTTTGCTCTTGGCGATAAACTGATCGATCACCGTCTCGAGCAAGGTCATCGGCGTGTTGCCGCCCTTGACGATCGCATCGTCGTAGGTCCGCAGATCATATTTGCCGCCAAGCTCGGCCTTCGCCTTGTCGCGCAGCCGCAATATCTCGAGATGCCCGATCTTGTAGCCGCAGGCCTGTCCCGGCATCGAGCAATAGCGGTCGACCTCGCCGGTTACCGAGCCCTTGTCGTCGCCATTGGTCGTGACGAACCAGTCGATTGCCTTGTCGCGGGTCCAGCGCTTGGCGTGCAGGCCGGTGTCGACCACCAGCCGACAGGCGCGGAAGCTCGATGACTGGAGGTAGCCGAGCTGGCCCATCGGGTCGTCATCATACGCCCCGAGCTCGTCGGCCAGCTGCTCGGCATAGAGCGCCCAGCCCTCGCTATAGGCGTTGAACGCCAACATCGAGCGGATCAGCGCCATCCGGTTGGCATAATCGCCTTGCCAGATATGCCCCGGAATTCCCTCATGATAACAAAGCGTTGGAAGCGAGAATTTGGGCCATTCCGAGGTTGTGCGGAGGTTGATGTAATATTGGCCCGGCACCTTGCCATCGATTGAGCCGGCCGCGGCATAGCCGCCCGGCGCGCCCGCCTCGATTGCCGGCGGCACGCGCTTGATCACCAGCTTGCCGGGCACCATCGTCGCGAACGCCTTCGGCAGGCGCGTGCGGATGTCGGCGATCCGGCCATTGAGGTACGCCAGCAGCTGCTCGCGGCCGGCGGCGGTGTCGGGGTAAAGCTGCGCCGGATCCTTGCCCAGCGCCGCCATCCGCTCGCCGACGGTTCCGCCGGTCATGCCCTGCTTGGCCATGATCGTTTCCATCCGCGACTGGATCGCCTTGACCTGCTCCAGCCCGAGCTGATGGATTTCGTCCGGCGTCCTGGTGGTGGTGGTGCCGGCCTTCAGCGCCCAGGCGTAGTAGGATTCCCCATCCTTGAAGTGCCACACCCCGGCATCCGAGGTCGCGACCGCGCGATGCTGCTTGAGCTCCTCAACCTGGCGCTGCAGCGCGGGAATGACCTTTTGCGTCATCGACTGAGTCACCCGCTCGACCAGTTTGTCGTCCGACAGGCCAGCTTCGCCCAGCTTCTTCTTGAGCGTCGCGACCACGGCCGACTGGTCCGGCTTTTCGGCCGCACCGGCACCGATGATCCCGATCGTCTTGTCGAGCGTGAAATCGGGCGCGACCACGCCGATCCCGCGGTCGTGCTTCAGCCGCTCGGTCTCGCCATCGACGTTGCGGCCATAGTCGTCGACGCGATCGGCGAACGCGAGCGCGTCCTCGGCATTGCTGATCGAGTGGCGGCTTTCAAGGAAGTCGGGCAGGTCGACGTAGCTGCTGCCCAGCTGGTTCACGACATAGGGCGTGTTGCGGAAACCATTGTTCGGGTCGAGCACCAGCGGATCGCCGAACGGGAAGGCATAGCCCTCCTGCGCCAGCTCGTGCGCCTGCAGCGCGACAGCGCCGTTGAGCTTGTTGGGATCCGCGACGTCGGCGAGGTCGAGCGAGCGAAGCGTTTCGAGCCGCTTGCCGATGGCTTCCTTGCGCGCGGCGACCCCGGCCGGAGTCTGGTCCTGCCACTTGTGGCCGAGCGGGGCGAGCTTGCCCTTGGCGATGCCGAGGATGGTCGCATTCTGCGGATATTCGGCGAGCAGCTGGTCCGCAATGTCTTGGAGTTGCGCCGCTAGATCGCCGCTCGCCGCCTCGCCACCAGGCTTTGAAACTTTGCACCCGGCCAAAAGGCTGGCCGCCGCCACGCTGCCAAGGAATTCGCGCCTGCCGAAGTTCAAGGTCATCGCCTGCTCCTGTGATTTGCTGTCACGGCTATAACCGCTCGGCACCCAGGCGACAGGATTATTCGGCGAACGGCCTAGCTATTGGCGGCGATGAATTTTTCGACCACCGGCGCGATCTTTTCGCGCCATTTGCGGCCGTTGAAGATGCCGTAATGGCCAACGTCCCTGGCCAGCAGATACTGCTTCTTTGCGGCCGGCAACCCGCTAGCCAGGTCGAGGCCGGCCTTGGTCTGTCCGATGCCCGAAATATCGTCGCGCTCGCCCTCGATCGCCAATAGCGGTGTATCCTTGATCGCCTTGGGATCGACCTTCTTACCGCGATGCTCGAAGTCTCCCTCGGGCAGCAGGTGGCGCTGAAACACCACGTCGACCGTCTGCAGATAGAATTCGGACGTCATGTCGCACACCGACAAATATTCGTCGTAGAAAGCGCGGGTTGCGTCGGCGCTTTCGTCGTCGCCGACGACCAGATGCTTGAACATCTCCCAATGGCTGACGAGATGGCTGCCGAGGTTCATGGTCATGAAGCCCGCCAGTTGCAGGAAGCCCGGATAGACCTTCCGGCCATGGCCCGGATAGATCATCGGCACCGTAGCGATGACGTTCCGCTGGAACCAGGCATGGGGCCGCTGCGTCGCCAGCGTGTTGACCGCGGTCGGCGCTTTCCGCGTATCGACCGGCCCGCCCATCATGGTCAGCGTCCTGGGCCGCGCCGGGTCCTTCGATGCATTCATGATGGCGGTGGCGGCATAGGCTGGCACCGAGGGCTGGCAAACCGCCAGCATGTGCGGCCGGTGGCCCGTGCGCTTGTAAATTGCCTGTGAGAATTCAATCAGATAGTCGATGTAATCGTCGAGGTCGAAACTTCCTTCGCTGACCGGCACGAGCTTGGCGTCGCGCCAGTCGGTGATAAACACGTCGTGCCTGGGAAGCATTCGCGCCACCGTGCCGCGCAGCAGCGTCGCATAGTGGCCCGACATCGGCGCGACGATCAGCAGCGGCTCGCCGCCTTCCGCATCGACCTTTCGGAAATGCTTCAATTGCCCGAACGGCTTCCTCAGCTCGATATCCTCGTCGACCTGGACCAGTTTCTTGCCGACTTCGATCTCGGTAATGCCGAATTCGGGCTTGCCCCGCGGCGCCGAAGCATGGGCAAAAACTTCAAGGCCCGCTGCAACCAGCGGGCCCATCGAAGAATAGCCGAACGGATTGGTCGGGTTGCTAAGCCATCCTGCGCCAAGGCCAGCCAGTTTGCTCGCGCTGGTCAGCAGCGAGCGCTGCACCTCATAGGCGTCATAAAGCATCAAATTGTCCTGAAATTCCCGGTCACGTGGCGCGGAGTGTGAGGCTCAATTCGGACGACGGCAAGCAAATTGCTGCGCCGCACTACCGCATTGCGGCAATTGAGGCAAAGCGGACACACTGCTAACCGACTCCTCTATGGCCATCGCTCCCACCGCCCCGAAGGGCAAATCGCTGTCTGACCTCGGCATGGTGTGGAGCTTTGCCCGCCAATACCCCGGTCACATTTTCTGCGCCGGGGTCGCATTGCTGTTCGCGGCCGCCGCCACCTCGGCCATTCCGATCGCGTTCAAGCTGATCATCGACCGCGGATTTGCCGGCGGCGGCAACATCGGCCGCTGGTTCGAATATCTGCTGGTGCTGGTGCTGGTGATGTCCCTCGCCACCGCGACCCGCTATTACTTCGTCAGCTGGCTCGGCGAACGGGTGGTCGCCGACATTCGCCTCGCGGTGCACCGCAACTTGCTCCGCCTCGCTCCCGGCTTCTTCGAGGAGAACCGCCCGGCTGAAATCACCAGCCGGCTGACGGTCGACACCACCATCATCGAGCAAGTGGTCGGCACCACCGTCTCGATGGCGCTGCGCAATTTGGTGATGGGCGTCATCTGCACCGGCGTGCTGTTCTACCTGGCGCCGAAGCTGGCCGGGATGCTGCTGCTCGGCATTCCATTGGTGATGCTGCCGATCGTCTTCCTCGGGCGACGAGTGCGCGCCATCTCGACCCGCAGCCAGGACCGCATCGCCGATGTCGGCACGGTCACCAGCGAAGTGCTCGGCGCGATGAAGATCGTCCAGGCCTTCAACCAGCAGGGCCGCGAAGCGGAGCGCTTCTCGCTCGCCACGGAAACCGTGTTCAAAACCGCCAAGCGGCGCATTGCGCTACGCGCGGTGATGACGGCGAGCATCATCGCGGTCATTTTCAGTTCGATCACGCTGATCATCTGGCAGGGCGCGGTCGACGTTGCAGCCGGGATGATTTCCGGCGGCACCATCGCCGCCTTCGTCCTGTCGGGCGGTCTCCTCGCCGGCGCCTTCGCCGCGCTGTCCGAAGTCTATGGCGACCTGCTCCGCGCCGCAGGTGCGTCGGAGCGGCTCAACCAGCTGCTGTCGGCCGAGCCGGAGATCAAGGCGCCGGCCAATCCCATTGCCCTGCCCGTTCCGCCAGAAGGCCGCCTCAGGTTCGACAGCGTCACCTTCCACTATCCGACCCGCAAGGACACGTCGGCGCTCGACGGGTTTAGCCTCGAAGTGCGCCCGAACGAGCGCCTGGCAGTGGTCGGCCCGTCGGGAGCAGGCAAGACCACCATCTTCCAGCTGGCCCAGCGCTTCTACGATCCGGAAGCGGGCCGCGTGATGCTCGACGGCGTCGACCTGAAAGACGCCGATCCGGCCGACGTCCGTCAGCGGATCGCCATGGTTCCGCAGGATGTGGTGATCTTCGCCGCATCGGCCCGCGACAATCTCCGCTATGGCAATTGGGATGCCGGCGAGGACGAGATTTGGGAGGCGGCGCGGGACGCCAATGCGGAGAGCTTCCTCCGCGCTCTGCCCGAAGGGCTCGACACCTATATGGGCGAAGGCGGCGCCCGCCTGTCGGGCGGCCAGCGCCAGCGCATCGCTATCGCTCGTGCGCTGCTCCGCCGCGACGCGCCCTTGCTGCTGCTCGACGAGGCTACGTCCGCGCTTGACGCCGAAAGCGAACGGCTGGTGCAGGAGGCGCTCGACCGGTTGATGGGCGATCGCACGACGATCGTCATCGCCCACCGCCTGGCCACCGTCCGCGCCGCCGACCGGATCATCGTCATGGACCATGGCCGGATCGTCGAGGAGGGCGACCATGGCTCGCTCACTGCCCAGGGCGGTCTCTACGCCCGCCTCGCCCGCCTCCAGTTCGACGGCATTGCAGCCTGAACCCGAAAACTCGTCCCGTTGATGCATCCGGATTGCGTTTGGCCCCGTAACTCCTTGGGCAGTCAACGATGGCTGCGACATAACAGGAGTTGGTTCATGCTTTCGCTTTCTGTCCGGGTAGCGGGCACCCTCTTAGGGGCAGCACTGATCGCTACACCGTCCGCTGCAAAGAATCCGATGGTTGGTGGCGCCGCGATGTACGCAACCCGAAATATCGTACAAAATGCCGTTAATTCCAAAGACCATACGACTCTGGTGGCGGCGGTTAAGGCTGCGGACTTAGTCGACACGCTGTCCGGCCCGGGTCCGTTCACGGTTTTCGCGCCAACCAACGCGGCCTTCGCCAAATTACCGGCCGGCACGGTGGACACGCTGCTAAAGCCCGAAAACAAGGGCCAGCTGACGTCTGTGTTGACCTATCACGTCGTCCCCGGCCGAATTACCGCTGCTGAGATCCAGGCAATGGCCGCGCGTCAAAAGGGCGTCGCCACGCTCAAGACCGCGCAAGGTGAAACTCTTCGCTTCCGAAAGTCGGGCATGGGATGGATCGTCATCGATTCCAAAGGCGGCACGGCGCGCATCACGATCGCTAATGTGATGCAATCGAACGGAGTTATTCACGTCATCGACACAGTGCTGATGCCCTAGGCGATCCGGCCTGGGCCTATCCGGCGGGAGCGGAGCGATGCAGATCGAACTTGCGCATCCTCCTGGTCATTCCCGCCGGGTTGGCCTTTCCTTACCAACCGCCACTGGGCATACCAGACCAATGGATCGAGCGTCATCCGCCGCGAATGAATTGGCGCCGATGCTCCGAGCCATCGCATCCGGGGACAAGTCGGCCTTGGCGACGTTCTACGATCGCACCTCTGCCAAGGTCTACGGGGTCGTGCTACGCATTCTTGCCAGCGAACCGGATGCCGAAGAAGTGCTTCAGGAAGTGTTCGTTTCCGTCTGGCGCAACGCTGGCCGGTTCGACAAGGAGCGCGCCAGCCCCATCACATGGCTGTGCGTACTCGCGCGCAACCGTGCCATCGATCGGCTACGCCGCCGACGGCTCGATACCGCTCCGATCGAGGCAGCCTATCATATCGAGAATGATGAGCCGTCCGCACTGGACCGGCTTGAAGCGACCGAGGAGGCGGGGCGGCTTCGCTCCTGCCTGGATGAGCTTGATGAGCGGCCAAGGGCGATGATCGAGGCGGCATTTCTCGACGGCGCGACCTACAGCCAGCTTGCCGAGCGAGAAGGAGTGCCGCTGGGAACGATGAAGAGCTGGATCCGGCGCGGCTTACAGCGTCTGAAGGGATGTCTTGAGCGATGAGCAGCACGCCACTTCCTCCGGAAGACCGTGCCGCTTTGGCGGCCGAGTATGCGCTCGGCTTACTGGAAGGCGAAGAACTGGCCCACGCGCTGGAGCTTGAACAACTTGACCGCGCTTTCCGTGAAGACGTGGATCGCTGGAACTTGCGCCTCGCGCCAATACTAGACGGCGTTATGCCGGTGACGCCGCCTGCCGCGACTTTTGCTGCAATTGAGCGCCGCATTCGTGCGGCGGACCCGGCAAACGACAATTTCATTCTGCTTCGCCAGCACCTGAACCGCTGGCGTGCCTTGGCCGGTGGCGCGACGGCACTGGCGGCCTCGCTGGCGCTGGCCCTGTTGATCCGACCCACGCCTGAGACCTCGCCCCAGGTAACGCAAACCGCTCCCTTGGTGGCGATGATCGAAGGGAACCAGGGCGACGCGCAGCTGGTCGCCATGTGGAATAAGGATGAGCGGAAACTGACGATTTTCGCGGCGCGCGTCCCGCCCGTTGACCCGCAACATTCCCATGAACTGTGGATCATTCCCGCGGACGGAAAGCCGCGTTCCGTAGGCGTGCTACCGGGTCAAATCGTACGCGTAGCGGTCGACACTGAATTGGCGGAAAAGCTGAGCGCGGGCGTCACGCTGGCGGTGTCGCTTGAACCCGCTGGAGGCTCACCTACAGGTGCGCCAACCGGCCCCGTCCTTGCTTCTGGTAAGTTGCGACAAACCTAACGGGGTGCATCCTTTGCGAAGAATCATCCGTACCTTCAGCGCATGAAGGGAACTAGCGACGATTCAATGCCGGGCCAGCTGACGACGCAAAGCGGCGGGCCCTGTAACCTTTTGACCCGATCCTTCGAATTTGATGATGCAGCCGTCCCCACCAGCCCCCGGGGGCGGCTGAACCATGTTAAGATGATTTGGAAAGCCTCACCAATGAGCCCTCAACCGAACCGTCGCGCCATTCTTGGCCTTTTCGGCACCACTGCCGCCGTCAGCCTCACCGCTTTCCTGACCGGCCGCGCAGCTCCTGCCGAAGCAACCAGCTTTGAGATCCAGCATAGCCCGGCGGATTGGCAAAGCCGCCTCGGTCCACAACGATTCAATGTCATGCGCCAGGAAGGCACCGAGCGGCCGTTCACCAGCCCGCTGCTCGATGAGCATCGCAAGGGCACTTTTGCCTGCGCCGGCTGCGCACTGCCTCTATTTACGTCCAACGCCAAATTTGACAGCGGCACCGGTTGGCCGAGCTTCTGGCAGCCACTGCCGAATGCCGTTGCCTACAAGCGCGACACCAGCCTGTTCATGGAACGCACAGAGGAGCATTGCCGCCGCTGCGGCGGCCATCTCGGCCATGTGTTTGATGATGGTCCGCGGCCTACCGGCAAGCGCCACTGCATCAACGGCCTCAGCCTGACGTTTAAGCCTGCCTGATGCTGCTGTTCCTCCTCGCCTATCTCGGCGGCATCCTCACCATCCTCAGCCCCTGCATCCTGCCGGTGCTGCCGTTCGTGTTCGCGCGCGCCGACCGGCCATTCCTGCGCAACGGCCTGCCGCTGCTCGTCGGCATGGCAACCACTTTTGCCGGCGTCGCAACCTTGGCGGCCGTCGGCGGCGGCTGGGCGGTGGCGGCCAACAGCGCCGGCCGTTGGATCGCCATCATCCTGCTCGCCGCTTTCGCCCTGCTGCTGATCTTCCCGCATCTCTCCGATCGGGCCATGCAGCCGTTGGTCAGGCTAGGCGATAGATTGTCATCAAAGGGCAGCGAGGATCGCATCGGCGGCTCGCTGCTGCTCGGCGTCGCCACCGGCCTGCTGTGGGCGCCCTGCGCCGGCCCGATCCTCGGCATCATCCTGACCGGCGCGGCCCTGTCCGGCGCCAGCGCGACCACCGCCGGTCTGCTGCTCGCCTATGCACTCGGCGCGGCGACCAGCCTCGCGGGCGCGCTGCTCATCGGCGGCAAAGTGTTCGCGGCGATGAAGCGCTCGATCGGCGCCGGCGAAGGCGTGCGCAAGGCGCTTGGCGTGCTGATCCTGGTCGGCGTCGGAGTCATTGCTCTCGGCCTCGACACACGCTTCCTCTCGCGCCTGTCGACCGCCCAGACCTTCGGCTTCGAGCACCGCATTTCGCAGCTGCTCGGCATGGAAGAGGAGGAGCTCGGTACCAAGGTTGGCGGGATGCTGCCGGTCGAAGGCGCCCTGCCCCCGCTCGATGGCGCCGTCCAATGGCTGAACTCGCCGCCGCTGACCCGCGAACAGCTCAAGGGCAAGGTCGTGCTGGTCGACTTCTGGACCTACAGCTGCATCAACTGCATCCGCTCGGTGCCCTACACCAATGCCTGGTACGCGAAGTACAAGGACCAGGGGCTGGTGGTGATCGGGGTTCATGCGCCGGAATTCGCCTTCGAGCGCGATGCCGCCAACGTCCGCAAGGCGGTGACCGACTTCGGCATTCGTTACCCGGTCGCGCTCGACAACAACCTCACCATCTGGCGCGCGTTTAACAACCGCTATTGGCCGGCCCATTACCTTGCCGACGCGCAGGGGCGGATCCGCTACCATCATTTTGGCGAAGGCAGCACCGACGAGACCGAACAAGCGATCCGCGCCCTGCTCGCGGAAAAGGGCGCCAGGCTCGGCAACGTTTCCACTGTCAGCGCGAACGGCGCGGCGGCCGCCGCCGATTTCGCCGCCGTTCGCAGCCCCGAGACCTACATCGGCAGCGCGCGCGCCAAATCGTTCGTTTCGACATTGGATGGCGCCGGCAACTACCGGCTGCCCGGCAGCTTCGCGCTCAACGACTGGGGCCTCGCCGGCCGCTGGACAGTTGAGCCGCAACGAGCGGTTTCAACCGCTCCCGGCGCGCAAATCGCCTTCCGTTTCCGCGCCCGCGACCTGCACCTGGTGCTCGGCGCGCCGGGCAAGCCGGTGCGCTTGCGGGTAACGATCGACGGCAAGGCGCCCGGCGCCGACCATGGCATGGACATCGATGCGGCCGGCAACGGTCAGGTGACCGGCCAGCGGCTCTACCAGCTCGTCCGCCAGAGGGACCCGAAACGCGAGCGGCTGTTCACTGTTACCTTCCTCGACCCGGGCGCGGAGGCCTACGCCTTCACCTTCGGCTGATCAGGCGGCCAGCTCGAACGCATCCGGCTCCCGGTCGCACGCTTCGCGCCACTGCTGATGGTGGCGCTCCCGGAGCGACTGTTGCAGCACATAGAAATGCTGCGCCGGGTTCGCCTTGAAGCTTGGCGGCAACACCGCATCGGCGCGCAGTTCGCGCTCGGTGCGGATTGCACCCCGCCGGACGTCCCTGGCGGCCCGCCGGTCCAGCGACTTGTCGCTTAGTAGCCGCCTGGCAGCACGCCGGAGGCCGGTCGCCTCGATCGCCAGCCACGCGCGTTCCAGCGCCTTACGGTCAACGGCCGCGGCGGCAAGGCTCTCGCTCGCGCCGGCCAGCGACTGCTGCACTTCGAATGGCATGGCTTCGCCCGACCGCCGCGCGGCGTGGCATTGTTCGAGCAGGTCGAGCAATTCCAGATCGAGGCTTGCCTCGGCCTCCACGCGTAGCGCGCGGGATGAGCTAAGGCGGTAAGCGCGATAGGCGGCGGCCGTGCGGTTGCGACCCGCGTCGCCCAATGTCTCTGCCAGCCGTTCGAGCGCGGCCCGCACTTCGTCCCGGCGCCGGTACAGCCACCCCCAGCGGTCCAGCCGATGCCGCAGGTTGGCCAGCCCGGAGGCAATGCGCAGCGTCCGCCTGGCCTCGGCCAGCGCCCAGCCATAGTTGCCGCGCGAATGATCGTGGAGATGGTGCAGCACCACCGCGCGCTGGGCATGGTCACGGCCGCGACCGGCCAGCGCGGCCACTTCCTCGTCCAGTTGCTCGATCAGTCCGTCGCGATGGGCCGAAAGTATGTCCATGCCGGCATGGCTACCGCCCGACCGGTTGAAAAGCGGTTACGAACCTCTTCAGAAACTGTCGCGATAGCGTTCGTTTCCGGCAAAGCCGAAGCTACTCGCCCCGCTTTGGGACGCGATTGCCAGCACCTCGTCGACCCGGTTGAACCGCGCCGCCGCGTCGGGGCGGAAATGAACCTCGGGCGGCTTTGGCGTCGCCACGACCGCGGCCAGCAGCGCACGCAATTGCGCATCGTTGATGGCGTGATGGTTCCAGCTGAGGCTGCCGCCCGCCGACATGTCGAGCTCGTTGCGCAACGGCTTGATCCAATCGCTCGGAATCACTGTTGGCTTGGGTAGCGCCACCTCGACCTGGTGGCTTTGGGGCGGGATGGTGATGATGAACATGATCAGCAGCACCAGCATCACGTCGATCAGCGGCGTGGTGTTCATCTCGACCATCGGGGCCGCTTCACGAACCCAGCCGTTTGAGGGAGCCATTGCGTACGCCATCGCCAGTCTCTTCTATTTATAATGCAATGTTATATCATTTTGGATTCGATGCAATGCACGAAAAAGGGCGGCCCCCAAAATGGGGACCGCCCGCAATCGTTCGAAGTCTCCTGGACCTAGAAGACCGTCATATATTGTTCATTGCCAACGAAGCCCATCTTGGTGACCTTGGCCTGCTTGGTCACCGCCATCACCTCGTCGACCAGCTCATAGCGGGCGTCCGGTTCCGGCTGCAGGTGCAGCTCGGGGATCGGATCCATCTGCTGGGTGACGTCGAGGAACTGGCGGAGCTGGGTCAGGCTGACCGGCGCTCCGTTCCACAGGACGGCGCCGCCCTGCGTGATCACGACCTTGTTCTTGACCGGGTCGATCGGCGGCGGAGTCTGGTTCTGCTGGTTCTGCGGCAGGTCCAGTTTCACCGCGTGGCTCTGCGGCGGAATGGTAATGATGAACATGATGAGTAGCACCAGCATGACGTCGATAAGCGGCGTCGTATTGATGTCCATCATCGGCTCGCCAGATTCGTTCGAGCCAGTGGTTTGCATCGCCATGGTTGGCTAGCTCCTTAACTTACAGTCGCTCGACATGGCCACCGGGAGGCGGCTGCGAGATGAAACCGACGCGCTGGAAACCGGCGCGCTGCATCGTGAAGACGGTACCGCCAATGCACTTGTACGGCGTATTGATGTCGCCGCGGATATGCACTTCGGGCATATTCTCTTCGGTGATGTTCTGGATCCCGCCGACGCGCTTGATCTGTTCCTCGAGGGCCTTGACCGCACGGTCCAGCAGATCCTCGTTGGTGACCCGCGTCAGGTTCCAGTAAACCTCGCACGTTCCGCCCGGACCGCCGCGAACCGTCAGCGAGACGTTCTCCGGCTTGGTTTCGGTCGGCTCGTTACGCACTTGCGGCAGCGTGATCGGCACGGATTGGATCACCACCGGGACAGTGATGAGGAAGATGATCAGCAGAACCAACATCACGTCGACGAGCGGCGTGGTGTTGATGTCCGACATGGGGACGTCTTCGCCCGCGTCGTGCTCGCCTACTTGCATTGCCATGAGGCGTGATTCCTTGTTCGTTCAACTCTATCCGG
>NZ_JAHFPY010000045.1 GCF_023266535.1 Sphingomonas sp. | reverse complement strand
ATATTGTCTATCACGCCAATTGCTGGCTGAACAGTCCTGGCGATAATTTGAGTCCTGCCGACAAGGAGGCTCGAACAAAATGAATGCCGTTACCGCAATCCCGGCTGCTTCCAGCGACCAGGCGCTGGCCCATTTCGAACAGGAATTCCGCTTCGAAACCGATTGCTGGGACGTCCATGAGGCGTTGAAATCGGACAACCCCGGCTTTGTCCTGCTGGACGTACGCTCGCCCGACCTGTTTGCCGCCGGGCACGTTCCCGGAGCGGTCCACCTGCCCCATGGCAAGATCATCGGCTCGAAAATGGCGCAGTGGCCCGAAGATACGCTGTTCGTCACCTATTGCGCGGGTCCGCACTGCAACGGCGCGGCGCGCGGCGCGATCCGGCTGGCCCAGCTTGGACGCCCGGTCAAAATCATGGCCGGCGGCATGACCGGCTGGATCGACGAAGGCTATGCGCTGGAAAAGCTGGCGGTGGCCGCCTGAACGGCTAGGCGGCCTTTCTTGATTGCCTGGCCGCCTCGGCCTCGACCAGCGGATAGAGAATCCGGTTTTCGCGTTCGATGCGGGCAGCCAGGGTCATCATCAGTTGATGCGCGCTTTCACGGAATTCCCCGATATTGCCGGCAATGCTGGCCGAGCACGACCAGCGACGCGCGAAGCATTCGAGCTCGATAGCCAGCCCTCCCATTTCTTCGACAAAGCGCTGTGCAGTGCGGGCGACCAGCGGGTCGCGAGCGGCGGTCAGCGCCGGATAGAGCTCGACATCTTCGTGGGCAAAATGGACTCGGAGCAGGCCGAGCAGACGGTTCAACTGCATCAACAAGGGGATGGCGGCGCTACGCGGATCATAATGATCGACCAGCTCGATCAGCCGGTCGGCCATGGCGAGCGCGTCATCATGTTGGGCGCGGAGGATGTCGATCTTGACCATCGGCCCACATTGCGCGGGCGCAGCTTTCACATTGCTTGGGCTTCGGTCCATTGCGGATGCAATTGTCCGTGCTTGGAATAAGGCGCCAATGTCTGCATAGCGTGCGTTCATGCCCCTGACCGCAGCCGCCTCCGCCCGCGAGATATTGACCGGCCTGCACGATGTGATGGCCAAGCGCGGGTCGGCGCAGGCCAAGCTGGACAAGGTCGTCGACCTCATCGCCGAGGCGATGCAGAGCGAAGTCTGCTCGATTTACCTGCTGCGCGAGCGGGCGCTGGAGCTGTTTGCAACCCACGGCCTGCGCAAGGAAGCAGTCCACGTCACCCGCCTGTCGATGGGCGAAGGCCTGGTCGGCACGATCGCCGAAGAGGGGCGGGTCCTCAATCTCGCGGAGGCGGCCAGCCATCCCGAGTTCGTCTATCGCCCCGAAACCGGCGAAGAGCGGTTCCACAGCTTCGCCGGCGTGCCGATTATCCGCCGCGAAGCCGCGATCGGGGTGCTGGCGGTGCAGCATGCCGACCCGCGCCGCTACGACGATGTCGAGATCGAGGCGTTGCAGACCGTAGCGATGGTGCTGAGCGAGATGATCGCCAGCGCACGGCTGGTCGACGGCGCCCGCACCGCCCGCCGCGATGCCGGCATGCAGCGGATCGAGGGGTTGAAGCTGGTGACCGGCATGGCCAAGGGCGTCGCCGTGTTCCACCAGCCCAAGGTGGTGGTCGAGCATACCGTCGCCGACGACACCGAGGCCGAACGCACCCGGGTCTACACCGCGTTCCGCAAGATGCGCGAGCAGATCGACAATATGACCCGCGAGGCCGAGTTCGGCACCGCCGGCGAGCATAATGAGATCCTCGAGACCTATAAGATGTTCGCCTATGACGAGGGCTGGTCGCGGCGCATCAACGAGGCGATCGACAGCGGCCTGACCGCCGAGGCGGCGATCGAGCGGGTCCAGCAGCGCACCCGCGCCCGCATGCGCGAAATCGACGATCCGATCCTGAAAGAGCGGATGCACGATTTGGAGGATCTCTCCAACCGGCTGATGCGGATCGTGTCGGGGCGGATGGGCACCGCGGCCCAGACCGGCCTCACCAGGGACGCCATCCTGATCGCCAAGAATCTGGGCCCGGCCGAGCTGCTCGAATATGACAAGCGCCGGCTGAAGGGCGTGGTGCTGGAGGAAGGCTCGCTGACCGCGCATGTCACCATCGTTGCGCGGGCGATGGGCGTGCCGGTGGTCGGCCGCATCGACGACATCCGGCACATCGCCAACGAGGGCGATACGGTGCTGGTCGACGGCGACATGGGAGTGGTCGTAGTCCGGCCGAGCCGGCCGCTGGTCAACGGCTTCGAGCAGCGCATGTCGCTGAGCCAGAAGCGACGGGCGGAGTTTGCCGCGATCCGTGCTCTGCCGGCCGAGACCAGGGACGGCCAGCGAATCCAGCTGATGGTCAATGCCGGCCTGGCCGAGGACGCGGCGATGCTTGAAGCTGCCGGCGCCGACGGCATCGGCCTGTTCCGCACCGAATTTCAGTTTTTGATCGCCGCGCAGCTGCCGGGTCGCGAAAGCCAGCTTCGCCTGTACCGCAATGTGCTCGAGGCGGCCGGCGACAAGCCGGTGGTGTTCCGCACGGTCGACATCGGCGGCGACAAGGCCCTGCCCTACCTCGCCGAAGACGAGAAGGACGAGAGCGAGAATCCGGCGATGGGCTGGCGTGCGCTCCGCCTAAGCCTTGAGCGCAAGGCGCTGATGAAGGCGCAGGCGCGGGCGCTGATCGAGGCGTCGGCGGGCCGCACGCTCCGCATCATGTTCCCGATGGTCAGCGAGCCGTGGGAATATGAGGAAGCGCGCGCCTTGTTCGAAGAGCAGATCGCCTGGGCCAAGGGCGCCAAGCGCGGCTGCCCGAAGGCGGTCGAATTCGGCGCGATGCTGGAAGTGCCGAGCCTGGCCGAGATGCTCGACCTCTTGCTGCCGCGGGTCGACTTCCTGTCGATCGGCACCAACGACTTGACCCAATTCCTGTTCGCCGCCGACCGCGCCGACCCGCGCCTGGCCGAACGCTACGACTGGCTGAGCCCGGCGATCCTGCGCTTTCTCCGCCGGGTCAACGGCGAGGCAAAGGCGGCCGGAGTCCCGGTGCGGGTGTGCGGAGAAATGGCCGGGCGCCCGTTGGAAGCAATGGCGCTGATCGGCATCGGCATCGATAGTTTCTCGATCACCCCGGCGGCGGTCGGCCCGGTCAAGGCGATGGTGCGCTCGATCGATGCCGCGGCGGTGCGCGAAAAGGTCGAGGCGCTGCTCGCCAAGCCGCCGCCCAAGATGCGGAAATCGCTCGCCGATTGGGCCAAGCGGCACGGCGTCGCGATCGGCTGATTTTTCACTTCGAACGGCGGTTGACAGCAGGGCGTCGGCTCCCGACAACGGCAAAGGGCCAGGCGCTCAAGCGCGTGGCGCCCGAGGGGATAACAATGGACGAGACGGAAGCTGACGACGTCATCACGGTCGGCCAGCGCCTCAAGGAAGCTCGCGAAGCCAAGGGCCTGTCGGTCGAGGATGTCGCCGCCCAGACCCGGATTCCGACGCGGCACCTGACCAGCCTTGAACAAAGCGATTGGGACAAGCTTCCGGCCGCAACCTACTCGATCGGTTTCGCCAAGAATTTTGCCGGAGTGGTCGGCCTCGACCGCACCGAAATCGGCGACGCGCTACGGGAAGAAATGGGTGACCGCCTCGCCGCGGCGGTGCATCCCGAAGTCTATGAAGCGGTCGACCCGGCCCGCACCATGCCCAAGGGGCTGGTGCTCGGTGCGCTCGGCCTACTCGTGCTGGTCGTGCTCGGCCTGATGTGGTTCAGCAACCGGTCGATGCAGCCCGACCAGGCCGTCGCCGACGCATCCAATGTCGCCGCGCCAGCCCAGGCTCCGCCAGCCGCACCGCCGCCGGTCGCGGCGCCCGCCGCCGCCGGCCCGGTCGTGTTGACCGCGACAGCTCCAGCCTGGATCCAGGTCACCGATGGCGGAAAGTCCTTATTCTCCGGCGAGCTGGCGCCGGGCCAAGCCTACACGGTCCCGGCGACCGCGACCGCTCCGCTGCTGAAGGCCGGCAAGCCCGAAGCGCTGCGGGTCACGGTCGGCACAGCCGTCGCGCCGCAGGTCGGCCCCGCGGGCAAAATTGCGTCCAACGTCAGCCTGCTCCCGGCCGATCTGATGAAGGGACCGGCACAGCCGGCAGCCGCGCCAGCGACTATTGAACCGGCCGCCCCAGGCACGCCGCAGTCCAATGTAGCGGCGCCCGCCACCACCAACTGATTCACCTAAGCGACAGCGAATGTCAGCCATGCTCCCCCTGCCAAAACTCGCCAATCCGAGGATCATCATGCGTTTCCGTTCAGCCCTACTCCTGGTTGCCGCCTCCGCCATCGCCCTCAGCCCCGCCGCGGCGCAGCGCAAGCCGGCGACTCCCGAACAGCGGATCGACCGGCTCGAGCGCCAGGTTCGCCAGGTCCAGAAGCAGGTATTTCCCAAGGGCCAGCCGGCCGACACCGCGCTATTCAGTGACGATCCCGCAGCGACGCAGGATTCGGTCAACAGCCTCAACGGTCGGCTCGACGCGGTCGAGCGCCAGCTCGCGGACATCCTTCGCCAGTCGGAGGAGAACGGCAATCGCGTGGCGCAGCTGGAGGCCGAGGTCGCGCGGATGCGTGCCGACAGCGACCGCCGCCTGAGGGCGCTGGAAACGGCACCGGCGGGCGATGACCAGGCGTCAGGCGGGCAGGAATCCGCGGTGCCTGTCGAGGAAGTCGCGCCGCCGCCGTCGCGGCCCAAGGTCGAGCGCGCGGAAGCCAAGCCGGCGGCGCTGCCGGCCATCGACGGGGCCGACCCGGCCGAAGCCGCCTATGACGAGGGCTTCCAGCTGTGGAACGCCGGCAAATATGACGCGGCGATCAAGTCGCTGCAGGCGTTCACCAAGAAATATCCGGACCATCGCCGTGCAAGCTGGGCCTATAACCTTGCCGGCCGCGCCCTGCTCGACAAGGGTCAGCCGCGCGCCGCAGCGGAGGCGCTGCTCGCCAATTACCGCCGCGATCCCAAGGGCGAGCGGGCCCAGGACAGCCTGTTCTACCTCGGCCAGTCGCTGATGAAGCTCGGCCAGCCGGGCCAGGCCTGCAAGGCCTATGCAGAGCTGGAAGACGTCTACGCCGCCAATCTCCGCGCCCCGCTCAAGGCCGCGCTGCCCGGTGCCAAGTCCGAGGCCAAGTGCAGCTAGGATGACCGTCGCGGCCGAAGCGATTGACCGCTTCGCCGCCGATCTTGACGCGCTGATCGCCCCGGATTGCCGCATCGGCATTGCAGTGTCGGGTGGCCCCGACAGCCTGGCGCTTTTGCTGCTGGCCGCCGAGGCAAGGCCGGGACTAGTCGAGGCGGCGACGGTCGATCATGGCCTGAGGCCGGAAAGCGCCGCCGAAGCAGCGATGGTCGCCGGTCTCTGCGAACGGCGCAACGTACCGCACCGAACCCTGGTCGCCGACTGGGCCGAGCCTCCCGCCGCCAATATCCAGGCCGAGGCCCGGGCGATGCGCTATCGCTTGCTCAACGATTGGGCGATCGAGCGCGGGCTGGCGGCAGTCGCGACCGCCCATCACGCCGACGACCAGGCCGAAACGCTGTTGATGCGGTTAGCGCGCGGCGCGGGTGTCGGCGGGCTGGGCGGGACGCGCGCTCGGCGAGCTCTGTCCGAAGAGGTGCTGCTGATTCGACCCTTGCTTGGCTGGCGCAAATCGGAGCTGGTAGCGCTGGTCGAGAGTGCCGGGCTGACCCCGGTTGACGATCCCAGCAACCGCGACCCCAGGCACGACCGCAGCCGGATCCGCCAATGGCTGGCCCGGACCGATTGGGCCGATCCGGCACGGCTGGCGGTCAGCGCCTCGGCGATCCGCGACGCCGACGAAGCACTCGACTGGGCACTGGCGCCGCTGATCGCCTCACGCATCAAGCAGGATGGCGGCGCGCTGCTGATCGAGCCGTTCGACCTGCCGCGCGAACTGAAGCGGCGGCTGTTGCTGGCGGCCTTTGCCGAACTTGGCGCGGTACCACCGCGCGGGCCCGACCTCATCCGTGCGCTGGAGGCGCTGGATCGCGAGGAAACCGTCACTTTGTCCGGCCTGAAGCTGGAGGGCGGGACATTCTGGCGGCTCTCCCTGGCGCCGCCGCGGCGCTCCTGACCAAACGCCCACGCGATATTTTCGACGAAATACCAAGCTGTTCGTTGCACGGCCGTGACGGACTCGACCTCACCGTGGTTTTCGTTAAATTTCCCTTCAACGACTCAGTGAGAGTCGCGCTTCGCTTGGGGAGGGGCGCCTTGGAAACAGATATTCGCTTTTACCGTCGTCGCGCATGCGAAGAAATGAGCGCCGCGTCGCGCGCCGTCACCCCGCAAGCCCGCGAGCGCCGCCTCCAGCTGGTCAACGTCTACCTCGACCGGTTGAAAGCGCTGAACGCCCCCTCGCCGTTCGAGGATGAGCACAATCCCGGCTCGGCCTTCGCCTGGACGCATATCCAGCGGCAGTCGGAGCTCGCGTAGCAACGCCCCACTCGTTCCATTGTCATTAAGGGGAATGCGCCTATTTTAAGGGCGCAACCAAAGGAACGACTTCGTGGACGACAAACCGACCGACAAAAAGCCCGGCAATCCCTGGACCAAGTCGCTGCTGATCTGGGTAGCGGTGCTATTCGGCCTGGTGCTGTTTGTCCGCGCGTTCGACAGCAGCAGCAGCGCGGCGCAGGGCGAGCCGCTGGCCTATTCGGATTTCATCAACCAGGTCGACGAAGGAAGTGTCCGTTCCGTCACCATCGCCACCTCGTCAATCGGCAATGTCACGATCAGCGGCAAGCTGGCCGATGGCAAGACGTTCCGCACGGTCGCACCGCCCAACACCAACGTCGCCGACCGGTTGGTCGGCAAGGGCGTGGGGGTCGCGGTCAAGGCCGAAGAGCAATCGAGCGTCTGGCTGATCCTGCTCTACCAGTCGCTGCCGTTCCTGCTGATCCTCGGCATCAGCTTCTTCGTCATGCGCCAGATGCAGAAGAATGCCGGCGGCGGGGCGATGGGCTTCGGCAAGAGCCGCCACCGGCTGCTCAACGAGAAGCAGGGCCGGGTCACCTTCGCCGATGTCGCCGGCATCGACGAGGCCCGCGAAGAGCTTCAGGAAATCGTCGAATATCTGAAGGATCCGGGCAAATTCGCCAGGCTCGGCGGCAAAATCCCCAAGGGCGCCCTGCTGGTCGGGTCACCCGGCACCGGAAAGACCTTGCTGGCCCGCGCCATCGCCGGCGAGGCGGGCGTGCCCTTCTTCACCATCTCCGGTTCGGACTTCGTCGAGATGTTCGTCGGCGTCGGCGCGAGCCGCGTCCGCGACATGTTCGAACAGGCCAAAAAGTCGGCCCCGTGCATCGTCTTCATCGACGAAATCGACGCGGTCGGCCGCCATCGCGGCGCCGGTCTCGGCAATGGCAATGACGAGCGCGAACAGACGCTCAATCAGCTGCTGGTCGAGATGGACGGCTTCGAGGCCAATGAGGGCATCATCATCATCGCCGCGACCAACCGGCCCGACGTGCTCGACCCGGCGCTGCTCAGGCCCGGCCGCTTCGACCGCCAGGTGGTGGTGCCGCGTCCGGACATCGACGGCCGCGAGCAAATCCTCCATGTGCACATGAAGAAAGTGCCGCTGGCGCCCGACGTCGACCCGCGGGTGATCGCCCGCGGCACGCCCGGCTTCTCCGGCGCCGACCTCGCCAATTTGGTCAACGAGGCCGCGCTGCTGGCTGCACGCAAGGGCAAGCGGCTGGTCGCGATGAGCGAGTTCGAGGAAGCCAAGGACAAGGTCATGATGGGCACCGAGCGGCGCTCGATGGTCATGACCGAGGACGAGAAGAAGATGACCGCCTATCATGAGGCCGGTCATGCCGTGGTCGCGCTGCACGAGCCGGCGTCGGACCCGATCCACAAGGCGACCATCATCCCGCGCGGCCGCGCGCTGGGCATGGTGATGCGCCTGCCGGAACGCGACAATTACAGCTACCACCGCGACAAGATGTACGCCAACCTGGCGGTGTCGATGGGCGGCCGCGTCGCCGAAGAAGTGATCTTCGGCTACGACAAGGTCAGTTCCGGCGCCTCGTCGGACATCAGCTATGCCACCGGCCTCGCCCGCGACATGGTGACCCGCTGGGGCATGTCCGACGCGCTTGGCCCGCTGCAATATGCCGAGGCCGACGAGGAAGTGTTCCTCGGCTATTCGGTCAATCGCCAGAAGAACATGTCGAACGAGACCGCCCAGGCGATCGACAAGGAAATCCGCCGGATCGTCGAGCAGGGCTACGACCGGGCGAAGCATTTGCTCGAGGAACATCGGGGCGAGCTCGAGACTTTGGCCCAGGCGCTGCTCGAATATGAGACCTTGTCGGGCGACGAGATCAACAAGGTACTGGCCGGCGAAAGCATCGACCGTGGCAGCACCAAGGGGCCGGCCTTGCCGTCGGCCGGATCGTCGATTCCCAAGGCCAAGCGGCCCAACCCGGGCATTGGCGGAGCGGCCCCGGCCGCAAGCTGATCGCCTCTGTTAAACTGGCATTCAGAGCCTCCCTGCCCTAGTCGTCGCGACGCCGGCAGGGAGGTTTTTCATTATGCGGTTTACCGTCGGCGTGCTGCTGGCCCTGTTGCTCGCTGCCCCTGCCCAGGCCCAGGACGTGGAGCATTTCCTGAAGCGCGTTGACCGTCTGCTGGCGCGCGGCCCGTTCGCCCTGTTCAGCCGCGACTTTTATCGGATGAAAGCAGAGGTGGAACGGGATGGCGACGCGCTGAAACTTGAATATGCCAGGGAGAAAGCTGCCGGGCGACCGACGGCATTTTGTCCACCGGCCAAGGGCAAGCCGCGGGTCAGCAAGGACGAATATGTCGCCGCGCTCCGCGCCGTTCCGCCGGCTAGGCGGGCCACCACCGACACGCGCGACGTGCTGCGGTCGGTGCTCGAACGAAAATATCCCTGCCAGAAGGCCTGACTGGCCGTCTACATCGCCCCGATTGCGACGGTGGCGGCGGCGAACATGCCGGCGGCGGCGAAGGCAAATGTCACCAGAGCGCAAGTCCTGAGGATCGCATTGGTCCGCCCTAGTTGGTAGGCTTCCTTCAGCTGCCGGTACATGTGGAACGGCGGAACGAAGAAGAGCAGCCCGGCGTAGCCGGACGCGCCAAGCGCCACCATCAGGCCGGCGGTAATCACCAGCATCATCATGAACGACAGCGAGTAAGTGACGAACACGGTGTGATCGTACAGCCGGTAACGGCGGCTGAACGGAAACAGCAGCCACAGGAACGGCACCGATAGCGGAATCAGCAGCCAGCTATATTTGGACGCAGCCTCCTGGACTCTCAGCGAAACCGCTTCCGGATTTTCCTTCGCATTTTCGATAAATGGCTTGATCCAGTCCGGCGCGTCGTCGCCGGGGTCCGTGGTTATGATGGACTTGCCGCTAAGCAGCTTTTGCGCGGCGTCGACCTCGGCCTTCTTCTCGGCGATCTCGCGGTCAAGCCTGGCCAACTCTTTCGCGTCATTCCCCGCCGACTTGCGCTCGGCCACCAGCCTCGCGACCGCCTTTTGCTCGGCAGCAATTTCCGTCTTGATCCCCTCTTTAGCGCTGACTTTGATGTCAGGCTTGCCATCGGTGCTGAAGGTGCCGTTGAAATTGAGCACCGCGAACATGGCGAAGACGGTGAACAGGTAGAGGGCGATCGGCGAGATGAACCGGGCGCGTTCGCCGGCGATATAGCGGCAGGTCAGCTCGCCCGGGCGCCAGGCCAGCATCGGCAGGGTTCGCCAGAACTTGCCTTCGAAATTCAATACACCGGCAACAAAGTCGCCCATGAAGGCTTTGAGCGATCGATGGACATGCGCCTTTTGGCCGCAGGCCGAGCAATAGGGACCGGTCAGCGGCGCGCCGCAATTGAGGCAATTGGTCTCGTGGGTATGGCCATCAGCCCCCGCTTCGCCGGCGCTCGGCTCGACCGCGCGGGCCAGCATGCCGCCAGTCACCGCGTCGCCAATTGCGTCCCATTCCCCCATCGCATCCCCCTGGCTCCCTCTTACCCTGCGACGGGAGCGCGTGCTAGCGCATCGCGCATGGTACGGCGCATCGGCCTCCTCGGCGGAAGCTTCAACCCGGCCCACCGGGCGCACCGGGCGATGAGCCTGGCGGCGATGGACGCGCTCGACCTCGACGAAGTGTGGTGGCTGGTGTCACCCGGCAATCCACTGAAGGACCAGGTCAGTGACATGGCGCCCTATGACGCCCGCCTTGCCTCGGCCCGGATCATGGCCCGCCGCAGCCGCATCCGGGTCAGCGATTTCGAGGCCCAACATGGAACGCGGTACACCATCGACACGCTGAAGCTGATCATGCGCCAATGGCCGAAGCATCGCTTCATCTGGCTGATGGGCGAGGACACTGTGGCCCAATTCCACCAGTGGAAGCACTGGCGCGCCCTGGCGCGCACGGTCCCGATTGCGGTGCTATCGCGGCCCGGTTATGATGACGATGCCCGCGCGGCGCGCGCGATGGGCTGGTTGCGGCGGTTTGTCCGCCCCGTAGACCAGGCAAGGAATTGGACGGAATGGAGTGTACCGGCGATTAGCTTCCTTCGCCTGCCACCCGACCGAACATCCGCAACACAGCTGCGCGCACGTAACCCTGACTGGCACCGCCGAATTTCGTCATCCCGGCGAGGCATAGTCCATCCTTAGAGGAGTCCCTTTGGCCGATCCCAACAATGCGCCTGCCGCCCCGACCCATTCGGTCGACGTGGAGGCGCTGCACAGCCTTGTCATGAAGTCGCTCGACGACGACCAGGCCGTCGAAGTGGTGACCATCCCGCTAGCCGGAAAATCGTCGATCGCCGACCATATGGTGATCGCGTCCGGCCGCTCTTCGCGGCAGGTGGCGTCGATGGCCAACAAGCTGGCCGACCGGATCAAGCAGGAATTCGGCCGGCCAGTCCGGATCGAGGGGCTGCCGGTCGCCGATTGGGTGCTGATCGATGCCGATGACGTGATCGTCCACCTGTTCCGGCCCGAGGTCCGCACCTTCTACAATCTCGAGCGCATGTGGGCGTTCGGCGACGAGGGGGCGCCCAGGGCGGCCGCTCCCGGCGCCTGAAGCGCCCAAAACCTAGCGTGCTGCTGCACATCATCGCCCGGGGAAAGATCGGCCGGTCGCCCGAAGCGGAGCTGACCGAGCGCTATTTGAAGCGGATCAACTGGCCGACCAGGATGACCGAGCTGCCCGACAAGGGCGGCAGCCCGCCGGAAGCGGCGTCAAACAGCATCAACGTGGTGCTCGACGAGCGCGGCAAGTCGCTCGGCTCGATAGAATTTGCCAGGAAGCTGGAAGGCTGGCGCGATACCGGCCGGCGCGAGGCGCGCTTCTGGATCGGCGCGGCCGATGGCCATGACACGGCCGTGCGGGATCAGGCCGACCTGCTGCTGTCGTTCGGACCGGCGACCTGGCCGCACATGATGGTGAGAGCCATGCTGGCCGAGCAATTGTTTCGCGCGACCAGCATCCTCGCCAACCATCCCTATCACCGGGAAGGCTGATGCGCCGCGTCATCATCCTCCTGGTTGCAGCGGCGCCGATCATGCTTGCCGCCAGCGGGCCGGTCGCGCCGCAAGGCGTGACGGTCGACACAACGCTGGCGCAGGCGCAAGCCGAGGCACGCGCGGCGACCAAACGATTGGCCGAACTCGAGGGCCAGGCCGCCAATGCCCAATCCGACGCGGACCGGCTGAAGGCCGAGCAGACGGCGGCGGCGGCGGCGATCGAGCAAGCCGAAGCCAGTATCGGCGAAGCTGATGCAAAATTGCGGCTTGCCCGCGCCCAGTCGACGCTCGCCGAACGGAGGCTGGCCGAGCGCCGAGCACCGTTGGCGGCGCTCCTCGCGGGCCTCACAACCATGGGCCGGCAACCGCCGCTGCTGACGCTGGCCGATCATGGCTCGGTAGATGAGCTGGTCCGGGTCAAGGCGCTGCTCGACGCGACCATGCCGGTGATCGAACGGCGAAGCGCGGCGCTCAAAGGCCAGTTGGCGGAACGGCGGCGGCTCGAGGCAGCGGCAAACACGGCTCGCTCCGAGCTGGCGAAAGGGAAGAAATTGCTTGGCCAGCGGCAACAGCGCTTCGCCGAGCTGGAGGCCAAGGCCGCCGATCGCGCCAATCAGCTCGCCGGCGAATCCTTCGGGGCCGGCGACCGTGTCATTGCCAGCGGCGAGGCATTGGCGAGCGTCGGCGCGGCAGCGGACCGCCGCCGCGCGGCGTTGCGCAATGCCGGCGACGTGGCGGCGCTCGGCCTCGCCCCGGCTCGGCCTATGCGCGGCGATTCCGCCCTGCCGCCGCCCGATTTCGCTTACAGCCTGCCGGTCGCAGCGACGCTGAGCGACGGCATCGGCTCGGTCAGCCCGGCCGGAATCGTCTCGCGCGGCCTCAAGTTCGATACGCCGCGCGGCGCGGCGGTGATCGCCCCCGCCGACGGCAAGATCTTGTTTGCAGCTCCCTACCGCGGCCAGGACGGGCTGGTGATCATCGGCCATGGCGGCGGCTGGACCAGCCTGCTGCTCGGCGTAGCCAGCGACAAGCCCAAGGGCTCTGAGGTCCGGCGAGGTGAACTTCTGGGCCGGGCGCTGGGGCCGGTCGGGGTCGAATTGAGGCGAAATGGCCAGCCGGTTTCGCCCGCCTTAATCGCAGCTTCATCTGTTCCGCTGTCAAATGGCAGCGAGAATCGCTAATTATATACGACGTGCCCTGACAGGAATTGATGTGATGCTACGCCTTGCCAAGCTTCTCCCGCCCCTCGCGCTGGTCGGCGCCCTGGCGATGGTCCCGATCGCGACGACGGCGATGGCCGCGGCCGAGACCGATACGCAGAAGGAGCTGGAGACTTTCTTCAGCGTGTTCGAGCGGGTCCGCGCCAACTATGTCGACAAGGTCGACGACCACACGCTGATCAAGGGCGCAATCGACGGCATGCTGGCCGCGCTCGACCCGCATTCAAGCTATGCCGAGGCGGCTGACTTCACCCAGCTGAAGACCACCACCGACGGCAATTACGGCGGGCTCGGCCTCACCGTCTCGACCGAGGATGGCGCGGTCAAGGTGATCGCTCCGACCGAGGACTCCCCGGCCGACCGCGCCGGGATCAAGGCCGGCGACTATATCACCCACCTCGATGGCGAATTCCTCTACGGCTTCTCGCTCGACGAGGCGGTCGACAAGATGCGCGGCAAGCCCGGCACGACGATCAAGCTGACCATCGTCCGACCCGGCCGCGACAAACCGTTCGACGTCTCCGTCACCCGCGAGCGGATCGAGCTGAAGCCGGTCAAGTGGGAAGTGAAGGACAATGTCGGCGTCATCAACATCAACGGCTTCTCGGCCCAGACCGGCGCGATGACCCGCGAAGCGCTGCTGGGGATCGACAAGGCGACCGGCGGCCGCGCGCTCGGCTATATCGTCGACCTGCGCTCCAACCCCGGCGGCCTGCTCGACCAGGCGATCGAGGTCAGCGATGCCTTCCTCGAGCAGGGCGAAATTGTGTCCGAACGCGGCCGCGAGGCCAATGACATCGAACGCTTCTATGCCAAGCCGGGCGACCTTGCCCATGCCAAGCCGGTGATCATCCTGGTCGATGCCGGCACGGCCTCGGCGGCGGAGATCGTCGCGGGCGCGCTGCAGGATCATCGCCGCGCGATCGTCATGGGTGAGCGCAGCTTCGGCAAGGGTTCGGTCCAGAGCGTGATCCAGACCGGGCCGCAGTCGGCGCTGCGCCTGACCACGGCGCGTTACTATACGCCGTCGGGCCGATCGGTTCAGGCCGGCGGGATCGATCCGGACCTCGCCGTGCCGCAGCTCAGCGACGAGGATTACAAGTCGCGGCCCAAGCTGCGCGAGGCCGACCTTCGCCGCCACCTGGTCAGCCAGGCCAAGATCAAGGACGAGGTGCTGGAATCTGACGATACGCCGGATCCGCGCTTCCTCCTGACCGCCGCCGAGCTCGAGAAGAAGGGCGTCAAGGATTATCAGCTCGATTATGCACTGAAGACCCTGCAGCGGCTGGCGCCGCCGCCGGTCCAGATCGCCGCCAAGAAACCCGCGCGCTAATGCTGGCGACGGCGGGGCCGGAGAGCGCGGCGCGCCTCAAGCAGGCACGCTTGCTCGCGCTGCTGATTCCGGCCGGACTGCTCGGCGGCGCGCTGCTCTCGCAATATGTCGGCGGGCTTTACCCGTGCGAGATGTGCATCTGGCAGCGCTGGCCGCACGGGCTGGCGATCCTGCTGGCGCTGATCGCGATGATGTCGCCGATCAGGGCGGGCCGGACCCGGGCCATCGTCGTGCTGGCGGCCTTCCTGGTCGCGGTTTCGGGCGCGATCGGGGCGTTCCATGCCGGGGTCGAATATGGCTGGTGGGAAGGCATTACCCGCTGCACCACCAACGGCGCTGCCAGCCTGGAGGATATCCTCAAGGTGCCGCTGGTGCGCTGCGACCAGGTGCAATGGTCGCTGCTGGGCATTTCGCTGGCCGGCTTCAATGCCATCATCTCACTGGCCGGAGCGGCGGCGATCGCGGTGCTTGCCCTGAAGCGGCCGTCATGAGCGGCTGGCGGCCCGGAGAAAGACGGTCCGACCGGGAATCGATGCTGCGCGTCAACCAGGCTGGCGAATATGGCGCGACGCGCATTTATGCCGGGCAACTGGCGGTGCTGGGCCGAGGTTCGGCCGTGGCACACCAGATCGCGCGGATGGCGGCGCAGGAGCAGCGCCACCTCGCGCGATTCGACAAGCTGATGGCCGAGCGGCGGGTGCGGCCGACCGCGCTGCAACCGCTGTGGAGCGTCGCCGGCTTCGCGCTGGGCGCGATGACGGCGATGATCAGCGAGAAAGCGGCGATGGCCTGCACCGACGCGGTCGAAACCGAAATCGACCGCCACTATTCGGAGCAATTGGCCGCGCTGGGCGACGAAGATCCCGAATTTGCGGCGGATATCCGAGATTTCCAGGCCGAGGAGCTGGAGCATCGCGAAACAGCGCGCGCGCATGGCGCGGAAGAAGCCATCGCCTACCCGTTGCTGACCGGCGCAATTCGTGCCGGCTGCCGGTTGGCAATCGAGCTTTCGAAACGCATATGAGATGAAACGGCACTGCGGTTCGACCGCTTTGGCCCTTCACAAGAGGACGTGTGACATGTCGAAACTGCCGTTCCTGACCATTGCCGCCAGCGGACTTGCCCTTGCTGGCCCGACGCTGCTCGCGCCTGCCCTGGCGCTGGCCCAGAGCAGCAAGGTCAGCGAAATCATTGTCTACGGCACCGATCCCTGCCCGCGCTCGACCGACGACGAGGTGGTGGTTTGCGCCCGCAAGCCGGAGAGCGAGCGCTTCCGCATCCCCGAACGCTACCGCCAGACCGGCCCGCGCCAGACGCGCGAAGCCTGGGCCAACAAGGCGACCGCCTTCGAAACCTATGGCAAGACCGGAATCCAAAGCTGTTCGCCGGTCGGGCCGGCCGGCTTTACCGGCTGCCAGCAGCAGCTGATCAACCAGGCGTTCAAGGAGCGCCGTGAGCAGTCCAGAGAAGGCTCGGTCCCTGAGGAGTGAGCCTTACGGCTTAGCCTTCTCCGCGGCGATCCAGGCGTTGACCTGCGCTTCCAGCGCATCGAGCGGCACCGCGCCCTGGCCAAGCACAGCATCGTGGAAATGCCTGAGGTCGAACTTGGGCCCAAGTTCCTTTTCGGCCCTTGCCCTTAGTTCGCGGATCTTGAGTTCGCCCAGCTTGTAGGCCAGCGCCTGGCCGGGGTTGGAAATGTAGCGGTTGACCTCGGCGTCGATGTTGGCGTCGGTCAGCGTCGTATTGTCCTTCATTAAGGCGACGGCCTGCTCCTTGGTCCAGCCCTTGGCATGGATGCCGGTATCGACCACCAGCCGCGACGCGCGCCACATTTCATAGCCCAGCCGCCCCATGTCCTTCTGCGGCGTGTCAAAGAGGCCCATCTCGATCCCGAGCCGTTCCGAATAAAGCCCCCAGCCCTCGACGAAGGCGGTGAAGAAGGCGGTGTTGCGCCGCCAGTCGGGCATTTCCAGCTCCTGCTGGAGCGCGATCTGCATATGGTGGCCCGGAACCGCTTCATGAACGGTCAGCGCCGGTATCTCCCATAGCGGCCGCTGGTCGAGCTTGCTGGTGTTGACGAGATAAAAGCCGGCGATTCCGGCGGCCGGGCTGCCCGGCTGAT
This sequence comes from Sphingomonas sp., assembly GCF_023266535.1. Taxonomy (GTDB): domain Bacteria; phylum Pseudomonadota; class Alphaproteobacteria; order Sphingomonadales; family Sphingomonadaceae; genus Sphingomicrobium. Next base: position 6,126 of record NZ_JAHFPY010000045.1, on the reverse strand, counting down.
AACGCGCGGTGGTGTCGCCCGGCGCGGTCGCCGCCGGCATCGGGCGGATGCCATAGGGTAGCCGCGGCAACCGCCCGAACAGGCTCGGCATCTTGCCGTCGATGGTCTTGGTCATCAGCGCGGTGGCCTTGAGCAGATCCTCCGGCGTGGTGACGAAGTATTTGGGGTTGGTCCGCATGTCGGCGATCATCGCCTCGCGGCTGGCAAAGCCGGCCTTGGTCGCGACATCGACCATCTCGGCACGGATCCGTGCAACCTCCCTCAGGCCGAGCTGGTGGATTTCTTCGGGAGTGAGGTTGGTGGTGGTCTGCGAGCGGACCTGGAAGGCATAATATTCCTTGCCCTGCGGCATGGCCGAGACGCCGACGCTCTGGCGGCATTTGCCCTTCAGTTCGCGATCGTAGAGGTCGGCGAACCCCTGATAGGCCGGGTTGAGCCGGGTGGTGATCAGCGCCTTGGCCCGCGCCTGCAACGCGGCCCATTGGGCGGCGTCGATATTGGCCGGCCGCTGCCCCGCGAATGGCCCGTAGAAGCGCGATTGCGCCGGGTCGGCGGTGATGTTGCCGGTGATAGTGCCGGCAAAGCCGCCCATCGTGACGCATGGCTGGACAAAGCCTTCGCGCGCCGCCTTGGCGCTGATTTCGCCATAGCTCTTCATCCGGTCGGGAACCTGTTCCAGCCGGGCGAGAAAATTGTCGTAATCGGCGTAGGACCGGAACGGGATGTTCTCGCCCATGCCGGCGAGATTGTCGTGATAGCTGCCAAGCGTCGAGTAGAGCAGCTGCCGCTCGCCGTAGCGATTGCCCTCGATTGCGTCCTCGAGCTGTCGCTTCAGCACCGCGCGGTTGGCCTGTTCCGAGGCTGGGAGCGAGGCAGCCGGAATGACGTCCAGCCGCTTCAGGAAGGTCGTATTCTCCGCCGCGATCCGGTCGAACTCGGCCAGGCTGAGCGGTGCCAGCTGGCGGTCATATTGCTGGACGCCGACCGAGCTGGCGAAGGTTGGATTGTCCTTGAGCGTCGCCGCCCAATAATCATTCTGGAGCTTCTGGAAATCCTCGACCGGCCCGGCAAACGCCGGCGCTGTAACCGCGAGCATCGTTGCAGCGAATAGTGAGATGCGAAGGCGCATGGCGATCCCCCTGAGTTGGCGCCGCGAACCTAAGCGACGTTCAACCGCTGGCAAGCAGCGATTCGACGAAACGACATTGGCCACTGCATATGGGCGGCGTAGTGGGACCGCCGAGGAAGGAAGAACAAATGACCCTGAAGGCAAAGTTGGGCCTGTCCGCAATCGCCGCCGCCGCGATCGCCGCGCCACTGACAATCAGCTGGAGCGGATCGGCAGAAGCCGCGACCAATGTCCCGCCAGCCGCGCTGGTCGTACCGGCCACTGGACATCGCGAAGTCGCGGTGCTGGCCGGCGGCTGCTTCTGGGGGATTGAGGGCGTCTATGAGCATGTGAAGGGCGTCAGCGACGTCACCTCCGGCTTTGCTGGCGCAAGGGCATCTGGGGCCAGCTATGAACAGGTGTCGACCGGCACGACTGGTAATGCCGAAGCCGTGCGGATTGTCTTCGATCCGACGCAAGTCAGCTATGCCCAATTGCTGCGGATCTTTTTCTCGGTGGCGCACGACCCGACCGAGGTCAATCGCCAGGGACCGGACACCGGCCCGCAATATCGCTCGGCCATTTTTCCCCAGAATCCAGCCCAGGCGAGAGTGGCAAGGGCCTACATCGCCCAGCTAGGCAAAGCGCATGTGTTTGGCCGGCCGATAGCCACCAGGATCGAAAGCGGCGGATTCACCGCGGCCGAAGCCTATCACCAGGACTTCATGCGCAAGAACCCGAACTATCCGTACATCGTCTTCAACGACCGGCCGAAGGTCGCCGCGCTGAAGCAGCAGTTCCCCAACTATTGGCGGGGATAGGCTAGCCGCTCAGAGCCCGAAGCGGATGGTTCCCCGGACCGTGGTCGGCGCGCCCGGCGCGATGTTGTTGTCGCTATTGGCGGTCGGGAAATAGCCGGCGCCGAAGATATTCTCGACGTTGACCTGCGCCTCGACCTCTTTGCTGATCTTGTAGAAGATCGCCCCGTCGACCCTTGTATAGCCGGGCAGTTTCACCGCGTTGCTGATGGTGGCGAAGGACTTGGACCGGGCGATTACGCCAAGGCCGACACCCAGATCTTTGGTGACGTCGTAGCGGTTCCAAAGCGACAGGGTATGGCGCGGTACCAGCGGCACCTTGCAATCGCCGGTCGAGCACGCGGTGGTCGCCTCGGTCACCTCGGCCTTCTGCCAGGCGTAGCCGGCCGACACTTGCCAGCTCTGGGTGACATTGCCGGACAAGCCGAGTTCTAAGCCCTTGCTGCGCTGCTTGCCGCTCAGCTCGAACACGCCCGGGCTGACCTGGAAGCGCGTATTAGTGCGATCGAGCTGGTAGATGGCGGCGGTGGCCAGCAGGCCTTCGACCGGCTGCCATTTGGCGCCGATTTCGTAGTTGTCGAAGCGCTCGGGCTTCAGCGCCTCGGTGCTAATGTCGAGGCTGCCGAACTGGTCGCCCGACTGCGGCAAATAGGAACGGCTGAAGCTGCCATAGATTGAAAGCTTGTCGTTTGGCTTGAGCACCACGCCCAGCCGCGGCGACCAGAGTTTATCAGTGCGGCTGAATTCGCCTCCGTTCGGCAATGGGCGGAAATCGTCGATGCTGAGCTTGAAGCTGTCGAAGCGCAGGCCGGCGACAATCTCGATCCAGTCGGCCGGGCGGATCTGGTCCTGGACATAAAGCGCCGCGACGGTCGCCTTGGTGCGGTTGTCGGCGTCGTTACCGGCGCGCGCAAAGCTGATCAGCCCGTCAAGGACGACCGTAGGGTCGCTCAGCGGAACAATGTTTGCGCCCGGGGCGAAGGTCCCGGTCTGGCGAAAGTTGCGCGACTTCTGGCGGCTGGCCTCGAAGCCGAACAACAAAGTCTGATCGATCCCGCCCAGCTTGTTTTCCCAGATCAGGTCGGTCTGGCTGAACAGGTTCCGGCGATTGTTGAGATTGTTGTAGGCGCCCAGCGTGACCGTGCTGGTTGCCCGGCTGTTGGCGTAGATATTCTGGTAGAATTTGTCGAAGTGACCGTAGGATATGCGGTTGCGCAGTGTCAGGCCATTCCCGAAATCATGCTCGGTGGCGATGGTGCCAATGTGCGCATCGACCTTGGCAAAGCTCTTGTCCGGATCGCCGAAGAAGACGCTGTCGAAGCCCTTCAGCGGCTCGTCGACTCCCGGATCGGCGACCGAAGGAACGCCACGATCGGCGGTGCGCCGGTCGTGGAAATATTCGTAGCTTAGGTCGACGCGCGTTGAATCGCCGGCCTGGATGCCGACCGTCGGATTGACGCCATAGCGCTTGAGGTCGACGTGGCGACGGAAGCTGTCGCCATCTTCGTAGAGGCCGTTGAGGCGAATGCCGACCTGCTGATTGAGCGGCTGGTTGACGTCAGCGGTCAGGCGGAAACCGCCTTCGCTGTCGCCGCTCAGCGCGAAATTCTGGAAATCAGAATGGGTGCTGCGCTTGAGGACGCGATTGACCACGCCGCCGCCGCCGCCGCGGCCGAAGATCATGGCGTTGGGGCCCTTTAGGACCTCGACCCGGTCGACATTGTAGAAATCGCGGAAATATTGAACGTCGTCGCGCACCCCATCGACGAAAAAGTCGGCGGTGCTGCTGTTGCCACGCAGCACGATCGTGTCGCGGTTGCCCTCGCCCGAATTGAAGCTGGCACCCGGCACATAAAGGACGACGTCGGAGATCGAGCGAAGCGACTGGTCGTCGATCTGTTCGGCGGTGATGACGCTGACCGCCTGTGGCACGTCCTTCAGCGGCGTGCATGTCTTGGTCGCCGCGCACGTATCCTTGGCATCATAGCCCTGGCGCTCGCCGACCACCACGATGGGATCGGCTTCGGCCAGCTCGACATTGCCGCTGCCGGCATCGGCGTCGGCCGCCAACGCAGGCGAGGCAAGGAAGCTGCTGGCAAGCAAAGCGGCAGCGGACACGCGCAACATGGAATGAATTCCCCTTCAACCGGATGGTCTGAAGGTCGACTAGCGTTAATGATAGTCATTCGCAATAGCGAATCTAACACGAAATGATCAGGCCCGCTTTTCCAGCCTGAGCGGCAAGCCGCCGGCGGGGCGGAGCGTGACCATTCCGGCCGGCCGGACCGTGTGCCCGGCTTCGGCAAAGCGCCACTCCGCGAGCCAAATTGCGAGGATGGTCAGCGCTTCGGCCATGGCGAACTGGGCGCCGACGCAGGTCCGCGGGCCGCCGCCGAACGGCAAATATTGGAAGCGGTGCTGGCCTTCCTTGTCGGCAAAGCGGTTGATCTCGAATGCGTCGGGATTGCTCCAATATTTGCGGTGGCGGTGGATCATCCACGGCCAGATCGAGACGATGTCGCCGGGCGCCACATCATGCTCGCCCAAGCGGTCGGCGGCGATGGCCTGCCGATCGAAGCGGGGCACCGGCGGATAGAGCCGCATCGACTCCTGTAGGAATAGGCGAAGGCGCGGGACGCGCTCGGCTGCGTCATCCACACCATCATCCAGTGCGGTCTGCGCTTCCGCGGCCAGCTCGTCCTGCAGGCCGGGTTGGGCGGCGAGCAGGAACAGCGTCCAGGTGATGGCGTTGGCCGTCGTCTCATGACCCGCCAGATAGAAAGTCGCGGCATTGTCGATCGCCAGTGCCCGCGCCTCATCGTCGGAGAAACGCTGTCGCAGCGCTTCGATCACCCCGGTCAGGAAATCGGGCGCGACCCGGCCATGCCAGCGGTCGTCGACCACCTCGGCCAGCGTGTGCCGCAGGAAGATCTGCCCGCGCTTGCCTGCCCTGCCCTTGGGCGTGACCGGGAATTGCGGCAGGCGCAGCAGCGCCAGCATCCGCGCCTCGGAGAAACCCTCGATCGCAGCGGCGATATGGGCCATCGAGGTTTCCGAGATCAGCCGCGGATCGCCGCCGAACAGGGCGAGCGCGATCACCGTCATGGTGGTGCGGGTGGCCTCCGCGGCCATGTCGTGCCGGCCATTGCTCCAGCGGGACATGGCTTCGCGAGCCGCTTGGACGAACATCGAACGCTGCGCCTCGACCGCGCCGGGCGAGAAACTGGCGGCGACGATCTTGCGCTGGTCGCGCCATAGCGCGCCGTCGGACGTCAGCAGTCCGCTGCCGATGATCGGATCGAGCAACGTCTTGACGATGTCGGGCTTCACATAGTTGGCGGCGTTGTCGAGCAGGACATGCTCGATCAAGTCCGGATCGAGCAGGATATGGACCCGGAAGCCGAGGATGTCGCGCTTGAGATAGTCGATCTCGAACGCGCGCTCCGACCAGCCGTAAACCGAGGTCCGCGTCCGTTCCCCGAAGAAGCCGCGCCAGGTCGCGACCGGCCTGGCCGGACGCGGTGGATAGGGAGGCACGAATTGGCGGTTCACTCGGCCGCCAATAGCTCCTCGGCCCCACCAAGGTCGACCGAGACCAGCCTGCTGACCCCGCGTTCGATCATCGTCACACCGTACAGCCGGTCCATGCGGGCCATGGTCACCGCATTATGGGTGACGATCAGGTAGCGGGTGTCGGTCTCGCCGGTCATCCGGTCGAGCAGGTCGCAAAAGCGGTCGACATTGGCGTCGTCGAGCGGCGCATCAACTTCGTCGAGCACACAGATCGGCGCCGGGTTGGTCAGGAACAGGGCGAAGATCAGTGCCACCGCGGTCAGCGCCTGCTCGCCGCCCGACAATAGGGTCAGCGATTGCAGCCTCTTGCCCGGTGGCTGGGCCATGATCTCGAGCCCCGCCTCGAGCGGGTCGTCGCTCTCGACCAGTTCGATATGCGCCTGGCCGCCGTCGAACAGGGTGGTGAACAGGCTGCTGAAGTGGGTGTTGACCTTCTCGAATGCATCGAGCAGCCGGACCCGGCCTTCGCGATTGAGGCTACCGATCGAGCCGCGCAGGCGCAGGATCGCCTGGGCCAGCTCGTCCTTTTCGGCGACATTGGCCTCGCGGCTGGTGTCGAGCTCGGCCAGTTCCTGCTCGGCGACGAGGTTGACCGGCCCGATCCGCTCGCGCTCGGCGGTCAAGCGA
>NZ_JAHFPY010000044.1 GCF_023266535.1 Sphingomonas sp. | reverse complement strand
CAAGGGCAAGTTTGTCGTCGAAACGCCGAAGTGGCAGTTCGGTGGCCGCGCCGAAGTCAACATCAAGCCGGTAACGCTGGGCATCCAGGCCAAGCATGTTGGCTCGCGCTTCGCGACCGACGTCAACGACGTGAAGGTCAAGGGCTACACGACGGTTGATCTCGACGCACGCGTCGGCCTCGAGAGCTTCGTTGATATCCCCAAGGCCTATTTCCAGCTGAACGTGATCAACCTGCTCAACGAGCACTACTTCGGTAACCTGTCGACCACCATCAACGCCTACGGCAGCACAGGTAGCGGCTTCAGTGCTCCGCGCTTCACGCCGGTTTCGACCCGCGCCATCACCGGCACGGTGACCGTCGGCCTGTAGGCTCGAAAGTCGATCGGAAGATGCGGCGTCGTCCTTCGGGACGGCGCCGTTTTTCTTTGATTGTTTGAATGTCGCCGCGACGTTGGCGCGCGCTCCATCCGTATGCTTTGCGAGTGCGCTCCATGCTCGGCCGTCCCCCGGACGGCCTGTGCGTGGAGCGGGTAGCGGGAATCGAACCCGCGCGTTCAGCTTGGGAAGCTGACAGGCTACCATTACATCATACCCGCTCGAAGGCATGTGGCGGCCGCTTGCCATGCCCTCCCTCCCAAGGTCAACCGGGCTTGTTTAGTTGCAAATAGCAACTTATCTAGAGACTTGTATTCGACACCGGCTGGATTAGGCCCCAATGGTTCAGGAACAGGCGGCGGGCATGACGCAGGCCTATCAGTTCAAGCCGCATGAGCGGCCGGTCATTCCCGGCTCGCCCTACAATCCTGATCATCCGATGCGGCGCATGTGGGCTTATGGTCTTATCGGTGTGCTCGCCGGTGTCACTGGTGGCCTCGGCAATTCGCTGGTCACCGCCAATCTCGCCTTCTTTCAGGGCACCCTTGGCCTCAGTGCCGAGGAAGCCGCCTGGATTCCGGCCGCCTATGTCATGACCAACATCTGCGCTAACCTGCTGTTGGTGAAATTTCGCCAGCAATTCGGCCTGGCGCTGTTCGTCCGGCTGGTGCTGGTCGGCTATGTCCTGACCGCCCTCATCCACCTGTTCGTCCATGGTTTCTGGTCGGCCTTGCTGGTGCGCTCGGTCAGCGGCATCGCCGGCGCCGGCCTGACGACCTTGTGCATCCTGATGATGTTCCAGGCCATGCCCGGCCCCAAGCGGCTCTATGCGGTCCTGCTTGGCATCAGCGTCCCGCAGCTGGCCAATCCCCTGGCACGCGCCCTGGCCCCCAGCCTGCTCTATTGGGGCGACTGGCGGATGAGCTATTATTTCGAGCTCGGCCTGGCCCTGCTGACCCTCGCCTCGGTGATGTTCCTGCCGCTGCCGCCGAGCGAACGGTCCAAATCCTTCTGCAAGACCGATTTCATCACCGTCGGCCTGCTGTTTCCCGGCATTGTCCTGCTGTGCGCCGCGCTCGGGCTGGGCCGAACCTTGTGGTGGACCGACACACCCTGGATCGGCTGGGCGCTGATCGGCTCGATTGTCTTGATTGTCGCAGGAATTGTCGTCGAGCATCGGCGCGCCAACCCGCTGCTGCAGACCCGGTGGCTGGGACAGTGGGTGATCCTCCGCATCGCGATCATTGCCTTTTTCATTCGCATGCTGCTGGCCGAACAAACTCTCGGATCGATCGGCCTCTTGACCTCGCTCGGCATGGGAATCGACCAGTTCCAGATGCTTTACATCATTGTCACCTTGGCCGCGCTGGCGGGGCTCGCTACCGCCATCTTCGCCTTCCAGCCGCAATATCCGGCGCGGCTCATCCAGATCGCCTGCCTATTGATCGCCATCGGCGCCTTTCTCGATGCCGGGGCAACCAACCTCACGCGGCCGCAGAATGCCTATCTCAGCCAGGCGCTGGTTGGCTTCGGCGCGATTTTGTTCGTCGGTCCGGCGATGGGCATTGGCATCTCCCGCACGCTGCTCGCCGGCCCGCAGAATTTCATCAGCTGGATCGTGCTGTTCAGCTCGACCCAGAACCTTGGGGGTTTGATGGGAACGGCGATATTCGGGACGTTCCAGACGATCCGCGAGAAGTTCCATTCGCACAGCCTGGTCGAACAGATCATGCTGACCAATCCGGCAGACGCGGCGAGGCTTTCGGGAAGCGCCAACCAGGTAAATACGGTCATTGGCGACCCGGCCCTGAGAACCGCGGAGGGCGTCGTGCTGCTGGGCCGGAACGTCACGCGCGAGGCCAATGTCCTGGCCTATAATGATGTATTCCTGGTGATCGGCGTCCTCGCCTTCCTGCTGTTCCTGTGGGGCGTGACGATCGAGATACGAATGCGCCAACGGGGCGAGATTTCGCCAATCGTCCTGCTGGCGCAACGGCTGGCAGCCATGGCCACGGCCAATCAGAGTGAAGGAAAACCCGCATGACGTCGGTCACAGAAAGCGGAACCGCGGCGGTGCCACGCCCCGATGCAGTCTCACCTCCGCCGCCGGAACCGGCGCCGATGGCCGATCCGATCGAAGAGCAGCCGCCGGCGCCCGATCGCTGGAATCCGCAGACGCGCAGCCGGATAACCAGTTCGCTGATCGTCCTGCTGATCCTCGCCGCGATCGCGACGATCCTCTACGCTTGGCAGCTGCCCCCGTTCGGAGGCCGCTACGAGCAGACCGACAATGCCTATGTGCGCGGCCAGACCACGGTGATCAGCCCGCAGGTCTCGGGCTATGTGTCCGAGGTCCCGGTCCAGGATTTCCAGAACGTCCAGGCCGGGCAGGTCCTGGTCCGGATCGAGGACCGGATTTACAATGCCCGCGTCGCGCAGGCGCGCGCCAACGTCCTCACCCAGTCGACGACGCTCAACAACAGCCTCCAGGCCCAGCGCGGCAAGGAAGCCAATGAGCTGGCCGAGGACGCCGCCATCGCCAATGCCGAGGCCCAGCTGGTTAAGGTCCAGGCCGACATGCGGCGCACCGACGCGCTGATCGCAAAGGGATGGGTCACGTCCCGCGACCGCGATTCGCAACTGGCCGCCCTTCACGCCGCTGAAGCCCAGCTGCGCCAGGCGCGCGCTGCGCGGGAGATTGGCCGCCAGGATGTTCGCTCAGTGGTGGTCGGCCGTTCAGGACTAAGCGCCAATGTCGAGGCTGCCCAGGCCCAGGTCCGGCTGGCCGAAATCGACCTCGACCATACCGTCATCCGGGCGCCGGAGAGCGGGCAGCTGAGCGAGGTTGGCGTAAGGCGCGGCCAATATGTCACCGCCGGCACGCAGCTGATGTTCCTGGTGCCCAAGACCTTGTGGGTGATGGCCAATTTCAAGGAGGCCCAGACCCACAAGATGGCGGTCGGCCAACCGGCCTCCTTCACCGTCGACGCGCTCGATGGAGCCAGGCTGAAAGGGCATATCGAGAATATGGCGCCCGCCGCGGGCTCCGAATTCGCGGTGCTGAAGGCCGACAATTCGACCGGCAATTTCGTCAAGGTCGCGCAGCGGATCTCAGTGCGCATCCGCATCGATCCGGGTCAGCCGCTGGCCGACCGGCTCCGTCCCGGAATGTCGGTAGTCGCGCGGGTCGATACGCGGGACTGACCGCGCGAAGACTAGTCCATCCGCCGGTACAGATAATCGTATCGAAACTGCCACGTCTTCCCGCTGTCGCGGGAGAAGTCGCTATATTGTCTGACGGTGCCGTCGGCGTTGGGCGTGAACGTCAGGCGAACCAGGATATGCTTGGCGGCGTCACGCGGATCCGGCTGTTCCGCGGTCATGATCATCTGCTTGCCGCTTAGCCCACCGACGAAATGGCGGAAGGCACCGGCCTGGTCCATCCAGCTTTGATGCCATTTCCCGTCGCCCTTCCACCAAGTGTTCAGGCTGCCGCCGCGAAAGCCGTCGCTCGACCAGTTCTCGCGCAGAACACATCCGCCGTAGAGCTTTTCGATATGGCTTTCACCGGCATGCTGGCCGGTCATTTGATCGGTCACATTCCATTCGCCGATCCAGAAATCGAACTGGCGGCTCTCCGGGGCCGTGCACCTGGGCGGCGCCGTGGGTTGTTGGCTCTGGCCCTGTGCGCCGGCGGCTGTCACCATCAAGCAAATCATTATCGGCCAGCTGCGCATCATCTTCCCCTTGCTGATCAAATCCCGCCGGTGACGGGCTCGTAGCCGAGTTCGGCCAGCTTGCCGGCCAGCTCGTCGGCGACGGCGCTTGCCTTGCCCTGGTCCTCGGACCGGACGACGAAATTGGACCCGACGCGGCCCTGCTTGAAGAAGGGATAGCTGCCGATCGAGATACCCTCGGCCGATTGCTCGGCCTGGCGCAGCAGCTCGGCCACCTCGCTCTCCGGAGCGAAGGCTCCGACCGTCACCGACACCAGCGGCCTCCCGCCCTCCAAGGTGCCGCTCAACGCATCCAGCATGCCGGCGGTGATGTGCGGCACCCCGGCCATCAGGAACAGGTTGCCGAGCCGGATTCCCGGCGCGCCCGACATCTGGTTTTCGATCAGCTCGGCGCCCTCCGGCACCCGCGCCATCCTGAGGCGCCCCTCGTTGAGCCCGCCTTTGTCGGCATAGTAGCGCTCGAGGATCGCCCGGGCGGTCGGATGAATGATTACCGGGACGCCCAGCGCCTTGGCGATCGCATCGACCGTGATGTCGTCGTGGGTCGGGCCGATGCCGCCGGTGGTGAAGCAATAGTCATAGCGGTTGCGCAGCGCGTCGACCGCTTCGACGATGCGATCCTCGATGTCGGGCACCACCCGCACCTCGGCCAGCCTGATGCCCTGGGCGTTGAGCCAGGTCGCGACCTGGCCGATATTCTTGTCCTGGGTCCGGCCGGACAGGATTTCATCGCCGATCACCGCAAGACCCGCGGTCCAGATACGCCCCTCGCCCGTCATGCGAAGACTGCTTTCAGCCGCTCAAGGCTCGCGGCCGGCCAGAGCTGGCTGCTGTCATAATAGACCTCGACCGCCGGCACACCCTCGGGCAAGTGGACCCACGGCAACTTCGATCGGGTGTAGATGTGGATATCGGGCGGCATGTCTTCCGGCCGGTCGAGCGTGCCGACCCGGACGAACCGCACCTTATCAACCGCACCGCCATAATTGCTCCACAGCGCGACGTTGCAGCTGGGGCAGCGCCACACCTGCTGACCCTGCCCGCTCTCGGTCGGTGTCAGAACGGGCTCAAGCGCACCCTTGGTCGGCGAAACCTTGTCGCTCTCGTAGAGTGCGTTGATAACGAACGCGCTGCCGGTCTGTGTCTGGCAGTCGCGACAATGGCAGCAATGGACGAACATCGGCTGGCCTTCGAGCCGGTAGCGAACCTCGCCGCAGGCGCAGCCCCCTTCCAATTGCCCATTCGCCATCCATGCCCTCCGTTCGACAATCCGCGGATCAATCATTATCTAGTCCGCATGACGGAATATATCCAAGTCGGCCCAGAAGACCGCGCCGAACCGCGCAGCCATGTGATCAAGCTGCACGGGGCCGAGGGCTTCGAGGGCATGCGCCGCGCCGGCCGCCTTGCCGCCGAGATCCTCGACGCGTTGGTGGCACAGGTTGTTCCCGGTGTGACGACCGGCGAGATCGACGCCATCGTCCAGCGGATGACGCTGGAAGCCGGCGGCGTGCCCGCCACACTTGGCTATCGCGGCTACACCAAGAGCTGCTGCACCTCGATCAACCATGTCGTCTGCCACGGCATTCCTGGCGACAAGGTCCTGAAGGACGGCGACATCGTCAACATCGACGTCACTCCGATCCTTGACGGCTGGCATGGCGACACCAGCCGCATGTTCTTCGTCGGCGACGTGCCGATCAAGGCCCGGAAGCTGGTCGACGTGACCTATGAATGCTTGATGCTGGGGCTGGAGCAGGCCAGGCCGGGCAACCGGCTGGGGGACGTTGCCAATGCCATCCAGGTCCATGCCGAAAAGCACCGCTATGGCGTGGTTCGCGATTTCTGCGGCCATGGCCTCGGCCGGCTGTTCCACGACAGCCCGGAAGTAATCCATGCCGGCCGGCCCAACACCGGGCCGGAACTGAAACCCGGTATGTTCTTCACCGTCGAGCCGATGATCAACATCGGCCGTCCGGACGTGAAGCTGCTCGAGGATGGCTGGACCGCGGTCACCCGCGACCGATCGCTGTCGGCCCAGTTCGAACATTCGATCGGCATTACCGAGACGGGCCACGAGATCTTCACGAAGAGCCCGAAGGGCCTCGACAAGCCGCCCTATTGAGCCGCGGCACGGATTTGCTGCTTCAGTCGCTCGGCTTCCTCCGACAACTTGCGCTCGTTCCAGATTTTTTGGTTTAGATCGACGGCCACAGCATTCAGGGCTTGCCGCAGATTGGGAATGGCTCGCAATTGGGCGGCCACTCGCTGGGCAAGGAGTGAATCCAGAGTCGACCTGCAATTGTCCGCCAACTTGGGCGTCACACTGCCATATTCGTCGGTTTCAAGGACTTCCGGACAGTCCTTCAAGACTTGCGTCTGAACCTCATAGGGAAGCGCGGAACGGATGATGTCGCGATAGGCGGGGACATTGTCGAACAAGCGCTGCATCGTCGCCATGCCGACGTAATAATTGGCAATATGCTCCTTCAGCATCCTGTCGCCGATGAAGTTTGCCATGCCCGAAGCCTGCACTTCGTCATAAGTCGAGCGACGCACCGGCTGGGGGATATGATTGCTGGCCTCATAGGCGGAGATGATGAAGTCCCCCGGCCGATCAGCGGCGGGCCCGTCAAGCGCCGCCAGCGCTGCCTCCGCATGAGCCAGCAACTGGCCGTCGTAGTGCACGCGGAAAGCCAAATCGCGCTGGTTTGCTTCCAGGTCGAGATAGAGCTGGTCGCGATATTCCTTGCCCTGTGCGCGATCGAGCCGATCCTGGTTCCAGTTGCTGACCTGGATACCTAGGAACACGCCGAGAATCAGGATGACGAGATCGACCGAGACGCCAAACCAATTCTGATGGCCGATCTGCTTCCGAATTCGCCCCAAGACCATGCTGCCCCCTCGGGGTTGCTTATTATCGAGAAACCTTCTTGGAGATAGTGGCGCGCGCGCTCAGGCCGCCTTCGACTTCCGCGCCTCGTCCCACCGCGCGGTCAGCGCTTCGGCGCTCTCGACGTCCTCGGGGAAGTCGACCTCGCCCCATTCCTCGCCGTTGATGTCGAGCGTCCACACCGGCCCTTCCTGGGCGATCTGGTGGATCACGCGCAGGTACCAGATGGTGGTTCCTTCGCTGGTGCGAATGGCGCGCTCGATGGCGTCCCGGAAGGTCTGGGCGCCTGATGCGCGGAAGGCGAGCAGGCCGATCGATTCGGCGTTGACCCGGTCCATGTCGAGGCGCTTGCCGATCGCATGTAATTGGCCCGCCTCATCGACAACGACCTTCATGTCGTCCTCGTCGTATCCGTCCTTGCGATCGATGGTGACGCAAATGCCTTCCTGGCCCTGATTGCCAACGACGCGCGCCATCAGCGCTTCGCTGACCAGCGTGTCGCCGTTCCAGACCAGCGTATCGCCGACAATCTCGTGCTTGGCGACGAACAGCGAGCCGAGGTTGTCGGCCACCTTGTAGAAGGGATTGTAGATGGTGCGGACGCGCGGGCCAGCATCGCCGCGCCGCTTCAGCGCGGCCTCGATCTGGTCGTCGCGAAATCCGGTCACCACCACCGCTTCCTCGACCCCATTGGCAGCCAGCGCGTCGAGCTGCCGGTCGAGCAAGGTGCGGCCGTTGAACTCGATCAGGCACTTCGGCCGGTCGTCGGTCAAATGCCCGAGGCGCGAGCCCTGGCCGGCAGAGAGAATGATGGCTTTCTTCATGTCGAGTGCCCGACTGCGCGACAATTGCGGCAGAGGTTTGGCGGGAAGGTTACATTCGCCGCAGGGGCGCATCAGGCCATGGCGCTTTGCCCCCGCTTATGCATAAGATGCTGAAGCGCGCAGCCATGCCGGGGGCATGGCGAGCACTGGAAACGAACAGGGAATCCGGGCGTCGTGAAGAAGATCGAAGCGATCATCAAACCGTTCAAGCTCGACGATGTGAAGGATGCCCTCCACGAGGTTGGCGTGTCGGGCATTACCGTGACCGAGGTGAAGGGCTTCGGCCGCCAGAAGGGCCATACCGAGCTCTACCGCGGTGCCGAATATGTCGTCGACTTCCTGCCCAAGGTGAAGATTGAAGTGGTGGTCGAGGACGACCTCGCGGAGCGTACGGTCGAGGCGATCGAAGCCGCGGCCCGCACCGGCCGCATCGGCGACGGCAAGATTTTCGTGCTCGAAGTCGAACAGGCGATCCGGATCCGCACCGGCGACCGCGGGCCGGACGCGATCTGACGATATTCGTCACCCCGGACTTGATCCGGGGTCTGCCTTCCTTTTGAATGATACGAAGAAAAGGCGGATCCGGCTCAAGGCCGGGATGACGCAAGGAAGGATCGAGGCTACCGGTTAAGCATGGACGATCCCCGCCTCGCCTCGATGGCTCCCGATGAGCTCAAGAGCCTGATGCGCGCCCTCGGCTATCGCACCCAAAGCGACCTCGCCAATGCCATCGGCGTCAGCCGCTCGGCGGTCAGCCTGTGGCTGGAAGGCAAGGTCGGCGTCCCCCGCCCGGTCGCCATGCTCCTCAGGATGCTCGTCGCCGCGCAACGACGGGCTTTTTGACCCCAAACCGGTGAAAAGTTCACGGCGGTCGTGACTCCGTCGCGCCGCGCTGGAATCGGTGAATCATGGTCCCCGGCCCCGGCCGTGGTCGATTCTCACATTTTCAGCGAGGCCCATCATGGCGAATGCCGCGGCGAAGATTTTGAAGCAGATCGAAGAGAATGAGATCGAATATGTCGATCTGCGGTTCACCGATCCCAAGGGCAAGTGGCAGCATCTGACGATGGTCGCCTCGGTCATCGACGAGGACATGCTGACCGACGGCTTCATGTTCGACGGTTCGTCGATCGCCGGATGGAAGGCGATCAACGAGAGCGACATGATCCTCATGCCGGATCTCGACGCCACCTATGTCGACCCGTTCGCGGCCACCCCGATGCTGATCCTGGTGTGCAACGTGGTCGAGCCGTCGACCGGCGAGCTTTACGCCCGTGACCCGCGTTCCACTGCGACCCGCGCCGAAGCTTATTTGAATGCAACCGGCGTCGGCGACACGGTGTTCGTCGGGCCCGAGGCCGAATTCTTCATGTTCGACGATGTCCGCTTCGAGGACGGCTATGCCTCGAGCGGCTTCGCCATCGACGATATCGAGCTGCCGACCAACACCGGCACCAAATATGAGGGCGGCAACCTCGCCCATCGCCCGCGCGCCAAGGGCGGTTATTTCCCGGTCGCACCGGTCGACAGCGCCGTCGACATCCGCGGCGAGATGGTCTCGACCATGATCGAAATGGGCTTGCCGTGCGACAAGCACCACCATGAGGTCGCCGCCGCCCAGCATGAGCTCGGCCTGACCTATGGCAAGCTGGTCGAGACCGCCGACCGCATGCAGGTCTACAAATATGTCGTGCACATGGTCGCCCACGCCTACGGCAAGACGGCGACATTCATGCCCAAGCCGATCGCCCAGGATAATGGCAGTGGCATGCACACCCACATGTCGATCTGGAAAGGCGGCAAGCCGCTGTTCGCCGGCAACGGCTATGCCGGCCTCAGCGAAATGGCGCTCTACTTCATCGGCGGGGTGATCAAGCACGCCCGGGCGCTCAATGCGTTCACCAACCCGACCACCAACAGCTACAAGCGGCTCGTGCCGGGCTTCGAGGCGCCGGTGCTGCTGGCTTATTCGAGCCGCAACCGCTCCGCCTCCTGCCGCATTCCCTATGGCGCGGGCGAGAAGGCCAAGCGGGTCGAGTTCCGCTTCCCGGACGCCATGGCCAATCCCTACCTCGCCTATGCGGCGCTGCTGATGGCCGGCCTCGACGGCATCCAGAACCGGATTCATCCGGGCGAGGCGATGGACAAGAACCTCTACGACCTGCCGCCGGCCGAGCTGGTCAATGTGCCCACGGTGTGCGGATCGTTGCGCGAGGCGCTGGGCGCGCTCAGCAATGACATGGACTTCCTGCTGAAAGGCGACGTCTTCACCGCCGACCAGATCGACGCCTATATCGAACTCAAGTGGGAAGAAGTGATGCGGTGGGAGACCACGCCGTCGCCGGTCGAGTTCGACATGTATTATAGCGCCTAAAGCAGCGCAATTTTCCGGGGCCCGCTCCCATGCTAGAGTAGCGGGGTGGCGGGCCTCATTCTGATCCTCGCGTTTGCCGCCGGATATGCCGTCCAGCGCGGCAGCACCTGCGCGGTAGCCGGCGTCACACAGCTGGTGGCTGAACGCCGGCCCGAGCGCTTCCTCGGCTTCTTCATGGCCGGCGCCGTGGCCCTGGCGGTAATGGCCGCCTGGTCCACACTGGGCCACGACGTCTTCTCTCGATATCGCAGCGCCAGTGTGCTGGTCCCTCCAATGATTGGCGGCGCGATCTTTGGGTGCGGAGCCCTGCTCAACGGCGCCTGCGCCTTCGGAACAGTGGCCCGGCTGGGGCGCGGCGATGCGGCCCGGCTCGGCACTTTGGTGGGAATCCTGGCTGGTTTCGCGCTGGCGTCGAAGCTGGGGATCCGATCCCCGGTGACAAATCTCGCCTCCCCGCTCCTCGGCCTGCCCGCGGCTTCGGTGCTGGCCGGCAGCCTGGCCGTGGTCGGGCTGATCTGGATCGTCGCTGGCCACCATGCGCCGTCCGATGCCAATGGCAAGGACTGGAACCCACTCTCGGCATTGCTTTTGATCGGCCTCATCAATGGCGCGCTGCTGATCCTTTCGCCCGGCTGGCCCTACACCAACCTGCTGATGGACCTGGCCGGATCAACCGGCATGTCACTGGCATGGCGCAGTTTGATGACGTTGGTCTTCATCCTCGGCGCCGTCGCCGGGGCGCTCAGCGCCGGCCTATTTCGGCCGCACCCCGGGGGCGTCCATCGCTGGGTGCGCTGCCTCGCCGCCGGCATGTTAATGGGTGTGGGCGCGACGCTGGTACCGGGCGGCAACGACACCATGCTGCTGGTCGGCTTGCCGCTCGTCTTGCCAAGCTTCATCCTCGCCTACGCTGCGATGGTCGCGACGATGGCCTTGATCATTGTCGTCAAATCGACCCGGTCGGGCAGCCCAATTGTCCCGGCGTGAGTGACGCCACGCTTCTGCTGGCAGGAGCCCGGCGCTGGTGGTAAAAGGGTAAATCGGAGGCAATAGTGCTGCAGACGTCGCTTGCCACGGAACTGGAGCTTGCGTTTGAAAAGGCGCGCGCGCTCGACGCTCCTTTGGCCGAGCGCCTTCAACTCATTGCCAACACCGTGCGCGGACTCAGCACGGAATTTGCCGAGGCCGTCGACCGCTTTGTTGCTCGCCTGCAAGATGCCGGCGCTGGGACTGGCGCGCCCAAGCCGGGCGAAATCATGCCGGACTTCCTGTTGCCGGACGAGAACGGCCATCTGGTGAGTCTTGGTGAAAAGCTGGCCGAAGCGCCGCAGGTGATCGTGTTCCATCGCGGTCATTGGTGTCCCTATTGCCGCCTCAGCATTTGCGGCCTCGCCGAAATTCAGGACGAGATCGAGCCGGCCCAGATTATCGCCATATCGGCCGAGCGCACGCAGTTCACCAAGCTGCTCAAAACTGAATCGGGAGCTCGCTTCCCGCTGCTTACCGACGTGGGATTTGGCTATGCGGTTTCGCTGGGCCTGAGCATCGTCGTTGACGACAGCATGGCTTCCCTGATCGCCGCGGCAGGCTGGGACGTCCCGCGCTATCAGGGAGTGGGCGGTTGGGTGCTCCCCATACCCGGTGTCTTCGTGGTCGGCACCGATGGACGGATAATCGCATCGCACATCGACGCCGATTATCGCCGAAGGATGGAACTGGCCGATATTGTCGCGGCCGCCCGGGCAGCCGCCTAGGCGGCTCGCTCTAGCGCGGACCAGTCGGCGCATCGCATCAGCGCAAGGAACGCCGCAACTTCGGCTGGCCGACGCCGTCCCGCGACTGCGTAGATCGCAATGGTACGTTTGAGATTGAGCTTGCTGCACGGCAAATGCTGCAACGCCGCCGATTGTATCATGCTCGACGGCGCCAGGCCGACGCCGATCCTTGCCAGGACCAGCGCTTCGAGGTCCCGGGCCGAATCAACCTGGTGAGCCTTCGCCGGATCGATTCCCGCCTCGGCCAGCTGGCACTCGTCCTCTTCACCCGTGTCCACCCCGCGATGAAACAGGAACCGCTCGCCCGAAGGCAGGTCTTCGGAGTTTTCGTCGCTCGCTCGCTCACGGTCGGTACTGACCAGCAGGTCAAAAGCTTCCGTAAACATTGGAAAGGCGTCCAATCGGTCCCATTGCTCGCGGAACGGGCCGCAGATCGCCAGCTCAATCTCCCCGGATTTGAGCATTTCGAAGATTTCTTCGGCTCGCCCCCTGCGAAGCTTGAGCTGCATGTCCGGAAAGCGGCGGAACACCTCGCTAAGTGGTTCGATCAGCAGCGCAACATCCAAGGTGTGAGCGATGCCCAACGAAAGACAGCAATCCTCTCCCTTCTTGATGTTGGTCGCGAGGGTCTTGGCTGAAATTGCGCTGTCGTAGCATTGCCGGAGCAGCGGGAGCATCTTCTGACCCAGCTCGGTCAGATGGGAATGCCTTCCCTCGCGCCGGATCAGCGGCCCGCCGAGCTCATACTCAAGCATCTGGATCGCGCGGGTCAGCGCAGGCTGGCTGACATTGCATTGCTCGGCGGCACGCGTGAAATTCAGCGTCTCCGCGAGCGCAACGTAATATCGGACTTGCTGCATCTCCATTAGGCGCCCCCCGGGCCCGGGCGTCACTGGCCATTCCCGCGCGTCTCCTGATACTTCGTTTCGCAACTGACTTAAAGTATGGCAATTTTTTGGATTAATTTTCCGACGAAAGTTACCGGATCGTAACCCTTTCCACGCCAAAAAGCCGACGCATGGCGTGTGAGGTCGTTTCCATGAACAGTTTTCGTAAGGCCATCCTGACCGGGAAGGGCCTGAAGGGCGACCCTGTCGTCCCGCAGAAGAGCAAGCGCGGTGCCGTCGAAGACGATCTGTCGTCGGTCGACGTGCCGCGCGGTGAGGAGCGCTCGCAAAATCACCGCGACGACGATCGCCATCGGCTCGAGCAGGAAACGATCACTGTTCGCTTCGAGGGCCAGGAATATCAGGCCGACCTGATCAACCTGTCCGGCGGCGGAGCGATGATCCGCGCCGAATTCTCGCCGCGCCTGTGGGAGCGCGTCGACCTGATTTTCGCCGAGGATTCGGAAATCGAATGCGCGGTCCGCTGGCTGCGCGACGACCGCGTCGGGCTCGAATTCGCTCATGAGACCAAGATCGAATGCGACGCCGAAACGCGCGACAAGCTGCTGCTCGACGTCATTCGCCGCAGCTTCGGCGACGTGAAGCTTACGACCGCCAAGCGGGATGAAATGCCGATCAAGGCCGCGCCCGCCGCAAAGGTGGATGACGACGTTGCCAACAGCCGGCGGGCCGAGCGCCGGCATCCGCTCGTGTGGATGGGTCAGGTCTTCTACAACCATGACAGCGAGAAGGTGCGCCTGCGCAACATCTCGGAAAATGGCGCGCTGATCGAAGCTCCATACGTCTATCCGCTCGGCGCCGAAATCTATCTCGACCTCGACGACGCCGGACAGCATTTCGCCACCGTCAGCTGGACTTTCGGCGACAAGATCGGCCTCAAGTTCAAGGACAAGTTCGACCTTCGGGTGCTGGGCAAGTCCAGGCCGGTCGTGACGCCGTCGATGTTGATCCGTCCCGGTCCGACGCAGGCTACGGCCGACCAGGACAATCCCTGGGCCGAGGGCTGGAATCGCCAGTCAATCGACGATCTGCGCGACGACCTCGAGGGCTTCCTCAAGCGCTAATCCGCTAGTCTTCGAGTATCTGGCTGCTCGTCCTCGTTTCCCGCATCCGAACGTAAGCGATCAGCGACATTGCGGCGAGCGCCGAGATGTACATGTAGAACCAGCGCTCATGCCCGATCCCTTTTAGCCATAAGGCGACATATTCAGCCGTCCCGCCGAAAATCACATTGGCGATCGCAAAGGGCAATGCGACACCCAGCGCGCGGATGTCCGCCGGAAACAACTCTGCCTTGATGATCGCGTTGATCGAGCTGTAGCCGGTCACCATCACCAACGCCGCCATGACCAGCGCGAACGCGGTCAAGCTGTCCCGCGTATGCTCCAGCGTGACAAATATCGGATAGGTGAAGATCGTCGCGGTCACGCCGAAGAAGATCATCAGCGGCCTCCGCCCGACCTTGTCGGACAATCGGCCGGCAAGCGGCTGGATGATCAGCATGCAGGCCAGCGCAATCGTCATGATCCGCGACGCTGTCGTTCGGTCGAACCCGCTGGTGTTGACGAGGAACTTCAGCGGATAGATCGAGTAGGCATAGAAGGCCGCGGTACCGCCCGCGGTCAGCGCCATCACCAGGAACGCTTCCTTGGGATGATCGCGGAACAGATTGCCGACGGTCGAACGGCGGCGGTCGGCCCGGGCAGCGACATTCTCGAAGCTCAACGTCTCGTCGAGCCGCCGCCGGATGAAGAAGGCAACCACCGCGAGCGCCGCACCCGCCGCGAAGCCGATCCGCCAGCCCCAATCCTGCATCGCCTGGTCACCGAGCAGCAACTGCAGGACGACCAGCAGGGCAATCGCGCACAGATTACCGCCAATGATCGTCACATATTGGAAGCTCGACCAAAAGCCGCGGCGGTCGCGGTCGGCGATCTCCGACAAATAGGTTGCGCTAGACCCATATTCGCCGCCCAGGCTCAGACCCTGGATCAACCGGGCAAGGAGCAGGATGGCCGGCGACAGCACCCCGACCTGGGCATAGGTCGGGGCGGCCGCGATCATCAGCGATCCGACGCACATCAGGCTGACCGACAAGGTCAGTCCTGCCTTGCGGCCCTTGTGGTCGGCATAAACGCCCATCAGCCAGGCCCCGATTGGCCGCATGACGAAGCCGACCGCGAAGATCGCCGCGGTCTGGAGCAGCTGTGCGGTCTGGTCGCCTTCGGGGAAGAAGCTATGCGCGAAGTAGAGCGCGAAGGCCGAATAGACGTACCAGTCGAACCATTCGACCAGATTGCCCGCCGACCCGCCGACGATGTTCTTCAGCCGGCTGCCCCTTTGCGCGGCAGTTGCCTCAGGCACCCGCCCTCGCCTTTTCGGCGGCCCTGCTGCCGTAAAACATGTACAGGATCACCCCGATGATCTGCGCGGTAACGAAGAATTGCTGGGTCTTCAGCGGCAGGCTGATGAACAGGTAGAGGCAGCCGGCGATGCCGATGGTGCCAACGACCCATGCGGCCGGTGCGCGGAATTTCCGTTCGCGGTCCGGCTCACGTACCCGCATGGTCAGCATCGCCGCGCACACCGCGACGAACGCCGCCAGCGTACCGGCATTGGCCAAAGCCGCGATCTCGGCCAGCGGGATCAGGCCGGCGAAGACCGACGTGACGATGGCGGTGAAGATGGTGATCCTGACCGGTGTGCCACGGCTCGACACCCGCGCCAGGCTCTGAGGCAGCAGGCCGTCGCGCGCGACGGTGAAGAAGATTCGGCTCTGGCCGTAGAAGAAGGCCAGGATGACGGTTGGCAGCGCGATCACCGCCGAGGCGCCTAGCACCCTCGCCGCCCAAGGCTGGTTGATCTCCCTCAGGATCAGGGCCAGCGGTTCCGGGCTGTTGGCAAAGGCCGTCGTCGCCAGCGCCCCGATCGCGGCGGCGGCAACTGCCATGTAGATGATCACGCACAGCACCATCGACCCGACAATTCCGATGGCGAGGTCGCGGCTCGGGTTCTTGGCTTCCTCTGCCGCGGTAGCGATGGCGTCGAACCCATAGAAGGCGAAGAAGATGATGGCCGCGGCGGCCATCACACCGACCTCCGACCCGGCGGCCCCGGTTTTCGGGAAGCCGTAGGGCATGAATGGCTCGAAATGCGAAGGGTCGAAATAGGGCAAGGCAACGGCGATGAACATCGCCAGCGCGAGCAGCTTGATCACCACCAAAATGGCGTTGAGCGTCGCGCTCTCGCGGGTACCAGCGATCAGCAATCCCGCCACCACGACGATGATGAAAATGGCTGGCAGGTTGATGATCCCGCCCAGTTCCGGCCCTTGCACCAGGGCGCTTGGCAGCCCCATCCCGATCGATTGCAGAAACCCTGCAGCGTAGCCTGACCAGCCGACCGCGACCGCGCTCACCACCAGCGTATATTCGAGGATCAGTGCCACCCCGACCATCCAGGCAATCAGCTCGCCGAACACCGTATAGCTATAGGTGTAGGCGCTGCCCGAGGCCGGGATCATCGTTGCGACTTCGGCGTAAGCGAGCGAGGCGCAGGCGCAGATCAAGCCGGCAATCGCGAAGGAAAGGATGACCGCCGGGCCGGCTTTTCCGGCGCCAACGCCGATCAATGTCAAAATGCCGGTGCCGACGATCGCGCCGACCCCCAGTGCGACCAGATGCGGCCAGGATAGCGACTGGGCCAGGCGATGATGCTCGGGCATGTCCTCGCGGCTGACGATGATCTTGCGGACGTTCCAGTTCTTCACCTGGTTTCCCCCTCAATAGTCCTTGCTGACGCGCACGTTGGCACTGGTTCGCCCGATCGTCGAGACCGATGACAGAATCGAGAGCCAGCGCGTGACCTGATACTCCGCCCTCGTAGCCGAATAGCCCTGGCCATCGGTAATCACTTCGACGAACAGCTTGCGGGTGATGTATTTGCCGGCGGAGAGGGCCGTCTTTTGGCCGGTCGCGACATCGGCCGGCAAGATCCTCAACCGATCGAGTCCGACCGCCCGCCGCAGCGCATTGATCGGGTCGAGGTTACCGGAGCCGGACCGCAGCGCCGCCACCGCCGATGCCAGCTGTAGTGCCTCGGGCGCCGAAAGGTTGGTGATCGAAGTGCCGAACAGCAGCCGCGACAGCAGCTCATCCTGCGGCAGCTGCGGTACCGAGGCGAAGGTGATTTCCGGTTTCAATCCCGTGCCGCCGACCAGGATGCTGGCGTCCAACCCCTGCATCTGCGCCTCGGCCTTGATGTCCAACAACGGATCCGGCGGGCTTTCGCCGCGGAATCTGATCACGCCCCGGTCGAGGCGGAAATTGCGGCCGGCAAACTCATAATCACCGCGCACCAGGTCCGCCCTGCCAGTCAAGCGCGGCGCATCGACCGATCCAGCGACATGGACATCGGTGGTCCAGCGGCTGTCGATCCCCAGGCCGCGCACATTGAGCTCGCCGCCGGCAACGTCGATGTCGAGCTTCCACGGCTGCAGCTGGCGAAGCTCGATCACGTCCTCGGCGTCCTGCCCGACATTGCGAACATTGAGCTGCGGCACCGACGCCGCTGCACTGGCCCGCCCGAGGGTGAAGCGGCCGTTGTTGAGGCGGACACTGCCGCTGATCGTGCCGCCGTCGCCGCTCGACTTGATCGACAGCGGACCGGTGACCGTCCCCGCAATGTCGTCGCGATCGAGCAACCGCGCCCGATTGGCGTCGAACCTGAGGTCGAGTCCGGCCTTGCCGCCGGTGAAATCGATCGTGCCGCTTCCGGCGACCGTCCCGCCTCCGGGAGTCGATCCGGTGATGCCGGACAGGAGCAGTCTGGGCCCGGCAAAGCGGCCCTGGGCCTGGATTTTCTCGACCACCATGCCGGTGACGGCGCTTTCCAGCCGGGCGCCGTCAGCCCTGAGCGAGCCGCGAATCGCTGGGTCAACCAGGCGGCCGCTGATGTCGGCCCCAATCGCCACCGGCCCGCTGAGGTCCAGCACTTCGATGCCCGACAGGCGCCACAGCGTATCCGCCGGCCCGGCGTAGCGCATCTGGATCAGCATCGGCGCATTCATCAGCTGGGTGACGATCGGACCTTGCCCCAGCGGGTCGAACCGCGCCTGGGCCCGGCCGATGGTCTTGCCGTCGCTGACCGCGACCGCCCGCATCGCGGCGTGGCCCTGGCCCAGCACGGCATTCAATCCGACGTCGATCGGCTTCGAGGTCAGCACCAAGCCGGCCCGGCTCAGCCCACGGACCCGCAAATTGGCGCTTCCCGACGGCTGCGCGGCCCAGCGATAGTCGACCCGCCCGCTCGCTACCCCGCCCAGTCCGGCCTTGGGCCAGACGAGGTCGAGCAGTTGCAGCGGTAGCGCCTGGATGTCGGCATGGAACTCGGGATCGTCGCCGGTCCTGCCGGACAGCATGCCCAGTCCGCCGCCGAAGCGGACGCGGGTCGGTGCAATCTGCCAGCCGCCGGCGACTTTGGTGAGGACGGCCGCGCTTTCCAGCGTCAGCGGCCGGCGGTCGAGCTCGCCGCGGCCCGTCACGCTGATTTGGTCCGGCGTGACGTTTGCCAGCGCGACCATTTGGAAGGCGGTTCCGCGCGTCCCGGCCAGCGCCGCGCGGACCTGGCCGCTGCCGTTCACCAGATGCGCATTGGCGGTTAGCCGCGACAGCGAAATGCCATTGGTCAGCAAGCCGCGCGCGCTCACCACGCCGTCGAGCGTCGTCTGTCCTTCGGCGAGGATGATTGTCCCGTCCATGCGGCCGCCGCGAACGCTGAAGGACGGCTCTCCCGCAACGCTGAGATTATTGGCGGCGAGATGGGTCTCGATCCGCTGGTCGTTGCCCGCCGGTGAAAAATCGAGATAGCCGCTCAGCGGGCCGCTCGCCAATTGCAGCTTGCCGGTGAAGCCGCCTGGATCCGACCGCAGCAATCCACTGGCGGTCGAGCCGGCCACGTTGAGCGCGGCGATGGCGATCGTCGCCCGTTCGCCCTTGGGCAGCAGTATGTCACCGTTCGACGTGAATGGACCCAGCCGCGACTGGCCGTCGGCGCGATAGGTAAAGCCCGGCACCGTGGGATCGAGCGACAAATGCATGTCGCGAACGCCGAGCGCCT
Organism: Sphingomonas sp.; assembly: GCF_023266535.1. Taxonomy (GTDB): domain Bacteria; phylum Pseudomonadota; class Alphaproteobacteria; order Sphingomonadales; family Sphingomonadaceae; genus Sphingomicrobium. The sequence goes on along the minus strand of NZ_JAHFPY010000044.1, from coordinate 3,769 downwards.
CATTCGGCCGTTCAAGCGTCAGGTCGACCTTGGGCCGCTCGATATGTCCGTCGAGCCGCATCGTCAGCGGCCCATATTGCGACTGCGCCCCTCGCGCCTCGATCTGGAACGTGCCGTCCTTGCGGCGAATGCCCTGTCCCGACAGCCGCAGCTTGGGCGAATAGAGCTGCAGGTTGGTGAGGTGGAGGATGCCGTCGTTGCCGCGCTCGAGGTCGGACGTGAGGCGCGGCAGCCCCCCGGTCATCGAGGCGAAGAAGCTATTGTCGAGCCGCCTGACCCAGGCCTGCGCCTTGCCGATGACCCGCGAGCCATGATTGTTCGGACCCGGCACGACCTTCAGCTGGGTTTCGACATCGACGATCCCGAGCCCGGGGATCAAATAGCGCTTCATCGCTCCCGAGATGGCCACGTCGAAGTGACCGTTCTTGAGGTCGATCAGCAGCGAGATCAGCCCGTTGAGCTTGGCGCTACGGAGCTGGAGCTTGTCGCCGCGCACGAAATGCGGGTCGATCGACAGGAATCCCTCGACGCTCGGGTTGGCAAGAATTCCGCCGGCCATGTCGCCGACGCCGGTCACCGCGCGAGCCTTGAGCAGCAACGGCACGCGCATCGGCCAGGGTGACTGCTTGCCCCGCCCTTCCGCCCGCACGTCGACGAAACCCGTCTTGTCGAACGCCACCTGCGGGCTGGTCAGGCGATAGGCCAAATCGGCGCTGCCGCGCGGTCCGTCGAGCGTCATCACCAGCCGGACATTGCGGCCCGTCATATTGGGGAACAGCGCCGGCGGCCGGAGCAGGTCCGCACCCAGCGCGACCTTGTCGTAGCGGCCTTCGGCGAAGTCGAACTTGCCGGCAATGGCGGCATGGAGCGACGGCGTCGCCAGCGTCAGCGTGCCATCGAGTATCCGGCTGGCCAGGGTCGCATCGCCGCTGACCTTGATGACCGGCGCGCTGAGCCGTTGCAGCTTGCCCTTGAGGAATGGCGACGGCGCCAATTCTCCGTTCAGGCGATAGCGGCCGCTGTCCACGCCCAGCACCAGCATTGCGGTCGGACGCCGCTCGACCAGCAATTTCGCCGAGCCGCGCCATCTGGTCCAGCTGCCGTCGCCCGCGATGGTAAGGTCGATCGGCCGCTTCAGCCCGACCAGCGCCGGGATCAGTCCGTCGCCTGGCGCAACCACGCGGACGTCGAGGTCGAACCGGTTGCGGTCGGGCTCGGCGTCGAGCAATGCGACCAGCTTGTCGCCATCAACCATGCCGAGCTTGAGGCCGATCATCGCCCGGCCGGCGCGGATGTCGGCTTCACCGCTGAGGCTTCCTGCCCGAGCGGTGCCGCTAACTCCTCGCGCAAGCTCGAGCCGATCGATCTTGAGGCTGCCGACATGAATGTCGAACTTGGGCAGGATCGGGCCCTTGCGCCCGGTTTTCCTCAGCTTCGGCAGGCGTTCCAGCCGCACCAGCGGCGATTCAATCTTGTCGATGTGGAGGTTGTTGTAGAGCCAGGCGCCCGGCGCCCAGTCGACGTCAATTTCGGGACTGGTCAGGAACACGCCCTGCGGATCGCTGACCGCAACACCCTTCAGCCGCGCTTCGCCGTAAATCGATCCCTCGATCCGCGCGACGCGGATGCGGAGGCCCGTCGCGGTTTCGACCTGGCCGATGCGGTCAACAATGAAGCGGTGACCGGGGGCAGTATCGAGCAGGATGAGGCCGCCGAACGCCAACGCCAGCAGCACCAGCAGAAGCACCGCCAGTTCGATCGCGAGGCGCCGCGCCCAATGCCGTCGGGCAGGTGCGGCGATCGGCGCGCCGCCCGCTTCGCCGGGGATGAGCGCCGCCTCGACCATCAGAAGGCCTGCCCCAGGCCGACGACCACCGCGATCGAGCTGTCGCCCGACTTGCGGTTGAGCGGTGTTCCCACATCGATCCGAATGGGGCCGAAGCTTGAATAATATCGCGCGCCAAGGCCAACGCCGATCTGCCAGTCGCTGAATTTGGGCATGGACCCGGTCGACAGGGTGCCGCCATCGACAAACGGCACGATCCCGAAATTGCCGCCGAACGCTTTCAGCCGGATGCGAGCCTCCAGGCTGAACTCGGCGAGGCTGCGCCCGCCGATCGGATCGCCATCAATATCGCGCGGCCCCAGCAGCTGATAGCCATAGCCGCGGACCGATCCGCCGCCGCCCGAATAGAAGCGGCGGGACGGGGCGATATCATCGCGCTGCGCGCCCAAAATCGTTCCCAGCCGAATCCGGCCTGCGGCAACGATGCGATCCGAGATCGGATGGTAGGCGCTCGCATCGAATTGGGTCCGGGCATAGAAAAATGTGCCGCCCTGGAAGCTGACTTCCGGACTCAATCGGCCAAGCAGCCGGAAACCCCTGGTCGGGTCGAGCAGATTGTCGGTCGCGTCATAGCCAAGGGTGCCGGGGATCGCGGCGATGAAAAAGGTCCGCCGCCTCGGCTCACCGGTCGCCTCGATCGTGTCGCGTTCATCCGACAGGACCAGTTCGCTGCCAAGGCTCCAGGTCCATTTCTTCTGCCAGATGAAGTTGCTCTGCCGCTCGAACCCGGCCGACAGCGACAGCGTCTTCGCGTCAAACGCCTTGCGATCGATGTGCTGCGCCAGGATTTGCGCATTGAGTATCTGGTCGCGGCGCAACCAGTTGCTGCGGCGGAGCGAGACTGCGCCGAGCTGTTCCTGCGTGCCGGCGACGCCCCGCACCGTCAGCGCGCCTTCGGGATTGAAGAAGTTGCGGTGCTGCCAGCTGGCTTCGGCCCGGAAGCCTTCGCCGGTGCCATAGCCGAGTTCGCCGGCGATGGTCCGCATCGGCGCTGGCTCCAGCTTGATCGCGAGGTCGATCGTCCGCCCTTCGTCGCGCGGAATTTGGGTCACCTCGACCGACGAGATGAGGCTTGTGGCGATCAACGCGCGCCGGAGGTCGGCGATCTCGTCGGCTTCGAACCGGTCGCCGGGTTTGAACCGGGCCATGATCTGGACATGTTTGGCCGAAAATGCCGGCTCGCCCGTCACGCTGATTTGCCCGAACTTGGCCACCGGTCCCGGCGTTACCGGCAGCACCAGCCGCGCGGTTTGCGCTTCATGGTCGACCAATATGTCCTGCCCGCCGACCTTGGCGGTGGCGAAGCCGCGTTCGCCCAGCTCGACCTGGAGCGCGACGCCCGCGTCGATCACCTTTTGGGCGATGACTGGATCGCCCGCCTTGACCGCAAATGCGTCCCGCAGCCGCGCCGCCTCGCCGCCGGCCGCCTGGTCGAGGCCGGGGAGCTCGACGCTGCCGAAGTGATATTGCGGTCCAGGCACTGCGGTGAGGCTTACCAGCAGCTCCTTGCCGGCTGTGGTAATGGCCGGTTCGACCGTCGCGTCATAATGGCCCTGGCTGCGCAGCAACTCGGCCAGCAGTTCGGCGTCAGCCCGCGCGCGCCGGTCGATTTGCGCGGCATTGGCCGTGCGCTTGCGGTCGGCCTTGAGCGTCGACCGCTCGTCGAAACCGGTCTGGATTTGCGCCTTCGTGTCGAGGCCGTCGAGGCCGGTGATTGACCAATGATAATTGCGCGCTGCCGCTGCATCCTCGACCTGGCTGGCGGCCTGTTCGGTCGCCTCGGCCGCCGTCCCCGGGGTTACGCCTTCGACTTCGGGCAGTGGTGCCGGCTCCGGCTGGCTGAGGTCGGGCCATTCGACGCCCAGCTCCGGCATCGGATCGAGCGGAGCCGGCGGGTCGAGCTCGGCCGGATCGGTCGGCGGG
>NZ_JAHFPY010000106.1 GCF_023266535.1 Sphingomonas sp. | reverse complement strand
GCCTGCCCTTTTCAATGGCGGGCGAAACCCCTAATTCGCGCGCTCAACCAACGATTCTAGGAGATTGCGCTATACCCCCGCCCACCCCGCGCCGCCCGCTGGCGCCGCCGCAGATCAGCGGCCCTCGCTACAATCAGTTCATTCAGGCGCCGAAGGTGCGCGTGATCGATGAAAATGGCGAAAATCTGGGCGTAATGTATACGCGTGAAGCCTTCGAACAGGCCCAGGAAGTCGGCCTCGACCTGGTCGAGATCAGCCCCAATGCCGATCCGCCCGTGGCCAAATTCCTCGACATCGGCCGCTACAAATATGAGGCGCAGAAGAAGGCCAACGAGCAGCGCAAGCGCCAGAAGATACAGGAAATCAAAGAGATCAAGATGCGTCCGAACATCGACGATCATGATTATCAGACCAAGATGAAGAAGGTCGTCGAGTTCATCGAAGAAGGCGACAAGGTCAAGGTCACCTTGCGCTTCCGCGGCCGCGAAATGGCGCACAACCAGCTCGGCATGGCGGTGCTGCAGCGCGTCGCCGAGGACACGTCACAAATTGCCAAGGTCGAGCAACATCCGCGCATGGAAGGCCGCCAGATGCTGATGGTGATTTCGCCGAAATAGCTGCCGAACCATTTGGGTTCGAAAAGGCGCGACTTGCCCCTACGGCAGGCGCGCCTTTTTCATGCTGCGCTGCATCATGTGACATTTCTGTCGCAAATCCCTGCTTTCTGCCCTGTTAGTAAGTCCCTTTGCTTTGCACTTTCCCCCTTTGCGCATAATCCTGACGGCCAAATAACAAGATTCTAAACGGGGAGGATCTGAAGATGCGCAAGTCGATGTGGCTGCTCTCGGCTGGCCTGGTCGCGCTCTCAATGCCGGCATATGCCCAGGACACGGACCAGAATGCGGCCCAGCCGGCCGAAGGGGCGACCGTTCAAGCGGCGCCGGCCGATCAGGCGAGCGGCGACGAGAGTGAAATCGTCGTCACCGCGACCCGCCGTAATGAAGCGCTGTCGGACGTTCCGCTGGCGGTTTCCGCGGTTACCGCCGAAACGCTGCAGAACTCGGGCGCCAGCGACATCCGCCAGCTGACCCAGGTCAGCCCCTCGCTGCTGGTCTCCTCGACCTCGTCCGAAGCGGGCGCGGGCGTTGCCCGTATCCGCGGCGTCGGCACGGTCGGCGACAACCCGGGCCTCGAAAGCTCGGTCGCGGTGTTCATCGACGGTGTTTATCGCTCGCGTACCGGCGTCGGCCTGACCGAGCTCGGCGCGGTTGACCGCATCGAGGTGCTGCGCGGCCCCCAGGGCACGCTGTTCGGCCGCAACGCGTCGGCCGGCCTGATCTCGATCATCACCGCCAAGCCCAAGTTCAAGACCGAGATCGGTGGCGAACTGACCGTCGGCAATTATGATTTCCGCCGGGCCGAGGCCTATGCCACGGGCGGCCTCAGCGACACCATTGCCGCGCGCATTGACGGCGTGTGGATGAAGCGCGACGGCTTCCTTGAAGACAGCATCTCCGGACGCGACATTAATAACCGCGACCGCTGGCTGCTGCGCGGCCAATTGCTGTTCGAACCGTCGAGCGACCTGTCGATCCGGCTCGTCGGCGATTATTCCAAGCGCGATGAAGAATGCTGTGGCGCAACGTTCCTGCCGGCCCACGATTTCTCCAATGGCGGAATCCAGCCGTCGACGATTGCCGGCATCGAGCGCGGTCTCGGTGCCACGATCCACGACGACACGTTCGCCCGCGATGTCTCGATCACGCCGGGCCGCAGCTATCGCGCGGACGTCAAGGATTACGGCCTGTCCGGCGAAGTCGTTTATGACATGGGCTGGGCCGAGCTGACCTCGATCACTGCCTATCGCTACAATAAATATATTCGCGGACAGGATGCCGACTTCAACGATCTCGACATCCTTTATCGTCCCGATGACGGCGGTGCCTTCAACCGCTTCAAGACCTTCACCCAGGAGCTTCGCCTCCAGGGCGAGGCGTTCGGCGGCAAGCTCGACTGGTTGGTCGGCGGCTACTACGCCACCGAGAAGCTGCGGTTGAAGGACAATCTGACCTACGGTGCCGATTATGCCTCCTACGCCAACTGCCTCGTCGCGCTGAACTTCGCGCAGGCCCTTCAGGCGAGCGGTGTTCCAGCCGTGATCGCACTTGGCAACGGCCTGGTCCAACCGGGCGCGGCAGGTGGCGGCACCTGCTTCAATCAGGCAACCGCGGGCGCGATCGTTGGCCTGTTGCCGGCTTCGCAGCAGGGCGTGTTCCGGGCCTTCTCGCGACTGGCGCCGTTCAACGGCGCTGCCTTCACCAACAGCGGCTTTGCCAACTTGACCAGCCCGTTGCTGTCGCTGAACGGTGCGGGGCTGGACGATCAATATGACCAGTCGAGCAAGAACTGGGCGATCTTTACCCACAACATCTTCAGCATCACCGACAGCATCAAGCTGACGGTCGGCGCCCGCTATACGCATGAGCGCAAGAAGCTCAGCGCCGACTTCTCGGATAATAATACGATCTGCACCCTGGTCTCGGGCAGCGTGCTGGTGTCTCTGCAGCAATTGCCGTGCGTCATTCCAAGCGCGCCCGGCGGCTCGTTCGCGATTGACGACAGCAGGTCCGAAGGCAAGCTGTCGGGTACGGTCGTGCTCAGCTGGAAGCCAGTCGACAATATCCTGACCTATGTCAGCTACTCGCGCGGCTATAAGGCGGGCGGTTTCAACCTCGACCGGTCGGCCCTGTGGCGGGCGACGTCGACCCCCGGAATCCCGCCATTGTCGGGTAGCGGCGCGATTTGCACAACCGTGGGCCAAGCGAACTGTCAGGGGATCGCGGCTTCGGGCGCGGACCTGCAATTCAAGCCGGAGATCAACGACGCGTTCGAACTGGGTGCCAAGTACAACGGCCGCGGCGTCGATGTGAACGTGGCGATCTTCCGCCAGCTGTTCCGCAACTTCCAGCTCAATACGTTCAACGGCCTCAACTTCATCGTCGAGAACGTCAACAGCTGTGATGGTGATTTGATTGGCGGCGATGCCGCCGACTCCGACAATGATCCCCGCAGCGGCGCCTGTGACGGCAAGACCAAGGCCGGCGTTCTCAGCAAGGGCGTCGAGGTGGAAATCTTCACCCGGCCGATGCCGAACGTCAGCTGGAACGCCGGTCTGGTGATGGCCGAGACCAAGTATCGCAAGAATCTGGTCGGCGCCGGCGGCAGGCCGCTGACCAACGCCCTGTTCCAGTTGCCGGGCAGCCGCATTTCCAACTCGAACGAGTGGACGCTGACCAGCTCGGTGGCCTGGACGCCGCCGATCGGCGGCGGCGGAATGCACGGCCTGATCTATGCCGACGTCCGGCACATGACCCACTTCAATACTGGTTCCGATCTCGACTCCGAGAAGATCCAGCCCAGCTTCACGGTCGTGAACGGGCGCATCGGCCTGCGCGGTCCGGACGAGAATTGGGCGGTCGAACTGTGGGTCCAGAACCTGTTCGACAAGAACTTCCTGCAAGTCGGGTTCGATGCGCCGATCCAGGGTTCCGGTACACGCAATGCCGTCACCTCGGGCTTCACCGCCCGGTCGACGCAGCTATTCGGCGCCTTCCTTGGCGAACCGCGGACCTGGGGCGTGACCCTGCGCGGCAAGTGGGGACCGTCGGAGCGGGCGGCACCGCCTCCTCCTCCTCCGCCGCCGCCGCCGCCACCACCCCCGCCGGCGACCCAGACCTGTGCGGATGGCTCGGTGATCCTGGCGACGGACAGCTGCCCGCCTCCGCCGCCTCCGCCGCCTCCGCCGCCGCCTCCGCCGGAACCGGAACGCGGCTAAGGACAGTCATTAGGATAGGGAAGGGCCTCGCCATTGGCGGGGTCCTTTTCTTATCGGTCAGCCGTGCGCCCGGGCGACCGCCAGCAATGCCTCGCGCAGTGCCGATTCCTCGTCCGCGGTCAGCTTATGGCCGCTTGCCGAGGTCAGGTAGAAGACGTCGACCGCGCGTTCGCCATAGGTAGCGATATGGGCTGAATGAAGCTCATTGCCCGCCGCGTGAATGGCGTGGGCAAGCTGGGCAAGCAGACCTTGGCGGTCCCGCGCATTGACCTCGACCACCGTCGTGCGGGACGACGCCTTTTCGGACACCAGCACGCGCGGCGCGACGCGGAAGGCGCGCTCCCGCACCGAAATATCGCCCGCGCCTGGTAGTGGCGGCTCGGCCTCCGCCCGCAGTGCCTTGTCGACGGCATTGGCCAGCCGCTTTCTTAGTCGAGGATCTTCGTAGGCCTTTCCCCGACCATCGGTGACCAGCAGATTGTCGAGCGCCATGCGGTCGCGAGTGGTGTGAATCCGGGCATCGACGATCGAGGCGCCCGCGCGACTCAGGGCGGCGGCAATGCGAAAGAACAGGCCAGGCCGGTCCGGTGCGAAGACGGTGACCCGGGTCATGCCGGACATGGCATCCGGCTCGGCGCTGACCGATGGCTCCGGATCGCCAATATGGGCCTCGGCCGATGCGACCTGGAGCGCATTGGCCAGCTGCCACTCGGGCGGCTCGGCCAGCCAATAGCTGTCCGGCAGCCGCCGGGTATGGGCCCGCACCGCCGATTTCTTCCATGGCAGTGCGTCGGCCAGCGCTTGATGCCGCGCCGCGACCTGCTCCTGCCGGCCGCGCTGCTTGTGGCCAAGCCGCAGCCGTTCCTCGGCGGCATCGAACAGGGCGCGGAGGAGCTGCCGCTTCCAGTCGTTCCAGGTGGTCGGTCCGACTGCACGGATGTCGACCACCGTCAAGATTAGCAGCAGCCGCAGCCGCTCGGGGCTCTGGACGGTGCGGACAAAGTCCTCGACCGTTTTGGGGTCGGTGACATCGCGGCGGAACGCGGTGTTGCTGAGCAACAAATGGTATCGGACCAGCCAGGCGACGGTTTCGGTCTCGGCCTCGTCCAGCCCGAAGCGCGGCCCCAGCTCCTTGGCCACCTCGGCGCCCAACTCGCTATGATCGCCGCCGCGGCCCTTGGCGATGTCGTGCAGCAGTGCCGCAACGTAGAGCAGCCGGCGCGAGGCGATTTGTTTGAACAGCGCGGTCGACAGCGGATGGTCGTCGGCCAGCTCTCCCCGCTCGATCCTCGACAGCAGCCCGATCGCCCGGATCGAATGCTCGTCGACGGTATAATGGTGGTACATGTCGAACTGCATCTGCGCGACGACCCGGCCAAAATCGGGAACGAACCGGCCAAACACTCCCGCCTCGTTCATCCATCTGAGCGCAACGTCGGGCCGCTCGCGTGCGGTCAGGACATCCAGGAACAAGGCATTGGCCTTGGGGTCATCGCGCACGGCGTCAACCAGCCGCGCATCGCGCGTCGCCGCGCGCATCGCCTTGGGATGAACTTCCAGCCCCTCGCGCGCCGCCAGCGCGAACAGCTCGACCAGCCGGACCGGGTTGTCGGCAAACCAATTGTCCTTCGGGATCGACAGTCTGCCGCGATCGAGCGTGAAGCCGTTGAGGTGCCTGGGCTTGCGGGTGAAGGTCGGCAGGGCGAAGCGCCGCCCCTTGGCGCCCATC
>NZ_JAHFPY010000043.1 GCF_023266535.1 Sphingomonas sp. | reverse complement strand
TCGACGTCGGCAGCAGGATTGGATTTCACGCCGACCTGGCCTCATTCCTTGCGCTGCGCGGCAAAAGCGTTTCGATATGGCTGCAGTGGCTGCTTTCCGATGCCGCGCCGGCTCTGGTAAGCGGGCTGTTCCTGATCGGGCTTGGCCTGGCGTTGGTCGGCTATATCGTGTCGCTTGTCGGATGGCGCTGGTGGGTCGGCCGAAAATGGAGACAGCGCTACGCACGCCCATAGGCGTGTCGCGCTAAGAGATTGATCCGGAGGGATATTATGATGAATCGTTGGTTAGTTTTGTTGGCAACAAGCACTGCTCTTGCCGGATGCTCGACCCCGGCTCCTGAACCTGTCGCCGTCACTCCGGCTGCACCGGCCGAAGTTCTTCCTCCGCCGGCTCCGGCGCCCAAGCCGACCTACGGCACCTTCGGATTTGATTCGGCCGGCATGGATTCGACCGTGCTGCCAGGCGACAATTTCTACCAATATGCCAATGGCGCCTGGGCCAAGAACACCGCGATCCCGGCCGACAAGTCCAACTATGGCATGTTCACCGTGCTCGACGATCTGTCGAAGGAGCGTACCCGCGGCATCATCGAGGAATCCGCCAAGGATCCGGCGAGCAAGATCGGCAACGCCTACAACTCCTATCTCGACCGCGCTGCGATCGATGCCAAGGGCATCGCTCCGTTCAAGCCGTGGCTCGACCAGGTTCACGGGCTGAAGAGCAAGGCCGGTCTCGCCGAGCTCTATGCTCGGGCCGATCGCATGAGCATCGGCACTCCGTTCGCTTTCTTCGTCAATCAGGACGACAAGAACCCGGACCGTTATGTCACCGGCCTTGCCCAGTCGGGCATCGGCATGCCGGATCGTGACTATTATCTGTCGGCCGACCCCAAGATCGCCGAAGTTCGCGCCAAATATCTGCAGCATTTGACCAATGTGCTGAACCTGGCCGGCGAGGCCAATGCCGCCGCGCGCGCCAAGGCGATCCTCGATTTCGAAACCCAGGTGGCCAAGGTCCACTGGACCCAGATCGAGAGCCGCGACGCCACCAAGACCTACAATTTGATGACCTTCGCCGAGCTGGTGAAGAAGGCGCCGGGCTATGACTTCGCCACCATGCTCAAGGGCATGGGCATCGATGCGCCGGAAGTGAATGTCGCCCAGCCGAGCGCGATCACCGGGATTGCCGCGTTGGTCCGCAAGACCCCGCTCGGCGTGCTCAGGGACCAGCTGCTGGTCCAGTCGCTCGACACTTATTCGCCGGTCCTGCCGACCGCCTTCGACAAGGAATCCTTCTCCTTCTACGGCACGGCACTGTCGGGAACGCCGGAGCAGGAGGCGCGCTGGAAGCGGGCGGTCAACTTCACCGTCGGCGCTTTGTCCGACGATGTCAGCAAAATCTATGTCGAGCGCTTCTACCCGCCCGAAACCAAGGCAGCGGCCGACGAGCTGGTCAAGAACGTTGTCGCCGCGATGGGCCGCCGGATCGAGGGCCTCGCCTGGATGAAGCCGGAGACCAAGGTTCGCGCCCGCGCCAAGCTCGCCAACTTCGTCACCAAGATCGGCTATCCCAGCCAGTGGCACGATTATTCGACGCTGGAGATCGTGCCCGGCGATGCGCTTGGCAACGCGATGCGCGCCGCCGAATGGCAGCACGCCGACAGCGTCAGCAAGCTCGGCGGCGCGATCCGCCGCTGGGAATGGGGCATGACCCCGATGACGATCAACGCTTATGCCAACTTCGGCATGCACGAGATCGTTTTCCCGGCCGCGATCCTGCAACCGCCATTCTTCGATCCCAATGCCGATCCGGCGATCAACTATGGTGGCATTGGCGCCGTGATCGGCCATGAGATCAGCCACCATTTCGACGACCAGGGCGCCAAATATGACGAGCATGGCCGCCTCGCCGACTGGTGGACTCCCGAAGACGTCAAGGCGTTCGAGGCCGCCGGCAAGGCGCTGATCGCCCAGTATGACGTCTATGAGCCGCTGCCTGGAATGCATGTGAAGGGCGGACTGACCCTGGGCGAGAATATCGGCGACCTGGCCGGCCTTACCGCCGCCCATGACGCCTATATGCATTCGCTGAATGGCGCAGCCCCGCCGGTGATCGACGGCACCACCGCCGACCAGCGCTTCTACCTCGGCTGGGCCCAGGTATGGCGGCGCAACTATCGCGAGGCTAACCTTCGCCAGCGGTTGATCACCGACCCGCATTCGCCGTCGGAGCAGCGCGCCTGGGTCGTGCGCAACCTCGATCCGTGGTACCCGGCATTCGACGTCAAGCCGGGCCAGAAGCTGTATCTGACCCCGGAACAGCGCGTCCGCATGTGGTAGAGGGTCCAGGCGCTATTGCTGTACGAACAGTTCGACCTCGCTGAAGCCGAGCCGCTAAGGGGCGGCCTGCGCTGGCTGGTGCCGGCGCTGGTCGCTGCCGCGGCGGTCAGCGGGGCGATCTTGTTCTACCTGCTCGGGCAGCAGCTCTACGGCGCACTGTTCCTGGCCGGTTTCGTCGCCATGCTGGTCGCTGCCTTCGTCATCGACCGGCGCGGGGCGAAGCGGGTCGAGGCGCCACCCTTGATCCTGCCCGACCTGGCGCTGGTCGGCTCGGCGATTGGCTTGTCGCAGGATGCGGCGGCGATGACCGGGGCCGACGGCACGTTGATATCGGTCAACGCCGCCTACAAGTCCGCGTTCGGGCCGAAGCCGCCGCTCGAGCTCGGCAAGGGCAAACAGGCCGCCAAGGCGATCGCCGCGCTGGTCGAATCCGCCCAGCGTGACGGCGAGGCCAGCCAGGCCGATGTCGCCCTCGCCAGCGGCCCTGCCGCGGTCCACGTCCGGCGCGCCGGTGCCAATAGCGATTTGCTCCTGTGGCATTTCGTCGGTGCCGCGCCGCCCGACATGACGGCGGTAGCCGCCAAGCGGCTTTCGGGCGCCACCGGCGAACGACTTGCAGCGGCTGGTGTGATGGCGGTGCTGGTCGATGCCAAGGGCCGGCTGCTCGCCGCCAACGCCCTGTTCGGGGAGCGCGCGCTTGGCGGCAATGCGCTTCAGGGCAAGGCGCCGCTGTTCGCCGACCTGATCGAGACTTCGACCGAGGGCGCGGTGCGGCTGCTGACCGAAGGCTCCGACGGCCGCCCCCTGCGCATGATCAGTATCCCGCTCGAACCGGGCACCGACAAAGGCGCACAGACGCTGCTGATGTTCGACTGGGAGGAGGGGCCGAGCCTCGCCAGCTCGTCCAATGTGCAGATCCTGCTGGAGATGCTGCCGATCGGCCTCGCCCTGGTCGACCGCGACGGCCGCTTTCTGACGATGAACAACGCCTTCCGGCTGGCCGGCGGCATCGGCAATGCCGAAATGCCGTCCTATCCCGGCGACCTGGTGGTGAAGGAAGACAAGGCGCCGGTGGCCGACGCCGTGCGCCGCAACGCCCGCGGCCCGTCGATGTCGGCCGACCTGCCGGTGCGGCTTGCTTTTCAGCCGGCCGAGCCGGTGGCGATGACCGTCGCCGGCCTGCGCGGCCTCGGCGATGCCGCCGTCCTCCTCTTGCTCAAGGACAATAGCGAGGAGGCCAAGCTCAAGCGGCAGATTGCCCAGGCAACCAAGATGCAGGCGGTCGGCCAGCTCGCCGGCGGCGTCGCCCACGACTTCAACAATATCCTCACCGCGATCATCGGCCATTGCGACCTGATGCTGATGCGGCACACGCCAGGCGACACCGATTACGACGACATCCAGCAGATCAAGTCCAATTCCAACCGCGCTGCCGGACTGACCCGCCAGCTGCTCGCTTTCTCGCGCCAGCAGACGCTGCGCCCGCAGCTGCTGCAGTTGCCCGACGTGATCAGCGAAGTGTCGCACCTGCTGAAGCGGCTGCTCGGCGAAACCGTCCAGCTGGTGGTCAAGCATGGCCGCGACCTGGGTGCGGTCCGCGCCGATCCCGGCCAGCTCGAGCAGGTCATCGTCAACCTCGCCGTCAACGCCCGCGACGCGATGATGTCCAAGGGCGGCGGCGCGCTCACCATCCAGACCTATGCTGTCCGTGCCGACCAGGTCGCCGATCTCGGCAGCGAGATCCTGCCGGTCGCCGACTATTCGGCCGTTTCGATCGCCGACACCGGCACCGGCATCCCGGCCAATATCCTCGGCAAGGTGTTCGAGCCCTTCTTCACCACCAAGGAGGTCGGCAAGGGCACCGGCCTCGGCCTTTCCACCGTCTATGGCATCGTCAAACAGTCGGGCGGCTATATCTTCGCCGATTCCAAGGTTGGCGAGGGCACGCGCTTCACCATCTATTTGCCGGTCCACCGGGTCGAGGAAGAGAAGGAAGCCGGCAAGCGCGTCGCCAAGAAGGAAGGCGAGGGCGAGCTGTGGGGCACCGGCACCGTGCTGCTGGTCGAAGACGAACCGATGGTCCGGACCGTCGCCGAGCGGGCGCTGACCCGCCACGGCTACCAGGTCCTGACCGCCAACAATGGCGAGGAGGCGCTGGAAATTGTCGAGCGCGGCGACGAGATCGCCCTGCTCGTCTCCGACGTGGTGATGCCGGTGATGGACGGCCCGACCATGGTTCGCGAGGCGCGCAAGACCCGGCCAGACCTGCCGATCCTGTTCATGTCGGGCTATGCCGAGGAGCAGCTCCGGAAATCGATCGATATCGCCAACGTCAATTTCCTGCCCAAGCCCTTCTCGGTGCAGGAGCTGGCCGAAGCGGTGCGCAAGGCGCTGACCGCCAATTAACCCTTTTCACGCCCGCCGCTGCTGCTTATTCCTCGCGCCATGACCCTGTCGCGTTCCATCCTGATTGTCGAAGACGAGCCACTCATCGCGATGATGCTCGAGGATTTCATCCTGTCGCTAGGCCATGAGGTCAGCGGCAATTGCGACAGCGTTGGCAGCGCGCTCAAGGAAGTGGAGAAGGGCACGTTCGACCTTGCCATCCTCGACGTCAATCTGAAGGGCGAGAGCGTCTGGCCGGTCGCCTCGGCGCTGCGCGACAAGGGAACCCCGTTCGTGCTGGCGACCGGCGGCCACGTCGATCCTCCACCGGTCGAGTTCCGGAACGTTCCGACAATCGAAAAACCCTATACGATCGATAGAGTTACGCCGATTATCGAAGCGGTTTTGGCAAGCGCCGAACAATAGTTCGGGGATCTAGAAGTTCTCCTCTTGTTCTCATAGAACAAATAGGATACGAATTGTTCCTTCAAGGGGGCAGCACGCCGCCCGATTGACGAAGGGACAAGGGCCATGGCAGCGCAGCTTAAGGTCGTCGGCTTGGATGGGGATAGCGTGAACGCGGATCGTCAAAAGGCATTGGAAGCGGCGCTCGCACAGATTGACCGCGCGTTCGGCAAGGGCTCGGCGATGAAGCTCGGCAGCCGCGAGAAGATCGAGATCGATACGGTCTCGACCGGTTCGCTCGGCCTCGACATCGCGCTTGGCGTCGGCGGCCTGCCGCGTGGCCGGGTGGTCGAAATCTACGGCCCAGAAAGCTCGGGCAAGACCACGCTCGCGCTGCACGCTATCGCCGAGGCGCAGAAGGTCGGTGGGACCGCTGCTTTCGTCGATGCCGAGCATGCGCTTGATCCGGGCTATGCCAAGAAGCTTGGCGTCGACATCGACGAGCTGATCGTCTCGCAGCCGGATACCGGCGAGCAGGCGCTGGAGATCGTCGATACACTGGTCCGCTCGAACGCGATCGACGTGCTGGTGGTGGACTCGGTCGCCGCGCTGGTGCCCAGGGCCGAAATCGAAGGCGAAATGGGCGACAGCCATGTCGGCCTCCAGGCCCGCTTGATGAGCCAGGCGCTGCGCAAGCTGACCGGCTCGATCAGCCGCTCGCGCTGCACCGTCATCTTCATCAACCAGGTGCGGATGAAGATCGGCGTGATGTACGGCAATCCGGAAACCACCACCGGCGGCAATGCGCTCAAATTCTACGCCTCGGTCCGGCTCGACATTCGCCGCACCGGACAGATCAAGGATCGCGACGATATCGTCGGCAACACCACCCGCGTGAAAGTGGTCAAGAACAAGGTCGCGCCACCATTCAAGCAGGTCGAATTCGACATCATGTATGGCGAAGGCGTCAGCAAGGTCGGCGAAATCCTCGACCTCGGCGTCAAGGCCGGCCTGGTCGAGAAATCGGGCGCCTGGTTCAGCTATGATTCGGTGCGGATCGGCCAGGGCCGCGAGAACGCCAAGGTCTACCTCAAGGAAAATCCCGAGATTGCCCAGCGCATCGAAAATGCCATCCGCGGGAAGACCGAGGAAGTCGGCGAGGCGCTGATGGTTGGTCCCGGCGGCGACGACGAGATTATCGAGGGCTAGGCCCAAACAACACGGACTTGAGGGGCGGGGGAATTTCCTCCGCCCTTTTTGCGTCGGCTAGCCGAGGTCGTCCGGAACCGCGGTCGATTCCCGCGCCGCTTCCAGTTCCTCGGGATCCGCCCCGATCGGAGCGAACAACCGCTTCGGCTCGGTCAGCACGACCAACAGGAAACCGAGGCTGGTGCAGATCGCGGTGCCAACGATGAACGGCGTCGCCGTCCCGTCGAAGCTGCGACCGATCATGAAGCCGATGATCGCCGCGCCGAGCGTGCCGGTGACACCTTGCACCGACGAAGCCGTGCCGGCGATCGGCGCCATATGCTCCATCGCCAGCGTGCCGAGGTTGGAGGAGGTCAGCGAGAAGCAGGCCATCGTCAGTCCCTGCAACACGATGAAGCTGGCCAGCGTCTCACCTCCGGACAGCGCCAGCGTCGCATGGGCGATGGTGACGATCGCCAGGCTCAGCGAGGCGCTATGGCCGACGCGGCGCAATCCGAACCGCTCGACGATGCGGCTGTTGAACCAGGATGCCAGCGCCATCGGCGCGGCGATTGAGGCGAATACCAGCCCGATCAGCTCAGGCTTCCTGAACACGTCGAAAATGATCTGCTGGATCGAGGAGATGTAGGCGATCAGCGCCGAGAAGGTGACGGTCAGCGCAATCGTATAGCCGAACGACTGGCGCTCCCTCACCGTCTGGCCGATCGCGCTGGTCATCTCGCTCCACCGCAACGAACGGCGAAATTCGGGATGCAGCGTCTCGGGCAGCCTCAGCGAGGTCCAGGTCAGCATGGTCAGCGCATAGGCTGCCAGCACGATGAAAATCGCCCGCCAAGATGCGACCAGCAGGATCGCCTGGCCGATATTGGGCGCCAGCACTGGCACCAGCATGAAGGTCATGAACACCAGGCTCATCACCCGCGCCATCGCCTCGGCCTCGAACAAGTCGCGGACCATTGCCACCACCAGCACGCGGGTGACGGCGGCCGACGCGCCCATCGCGACGCGCCCGGCGATCAGCAGCGGGAAGCTGGCAGCGACGGCGCACAGCATGGCGAACAGGCCGTAGAGGACGATGCCGGCGGCGAGGATCGGCTTGCGGCCGAACCGGTCGGCCAGCGGACCCCAGAACAGCTGCGTGGACGCAAAGCCGATGAAATAAGCGATCACCACCAGTTGGCGGTCGTTTTCCTGCGCCACGTTGAGCGTATGCCCGATGTCGGGCAGCGCCGGGATCATCGCGTCGATGGCGAAGGCGTTAAGCGCCATCAGCCCCGCCAGCATCGCGGTCATCTCGCGCGATCCGGGCCGCTTCTTGTGATCGTTGAAGGCGGTGTCGAACATGGGGCGCGCTAGCTGGCGCATTGTGCTCCGCCATGCAACAGTCGCCGGCCAATATGTCAGATGCGCTTCCGACCATCCGGCTGATCGGCTTGCCGACGGACAGCCATTCGTCCTTTCTGCGCGGGCCGGCAGGGGCGCCCGCCGCCATCCGCGCGGCGCTGGCTTCCGACCATGCCAATAACGCTTCGGAATCCGGGTTGGAGCTCGGCACCGACATCATCGTCGACGATGGTGGCGACCTGCCGCTCAGCGAGGACGAACGGGATTTTGACCTGATCCGGGCCGCGGCGCGCGCGGCGAAGGACGGCGGCACCATCCCGATCTTCCTCGGCGGCGACCATATGGTCAGCTTCCCGGTCGTCGCCGGCCTGAACGCAGCGCTTGGCCCGGTCAACATCCTCCACTTCGATGCGCATCCCGATCTCTATGACAACTATGAAGGCGATCCGTTGAGCCACGCCTCGCCCTTCGCCCGGATTATGGAGCAGGGACTGGCCGGTCGGCTGGTCCAGGTCGGCATCCGCACGATGAACCGGCACTGCCGCGAGCAGGCTCGGCGCTTTGGCGTCGAGGTGGTGGAGATGCGCGATTTCACCGTGGACCGGGTGCCGATCCCGGATGGGCCGCTCTACATCAGCATCGACATGGACGCGCTCGATCCGGCCTTCGCGCCGGGCGTCTCGCACCATGAGCCGGGCGGCCTCAGCGTCCGCGACATCATCTCGGTGCTTCACCGTGTCGGGCGCCCGATCGTTGGCGCCGACCTGGTCGAATACAATCCGGAGCGCGACATCAATGGCATGACGGCGGTAGTCGCCGCAAAGCTGGTCAAGGAACTGGCGGCCTTGGCAGGGAGGGACCAATGACGATGCATTTTTCCAGGCGAGCGACGCTGGGGGCCGGAATGGCAGCGGCGGCGGGAAGCCTGCTGGGCCGTGGCTCGCCCGCATGGGCTGCCGTTCAGGCCGCAGCCGACATGCCGTCCATTCCGATCCCGCCGCCGATCAGCAGCGCCGAGCGCGTGCAGCGGCTGGCGCGCGCCAGGGAGCTGATGCGCAGTGCAGGCATCGGCGCGGTGCTGGTCGAATCCGGGCCCAGCCTCGATTATTACACCGGTGTCCAATGGTGGCGGAGCGAGCGGCTGACCTGCGTGGTCATTCCCGCCCAGGGCGATCCGATCATCGTCACGCCCTTTTTCGAGCAGCCGAGCATCGCCGAGATGCTCAAGGTTCCGGCCGAGATCCGCACCTGGAACGAGGATGAGGACCCGCTCAAGCTGGTTGCCGACTTCCTGGCTGAGCGCAGAGTGGCGTCCGATCCCGTCGGCTTCGAGGAGACCGATCGCTACTGGATCATGGACCGGCTCAGAAAGCAGCTGCCATCGGTGCAAATCGTCAACGCCAATCCGGTCGTCCGTGCCCAGCGCATGATCAAGTCGCCCGCCGAGTTAGCCCTGATGCAGGCGGCCAACGACATCATGCTCGCCTCGCTGCGCTACGCTGGTGAGCGCACCAAGGTCGGCATGACACCCGCCGACATCAACGCAATGATTGCGTCCGTGCACAAGCAACTTGGTTCGGCCTACGATGGCGGGCTGGTGCTGATCGGCGAGGCTTCGGCCTCTCCGCATGGCAGCAAGCTGCCGCATGTGGTCCAGGACGGCGACATCGTCCTGCTCGACTGCACCAGCTCGGTCCATGGCTATCAGGCCGACATTACCCGGACGTTCGTCGTCGGCACGCCCAGCGCCGAGCAGCGCAAGCTGTGGGACCAGGTCCATCGCGGCCAGCAGATTGCGATCGAGACGGCCAGGGTCGGGCTGCCGGCCGGCGCGGTCGATGATGCCGTCCGCCGGGCTTACGAAAGCTGGGGATTCGGCCCCGGCTACCGCCTGCCCGGACTGTCACACCGCACCGGCCACGGCATCGGCATGGAGGTCCATGAACCCGCCTATCTGGTTCACGGCGAGACCACGCCGCTGGCGCCCGGCATGTGCTTCTCCGACGAGCCTGGGCTCTACATTCCCGGCAAGTTCGGCGTACGCCTCGAGGACTGTTGGCACATGACCGAGGCCGGGCCGAAATTCTTCACCACGCCGTCGCCCAACATTGACCGGCCGTTCGGCTGATTATCGGCGCCTAGAAGTGATCGTGGACCTTGCCCTCGTGCGCCACATGCGACGGCGCATGCGGGGGCTCGATGTCCGGCGCCTTCTCGGCATCGAGCACGCCTTCCCATTGCGCGACCACGCTTGAGGCGACCGCATTGCCGACGACATTGGTCGCGCTCCGGCCCATGTCGAGGAAATGGTCGACCGCCAGGATCAGCAGCAGGCCCGCCTCCGGAATGTTGAACATCGCCATGGTCGCGGCAATCACCACCAGGCTGGCGCGCGGCACGCCGGCCATGCCCTTGGACGTCACCATCAGCACCAGCAGCATGGTAATTTCCTGGCCGAGGCTGAGGTCGATGCCATAGGCCTGCGCGATGAAGATCGTCGCGAAAGTCATGTACATCATCGACCCGTCGAGGTTGAACGAATAGCCCAGCGGCAGGACAAAGCTGGCGATGCGCGGCGGCACGCCGAACCGGTCGAGCGCCTCCAATGTGCGCGGATAGGCCGCCTCGCTCGACGCGGTCGAGAAAGCGAGCACGATCGGGTCGCGGATGTAGCGCACCAGATGCTTGGTGCGTGGCCCGACGATCACGAAACAGGCGGCGATCAGCAGCGTCCACAGGATCGCGAGACCAAGGTAGAAGCTGCCGACGAACTTGCCGAAGGTGAACAATATCTCCGGGCCCTTTTCGGCGATCGCGCTGGCCACTGCAGTGAACACCGCGAACGGGGCGAAGCGCATCACATAGTCGGTCACCTGCAGCATCACCTTGACCAGGCTTTCGACGCCCTTGACGATCGGCTCGCCCGCTTTGCCGACCGCGGTCAGCGCCACGCCGAAGAAGATCGAGAAGATAACGATCGGCAATATCTCGTTGCTGGCCATCGCCTCGAAGATCGAGGCGGGAACCAGGTGGGAGACGAAGTCCTTGAGGCTGAACGCCGCCGTTTCGACTCCGCTGGCGGCGGTGGTCGGCGGCAGCGGCAGGTTGAGGCCGACGCCCGGATGCAGCAGATTGACCAGCACCAGGCCCAGGGTCAGCGATACCAGGCTGGCGCCGATGAACCAGACCAGGCTCCTGAAGCCCACCCGACCCAGCGCGGCGATGTCGCCCATATGGGCGATCCCCGCGACCAGCGTCGAGAAGACCAGCGGCGCGATGATCATCTTGATCAGGCGCAGGAACAGCGCGGTGACGATGCTCAGATATTCGGCGATCTGCTTGAGCTGCTCGGCCGACCCAGGCGTGCCGTCGTCGATCGCGGCATTGGTTGCCCAGCCGGCGACGATGCCAAGCACCAGCGCGAATAGGATGTAGCGGGTGAGTTTCTTGGCCAAGACGCTCTAGCTCCTCAAGTGGCGGCGCCACCCAAGCCGCTGGCAAATCCTACGTCAAGGCGAACGGGGCCCGCCGCTCGCGCACCCCGCTCCTTTAGACCAACGCTCAGGCCGGTTCGGCCTCGTGTTGCTGCACTATCTTGTCGGCGAGGTGCCCGCTGAGCTCGGCCAGATGGTCGAACTCGGCCTCATAGCTGGCGAGGCCCTGGCTCATCGACCGCAGCTCCGCCTCCAGCCCGCCAAGCTCGGCCTCGGGGATCAGCGCCTCGATCCGGTCCCAGCCGGTCCAGCCGTCGCGCGGCCCCATGCCGAGCATCTGCCCGCGGCGCCCGGCCACGGCCGAGGACACGCGGCTGGTTGCCGATGCCGGAGTCACCAGCACCAGCTTCTGCACCGGCTCGAGCAGGTGCGGCACGGCCTGGCCCAACGCTTCCTGCATCGCCACCCGGCCAGCCAGCCGGAAGGCCAGCTCGCTCGAATCGACGCTATGGTAGCTGCCGTCGGTCAGCGTCACCGCGACATCGACCACGGGAAAGCCCATCGGGCCCTTGTGCATCGCATCCTTGACGCCCTGCTCGACCGCCGGGATCCATTGCTTGGGGATCGCCCCGCCGTGGATCTTCTCGTCGAACTTGAAGCCTTCGCCGCGTTGCAGCGGCCGGATTTCGATGATCACGTCGCCATATTGCCCGTGACCGCCCGACTGCTTCTTGTGGCGGCCGCGCTGGGTCACCGGTCGGCGGATCGATTCGCGATAGCCGATCGACGGCGCATGATGCTTCACCTCGACGCCGTAGCGGCGTTTCAGCTTGGCCAATGCGGTCTTCAGATGCTCGTCGTTGATTCCGCGCAGCCGCATCTCGTGGCTGGCCTCGTCCTGCTCCAGCGTCAGGCTCGGATCCTCTTCCAGGATCCGCGCCAGCGCGCCGGACAGTTTGACGTCATCCTTGCGGTCGGCCGGTTCGATCGCCAGCGCGCAGTTGCGCGACGGCAGCTCGGTCTCGATCGCGGCGGGAAGCTTGCTCGCGCCGAGCCAGTCGCCCGATTTGACCGCGTCAGCCTTGGCCACCGCAACGACATCGCCGTTGGCGGCTTCGCTGATCTTGCTGGTCTTCTCGCCCTGCACAGCAAACAGCGCCCCCAGCCGGCCATGGTCGCCGCTGCTGCTGGTGAAATCGCTGTTCTCATGGACCGCGCCGCCGATCGCACGGGCCAGCGCCAGCCGGCCGACCGACCCGCCATGGTAGATTTTGAAAGCGTAGAGGGCAGGGGCGTCTACGCCCAGCCTGGCGGCGGTCGATTCGGGTCCCGGCGCCTCGTGACGCAGCGCCTTCAGCAGGCGTCCGACGCCCCAGCCATTCTGGGCCGAGCCGAACAGGACCGACACGCCCAGATTGTCGCCGGTCTCGCGGCGCAAGTCGGCGAAGATGGTGCCCGGCTCGGGCACCTGGTCCATCAGCAATTGTTCGAGGAGCGTGTCGTCATGGTCGGCCAGCTGCTCGAGCAGCTGCGTGCGGGCCTGCGCCTCGCGCTCGGCCAGCTCGTCGGGCAGCGCGATCGGCTCGTCTTCCTTGCCCGGCGCATAATGATAGGCACGTTCCAGCGCGACATCGACGAAGCCGGTGACCTTCTCGCCCTCGCGGATCGGGATCTGGCGGGCGATCAGCGGCGACACGCTCATCGGCTGCAGCGCCGTCAGCAGGTCGCGGATCCGGCCATGCGCCTGGTCGATGCGGTTGACGAACAGCAGGTGGGGAATGCCCAGCTCGTCGAGCATCCGGAGCGCCGGTGCGGCCAATGCCGCACGGCCCGGGTCAGGGTCGACCACGATGATGGCAACGTCGGCGATGGCCACGCCGCGATTGGCATCGGCGGCAAAGCCGATCGACCCGGGGGCGTCGACGATCGCATATTTGTCGCCGAGGTACGTGAAATTGTAGAGGTTGGTTTCGGTCGAGCCGCCACGATTGCGGGCTTCTTCGCAACCATCGCCGATGCTCGATTTGTTGGCGACCGATCCCTGCCGGTCGGTGGTTTTGCTGGCGTAGAGCAGGGCCTCCGCCAAGCTAGTCTTGCCCGCGCCGGCCGGACCGACCAGCGCGATAACCCTCGTGCCTTTGGATTCTCCAGGCATGCGACTCTCCCTTCCTCCGAGTTGGCGGGGGCGCGAGTCGCATGTCGAGCGGCCAGCGCTCTCCAAACGGACAGCGTCGGACTCTCTGTGGATTAATGCAAGTGCCATTCCTCCCCGAGCTTGCTCGGGGAGGGGGACCGCCAGCGAAGCTGGTGGTGGAGGGGCCCCTCCGTCACGCCTGCGGCGTGCCACCTCCCCGAGCTTGCTCGGGGAGGATTAGCTAGGCCGCCGACAGCAGCCTTTGCTCGCCGGCCAGACGGATCAGCGCCGCCTGCAGCTTCTCGAACGCCCGCACCTCGATCTGGCGGATGCGCTCGCGGCTGACGCCATAGACCTGGCTCAGTTCCTCGAGCGTCTTGGGCTCGTCGATCAGCCGCCGCTCGGTCAGGATATGCTTTTCGCGGTCGTTGAGGCTGTCCATCGCCTCGACCAGCAGCTCATGCCGGACCCGGCGCTCCTCGTCGTCGGCGAGGATTTCATCCTGCAATGGACCATTATCGACCAGGAAGTCCTGCCACTGGCCTTCGCCATCGGTATCGCGCAGCGGCGCATTGAGGCTGGTGTCACCACCCATGCCCATGCGGCGGTTCATCGAGATGACTTCTTCCTCGGTGACGCCGAGGTCGGTGGCGATCTTGGTGACCGCTTCGGGCTTCAGATCGCCTTCCTCGAACGCGTCGATCTGGTTCTTCATCCGGCGGAGGTTGAAGAACAGCTTCTTCTGCGCGGCGGTGGTGCCCATCTTCACGAGGCTCCAGCTGCGCAGGATGAATTCCTGGATCGAGGCGCGGATCCACCACATCGCATAGGTGGCGAGGCGGAAACCCCGGTCCGGCTCGAACTTCTTGACGCCCTGCATCAGGCCGATGTTGCCTTCGCTGATCAGCTCGCTGACCGGCAGGCCATAGCCACGGTAGCCCATCGCGATCTTGGCGACGAGGCGCAGGTGGGAGTTGACCAGGCGCGCGGCGGCATCGGTGTCGCCATGTTCGCGCCACGCCTTGGCCAGCATATATTCCTCTTCCGGAGCAAGGATCGGGAACTTCTTGATCTCGCTCAGGTAACGGTTGAGACCGGCCTCCCCGCCCGAAGCGGGGATCGATACAACACCCGTTGAAGCACCTTTTGCCATCGTGTCATTCACTCCCTGTGCCAGGGGGCATGCCCCTTAGCTTGTTCATTCTTATACACCAAGTGCGGTGAACAGTAGCTGCATGTCCGACGGAAGGGCGCTGTCGAACGACAAACGGTCCTTCGTGACGGGATGAATAAACCCCAGGTGCGCGGCGTGCAGCGCCTGGCGTTTGAAGTCCAATTGATTAAGCAACTTTCTGTGAGCGCTTTTTCCGCGCCCATAGACCGGATCGCCGACCAGCGGATGGCCGATCGAGGCCATGTGCACCCGGACCTGGTGGGTCCGGCCGGTTTCCAGCCGGCATTCGACCAGCGCAGCATCGCTCAGAAGTTCAAGCCGTTTCCAATGGGTTACAGCGCGTTTTCCACGCCCTTCCTTAACAATTGCAATCTTCTTGCGGTTCTGCGGTGAGCGCGCCAGCGGGGCATCGACGATGCCCTCGGCCTGGCGCGGAACGCCCGACACGATCGCGAGGTAGCGCCGGTCGATCGAATGGGCGGCGAATTGCCTGGCCAGCCCCTCATGGGCCTTGTCATGCTTGGCGACGACCAGCAGGCCCGATGTGTCCTTGTCGATGCGGTGGACGATTCCGGGCCGTGCGACGCCGCCGATCCCGCTCAGCGATCCGCCGCAATGGTGCAGCAGCGCATTGACCAGCGTCCCGTCGCGATTTCCGGCGGCCGGGTGAACCACCAGGCCGGCTGGCTTGTCGACGACCAGCAGATGCTCGTCCTCGAACACGATCGGCAGCGGGATTTCCTGCGGTTCGTTATGGGCTGGTTCAGGGGCTGGAATGGCCAATAAGAAGCGCTCGTCACCCCTGACCTTGGTCGCCGGGTCGCGCACCGCCTTGCCGTCGCGGGTCAGCGCACCGGCCTTGGTCAGCACCTTCAGCCGTTCGCGCGAAAGGCTGGGAACCTGCGCCGCCAATGCCCGGTCGAGCCGCCAGCCGGCATGGCTGGCGTCAAGCGCTATTGCGATACTGGTATCCCCCCCGGACATGTAGGCAGAAAATGGTGATTTGACATTGAAGTTTCAATGGCCGCCGCGGGCCCTTGCTTCAGGTTAAACTCTCGCGCATTCACCGCCCATATGAACGCGATCGAACTTGCCAGCCTGTTGTGTTCCCGCTTGTGCCATGACCTGATGTCGCCGGTCGGCGCGCTCAACAACGGGCTCGAACTGCTCGCCGACGAGCAGGACCCGGAAATGCGGGAAAAATGCCTCGAGCTGCTCGCCGAAAGCGCCCGAGCCAGCGCCAACAAGCTCAAATTCTTTCGCCTGGCCTTTGGCGCGGCCGGCGGATTCGGCGACGAGATCGACACGCATGAGGCCCGGACCGCGCTCGAAGGCCTCTATGGTTCCGACGGCAAAACCGAGCTCGGCTGGATGGTTGCCGACGACAAGCTGCCCAAGGGTGCGATCAAGTTGCTCTTGAATCTGGCGATGATCGCCGGTGACGCGCTGGTCCGCGGCGGCCGGCTCGACGTCGGCGCGGAACGCCGCGACGGAAGGCTGGAAATGGTCATCCGGGCCGAAGGGCAACGCATCCTGCTCGATCCCAAGCTTCGCGAGACCATCGCCAGGGGCAGCAGCGGCGGCGAAATCGAGCCCCGCGCGGCCGGTGCATGGCTGGCGCACAGCCTCGCGGCGGAGGCTGGCGGCACGATCCAACTGAGCGATCCGGCCGACCTGGTGCTGATGATTGGCGTCACCCTGCCGCAAGCCTGAGTTTTTCAGGGCTAACGAGGCGTTAACTCCTTGGCGGCATAGAGGGTCCAAGTAACTAATTGCGTGGGGCCCCGCCGCCGATGGACGACCTTATTGCCGATTTCGTGGCCGAGTGCCGGGAAATGCTTGATGCGCTGGGTGGCGAAATCGTCGCCTGGGAGGCCAATCCCGACGACCGTGCTCGCCTCGACAGCATTTTCCGCTTCGTCCACACGGTGAAGGGCAATTGCGGCTTTTTCGACTTCCCGCGCCTCGAATCATTGAGCCATGCCGCCGAAGACGCGCTGGCCGACTGCCGCGCCGGGCGCCGCACCCCTGATTCCGCCCTGGTCAGCGCCGTGCTGGCGGTGATCGACCGCATCGGCGAGATGATCGCCTCGATCGATGCCGGCGACGGCGTTCCCGACGGCGACGACACCCAATTGATCGAGGCGCTGGCGCCCGGTGCCGAAGGCCCGGTGGTCCAGGTCGCCGCGGCCGTTGCCACCGACGCCACCGGCAAAGGCGGCGCCGCGCCGCGCACGATCCGCCTGTCGGTCGAACTGCTCGACCGGGTGATGTCGGGCGTGTCGGACATGGTGCTGGCCCGCAACGAACTGGCCCGCCGGCTGCGCGAAGCGCCGGGCGAGGTTGCGGTCGACGGCGCGTTCGAGCGGCTCTCCGGCATCATCGCCGAGATGCGCGACGCGATCACCCGCACCCGCATGCAGCGGATCGAAAATCTGTTCGTCGCGCTGCCGCGGATGGTCCGCGACCTGTCGGCCGAACTCGGCAAGCAGGTGTTGGTCGATATCGACGGCGGCGATGTCGAGCTGGACCGCGAGATGATCGAGATGATCCGCGATCCGCTGACCCACATCATCCGCAACGCGGTCGATCATGGCATCGAGCCGCCGGCCGAGCGATTGGCGGCGGGCAAGCGCGAAATCGGCCTGCTAGCGGTCTCGGCGCGCCAGTCGGGCAACCAGATCCTGATCGAAATCGCCGACGACGGCAAAGGCATCGACGGCTCCAAGCTGGTCGAGAAGGCCATCGCCAACGGCGTGATCGAGCGCGAAGCCGCCCAGAAATTGACGCGAGGCGAGCAGCTGGCCCTGATCTTCGAGGCCGGCCTGTCGACCGCCCAGGCGGTGACTGCCATTTCCGGTCGCGGCGTCGGGATGGATGTCGTGCGCTCCAACGTCGAGCGGATCGGCGGCGTGGTCGAGGTCGACTCCAAACCGGGCGTCGGCACCCGCATGACGCTGCGCGTGCCGCTCACCCTGACCATCATTCCGGCGCTGACCGTATCGATCGGCGCCCAGCATTTCGCGATCCCGCGCTCGGCGATCGAGGAAATCGTCCGCGCCAACGGCGGCAGCGTCACGCTCGAGAAGATCGGCGGGGCAGGAGTCGCGACCATCCGCGGCCGCCGCGTGCCCGAAGTGGCCCTCGCCGATGTGCTCGGCCTGCCCAACACCATGGCCGATGTAGAGCGCACGCTGGTCGTGCTCCGGCCCGCCGGCGGCGACGTCTATGCGCTGGCCGTCGACAAGATCCACGACCATGAGGAACTGGTCGTCAAGCCGGCCGCTCCGGCGGTGATGGCCACCGGCCTGTATGCCGGTACCACGCTCGCCGACGACGGTAGCCCGATCCTGCTGTTCGACCCGGCCGGGCTGGCCCAGGTCGGCGGCGTCAAGCTCGAGGCGATCGAGCGCGGCGGACGCGGCATCGATGCGCCGGTCGCCGCCAATTCGAATGAAGTCCCTGTGTTGCTGTTCCGCGGCCTCGACGGGGCGCGCCGAGCGCTCCGGCTGGGCGTGGTCGACCGCATCGAGGAAGTCGAGCCCGACGCCATCCGCACCACCGCCGGACAACTGCGGGTCCAGTTGGGCGAAGCGATCCTGCCGCTGGCCGGGGTCGATGGCAGCGAGCTTGACGGCAAGATCCGCGTCTTCCGCCTCAACGACGGCAGCCATGAAGTCGGCTATGCGTTCCGCGAAGTCATCGACCTGATGGCCGTCGACCGCGAAGTCATCCCAGCCGAAGTTCCCGGCGCGATCAGCGGCGTCACCATCATCGACGGCGAGCCGGCCGAGCTGATCGACGCGCACTGGCTGTTCGGCCAATATCTCGGCGCCGTCGCCCGGCCGCAGTCGCAGCTGGTCTGCCGCCTGCCCGAAAACGACGCCTGGATGCAGAATATGCTCCGCCCGATCGTCGAGGCTGCCGGCTATCTGGTGATCGGCGAACAGGACGAACTTGCCGCCGACGTCACCATCGTGTCGCAGGGCAAGGCGATCGAGCCTGGCCAGTCCGGCCGCATCCTCCGGCTCGAGACCGATCCCGACGCCGCCAACGGCGAGGACAGCATTTACCGCTACGACCGCGCCGGCCTGCTGATGGCGCTCAAGGCCAGCGCAGGGAGGGGCAAATGAACGAGTTGCTGCTGATCGTCTCGATTGCCGGTAGCCGCGTCGCTCTGCCCGCCGCGGCGGTCGAAAGCGTGGTCGAGCTCGAAGCGTTGATCCCGGTGCCGCGCGCGCCCGGCCACCTCGCCGGCCTCTCGGCGCTGCGCAGCCGGGTGCTGACCGTGATCGACTGCCAGCGCTCGCTCGAGCTCGGTACCACCGAGCTCAACGACGGTGAGCTGCACGAGGCGGCCGTGGTCGAGCTGGATGGCCATCATTACGCCCTGACCGTCGATGCGGTCGAGGATGTGGTCGAGGCCCTGTCCG
Organism: Sphingomonas sp.; assembly: GCF_023266535.1. Taxonomy (GTDB): domain Bacteria; phylum Pseudomonadota; class Alphaproteobacteria; order Sphingomonadales; family Sphingomonadaceae; genus Sphingomicrobium. The sequence goes on along the minus strand of NZ_JAHFPY010000043.1, from coordinate 4,506 downwards.
ATCCGGCGCCGATCCGCGCCGCGATGGGCGATGGCTGGGAACGGGTGTCGAAGGGCATGGTCGAGACCGAGGAAGGTCCGCTGCTGCTGGTCGACATTGCCGCGCTAGTTGCTGGCCCCACCGCAGAAGCCCGCGCGGCTTAAGAGGTTCGTTACCCTTATCGCTTACAGACAGCGTCAACAGATTACGGAATTGGACATATGAAAACCTGCCTCATCGTCGACGACAGCAAGGTCATCCGCAAGGTCGCGCGGCACATCCTCGAAACGCTGGAGTTCCAGGTCGAGGAGGCTGGCGACGGGCGCGAGGCGCTGGACCGTTGCGAGGCCAAGATGCCCGACGTGGTCCTGCTCGACTGGAACATGCCGGTAATGAGCGGGATGGAGTTTCTGAAGCTGCTCCGGCAGCGCGGCCATAGCGATCAGCCCAAGGTCGTCTTCTGCACGACCGAGAATGACATGGCCCATATCCGCGCGGCGCTTGAAGCCGGGGCGGACGAATATGTGATGAAGCCGTTCGATCGCGAAACGCTTCATATCAAGCTGCAACTCGTCGGCGTCGCCTGAGGCTCTCGTGACTGGCGCGCTCGCCACTTCACGGGCCAGCGAACGGGCTGGGCCCGGCCGGCAAGCACGTCGGCCGGTCAAGCTGATGATCGTCGACGATTCGATGGTCGCGCGGGCGGTGCTCAGCCGGATGATCGACGCCGATGGCAATTTCGAGATCGCGGCCATTGCCGGCACCGCCGAGGACGCCATCGAAGCGCTCGGCCAGGTGATGGTCGACATCGTCCTGCTCGACCTGGAAATGCCGGGCGCGGGCGGGTTGAAGTCGATCCCCGGCATCCTTGAGGCCGCCAAGGGCGCCAAGGTGCTGATCGTTTCCTCGCTTGCGGAGGACGGCGCCGAAGAGACGGTGGCCGCCCTTGCACTAGGCGCCCATGATACGCTGCCAAAGCCCGGCACCGGCCGGTTCAACGGCCGCTTTTCCGAGGTGCTGCTGAGCAAGCTGCGCGAGCTCGGCTATGCCGACCGCAGCTCCATCGCGGCGAAACCCGCCGCTGCCGCGCCGCGGCCCGCGCTCGCCCAAAGCGACGAGCCGCTTCGCTTGCTGGCCATCGGCGCCTCGACCGGCGGAATCCATGCCCTCGGTGCCTTCTTCGAGGCCCTGCCCAAACGGATTGGCGTTCCGATCCTGGTCACCCAGCATCTGCCGCCGGCCTTCATGACCGTCTTTGCCCGCCAGCTGTCGGCCGCCGCCGGCCGCGAGGCGGTGGTCGCCGAGGACGGCACGCGCCTTCTTCCCGACCGCATCGTCGTGGCGCCGGGCGAGGCGCATTTGATGGTTGATGAAGTGAACGGCCGGCTGGTCGCCCGGCTGCTCAAAACCAAGGTTGCCAGCGGCTGCCTGCCGTCGGTCGATCCGATGCTGGCCTCTGCCGGCGCGATTCTCGGTGCTGGCGCCCTTGGCGTCGTCCTGACCGGCATGGGCCGCGACGGCGCGGAAGGCGCCAGGCGGCTGGTTGAAGCAGGCGGATCGGTGATGGCCCAGGACGAGGCCAGCTCGGCCATCTGGGGCATGCCGCGCGCGGTGGCGGAAGCGGGCCTTGCCTGCGCCATCCTGCCGCCGGACAAATTGGCGCGTCGGGTCGGCGCCCGGGTCGAGGATGCGCCGTGCAAGTAAGCGATAGCAGTAGCCGGATCCTGGCGGGCCTGCTGGAAGCCCGCACCGGCCAGCAATTGACGATGAGCCGTCGCTGGCGGATCGAAACCGCCCTTGCCGCCCTCCTCAGGGAGCGGGGCATCCCGACCCTCGACGAGTTGATCACCATTCTGGTCATGGGCCGGGAGCCAAGCCTGGCCACCCAGGTGGTCGAAGCGCTGCTCAACAACGAAACCTATTTCTTCCGCGACCGCACGCCGTTCGACCTGATTTCCAGGGCGACGCTGCCCAAGCTGGTCCAGCGCCGCCCAACCAAGCGGCTGCGCATCTGGTCCGCCGGCTGTTCGACCGGGCAGGAGGCCTATTCGCTGGCCATGCTGTTCGCCGAGGATCCCTTGCGCTGGGCCGGCTGGACGATCGACATTTTGGGCACCGACGTCAGCGAAAGCGCCGTCCGCCGCGCCCGCGAAGGCGTCTACAGCCAGTTCGAGGTGCAGCGCGGACTCGGCGTGACCCAGATGATCCGCTGGTTCGAGGAAACCGACGACGGCTGGCGCGCGGTCGAGCCGCTGCGCCGCATGGTCCGTTTCCAGGTGCAGAACCTGCTCGAGCCCGCCCCGCATCCCGGCCAGTTCGACATCGTCCTGTGCCGCAACGTCCTGCTCTATTTGAACGGCGAACGCCGCGCCCAGGTGTTCGACCGCGTGGCCGATGCGATGGCCCCCGACGGCTCGCTGATGCTCGGCGCCGGCGAGACCGTGATCGGCCAGACCAAGCGCTTTTGGGCCGACCCGGATTCGCGCGGTCTTTATCGCCCGCTCGAAGCCGGCGAACTCCCCCCGGTCGCACTCAGGGCTTGACCCGAAGGCCAAAGCCATGCGCCATGTGCGCATGGACGTGACGCTCCGCCCTTCGCCGAACTTCGACGAACGCGCGCTGCCGGTTTCGATGATCGTCTTGCACTATACTGGCATGCCCGATGCCGAGGGCGCGCTGAACCGGCTGACCTCGCCCGAGGCCAGGGTCTCCGCCCATTATCTGGTCGACGAACAGGGCGAGGTGTTCCAGTTGGTCGACGAAGAAAAGCGCGCCTGGCACGCCGGCAAAAGCTATTGGCGGGGCATCACCGATGTGAACTCGGCGAGCGTCGGGATCGAGATCGTCAATCCCGGCCATGAATTCGGCTATTGCAACTTTCCGGACGAGCAGATCGCTTCGGTCATTCCACTCGTCGCCGACATCAAGGAGCGCCACGGCATTGGCCGCGGCAACATCGTCGGCCACAGCGATGTCGCCCCGGCGCGCAAGGAGGATCCGGGCGAGCTGTTCCCCTGGGGCGCGCTGGCCAAGCGCCGCCTTGCATTGCCCAGCCCGACCCGCGACCTGATGGATCCTTATTGGACCGACGCTGGCTTCCTGCTGGCGCTGGAGCGGTTCGGCTATGACGTGACTGACACGCAAAAGGCGGTGATCGCCTTCCAACGGCGCTTCCGGCCGGACCTGATCGACGGGATCATCGATGGCGAGTGCCGCGCCAAGCTGCTGGCGCTGTTGCTGCCAAGGCCGCAGTAGATGGCTCGGCGGCGCTGAATTTGGAGATGTAGCGGCAATACATGAAGCGATTGGAAACAACATTGATCTGCGCGAGCGTTGTCGTGTTTTGTGCGCCGTCCGTTTGGTTTGGCCTAATGATTTTGTCCGAAGGCAGGTGGTCCGCAGTCCCGCTAGGCCTGATGCTCCTTGCGTTCGCCGGTTGGTGGTTTTTTAAGGGTTGGCAAGCGGTCAAAAAGGCAATTGGGTGAGTGCCGGGCCAAGCTGCTCGCGCTGTTGCTGCCGCGGCCACAGTAGTCGTCATTCCCGCGAAAGCGGGAACCTAGCGCAACAAAGAATCTGGGTCCCCGCTTTCGCGGGGATGACGAATTTGGGAAATGTACGCTTTCCCCCCAATGCGGACTTGCTATCGAGCCAGGCCGTTTGCCCAGTCTGCCGTGGCTTGCAGCTCCTCGGGCGTCATTCCGGAACGCTCAATCGCCACGGCGACGGCTCGCAGCGCCTTTAGATCCTGCACGTCGACCGGTTCGTCAAATTGCACGCCGCAACGTCCGGAAACGCTCCAGACAACTGTGCCGAACGCATCGATCGCGCCGCATTTGAGCACGACATCCTTGCCTACCGCGGGCAGGGCATATGCTTCCAACCGGGCACCGGTGCGGGAAACATCGAGCAGGCTAACCGAGTTGTTGCCGTCCAGGGCTTCAACCGATGCGGGCAATTGCAGCTGCGCGCGCGGCTCGGCCCTCCGTCCCCGAAGCTCGGGGTCGTCATTCCTGGGCGCATTGCGCCGGTCAGGGCGGGCGTCGGCCATTCAACCAGCATAGGATGGTTTGATTAAAATCGGATTAGGATTGCCGGGTCACGGTTGCTGCTACCTAATGACCGCTTTCGACCCAAAGCTGCCATGCCCAGAACCGACCCATTGCGGGCATTAGGCACAGTCACGCTTAACTTGGCGAAGCCTCACTGGGGTTCCCGTGAATTCTGCCTATCCCAACGGTCGATGGCTACCGCACCGATGAATGGGATCGCGGCCGAACTTAGGGCCGCGAAAATGCTGCTCAAAAACAAGAACACAGACGCGAGCTTGGCACTGATCACTTCGCCGCCGAAGCTGGTTTCAGCCCCATTGTTAAGCGACAACAACGCATGCGCGATACTTATGAAAAATATGGCTGCGGAGACCACGAACAGTATTATAGACGCATGTCTCATTGCCCACTTGTAAAAGCCCATAAACCCCTCCGGTCTCGGACCCATTAGGTGATCAGCGGCAGCGCTTGTCAATGA
>NZ_JAHFPY010000042.1 GCF_023266535.1 Sphingomonas sp. | reverse complement strand
CAGCCGCTCCGCAAGAGGCCAACCGGCGTGAAGCTGCCGTTGGCGTCCAGCGCCATTTGCGTCGCGGGGAACAGCGGATCGTCGCGGCCCCAGAGATGATCGCGCTCTAGCTCGCCAACCCAAGCGGTGAAAATGGCCAGGGCGTCGCTGCCGATCGGCATGAACCAGGTTGGAAACGTCTTGGCGAATTTGGTCCGCACGGTGCGAGCATCTTGCTCGACCAGCCCGCCCGCAAGGTCAACATGCCCCAGCCGGAACGTTGCCAGCGCGGCGACGCGTGCCCCGGTCAAGGCGACGAACGCGATCAGCGCCCGGTCCCGACGCTCCAGGATTGTGTCGGCTGGCATGACGGACAGGATGTGATGGACTTGCGCCAGCGTCGGCACTCGCTTTTCACGCCGCGCACGCGCAACCGCGGCGTCCTTGTCGCTCAAATTGAAATAGTCGGCGTCGGCATAGGCGATATGTGACTTGAACCCCGGCAAATGCGCCAGCCAGAAAAAGAAGGCGCGCAGATCGCGGAGTGTCGAAAGCATCGTTGCCTTGCTGATCCGCTCGCCGGTGCGCGCGTTAGTCGCCTTGGCCAGCGCGGTCTTGAACGCGATCGCCTGTTCGCGATGAAAGCGCTTGAAGTCGCGCGCCTTGGTCGACTCCTCGAACCGCGCGAGCGACTTGGCCACGCCGTCGATCGTCGCTTCGTCGCGGCCCTTCGCTTCCTTCAGATAGGCAAAATAGTCGCGCTTGATCCGCTCGTTTGCCGCACTGTGTTTTGTCATGCCGCCGCTTGCCTTTCCAAATCACAATTTAAGGAGGGCGGAGAGCTGCCCTTTAGGCGCCGCAAGGCCTCCACATATTGTACGTCGCAACCGGGCAAGATTGATGCCAATTCGGTTTTCGACACCCGCCGATGCATCACGGTTTCGCACGTCGCGCAGATGGCCCGAATGTTACCTGACTTGTCATTGAACGAAACGAAATCGACCATGCCGAGCGCAGGTGGCCGAGGCTCCCGGCACCGGAAACAATAGAGCGTTCCGGGCGAGCAAGGGCGCTTGCGGCTGGCGTTGCGGGTCGAAAGGAAGGCACGGACGGTCGCTCCCTGAAACAGCACTGGCCGCCCGCCGTCGAGCGGCTTAAGCCCGTCGCGCTGCCAATGGCGCACGGTATTCTTATGCACGCCGAAGCAAGCCGCCAATTCGGGAACGCTGTAGCTCCGGTGCAGCTTGACGGCGCGCGGGTTGACGCGTCGCGCGGCCATGACCGCCCTCAGCCTTGCGCCGCTACCAGCTGCCGGATCGACTCAGCCTTGATCAGGGTGCGCCGCCCCAACTTGAAGGACTCCAGCCGCCCGTCCGCGATCATCGCATAAATTGACGTGCGCCCCAGCCCCAACGCCTTCGCCGTGTCGTTAATCGAAACTGCCAGCGGTTCCATTATCAGCACTCCATATTCGCACTGGCAGGACGCCAGCGTTCACGGAAGTGCATCAACACTTTCCAGCGTAGAATCGCGGCCGGAAACGGTCGGAAACGGTCGAAAACCTATTCGTCTAGGGCCTCAATCAGATCCCAAAGCCGCCGCGCCCGGCCCTTCACCGTACTGTCGGCGGCACTGTAGCTATTGTCATCAATCCATTCCGACATAGCTCGCTGCACGTCGGCCTGCGACTTTGGAATCAACGCGCCCGAGTAGAGCGCAGTCGCGATCGCAGCCCACATGTCGTCCCAGAACTCAGCGGGTGGTCGTCCTCCTTTGCGGCGGCCAACGGCTACCTCCGGCTCACTGATCGCTGGCGGAGAACTCAACCGCGTGCTGGGCTGAGTGAAAGTGAATCGATGTATTTCCAGTCGCCTTGTTAATCTGGCGCGGATAGCTTCGACCTCGCGCCTAGTGGCTAGAAGCACACTGTCGGGTTTCGTAATATTTGGCGGCCTGCCCGATGCCTTCGATGCAACGCCATCCATGCTTCGCGCGACCTTGGACCAATAGCTTTCGAATGATTCGGAGATCATGGCGAAAGCCTCCACATCCTTTGCGATGGGCGCGACCTGATCGATTGCCGTGGAAAGCATTTTGTCGGAGATGTCCTCTAAGGCGCTAAGCGCAATCCTAACGGTTGCACCTGACTTAAGGAGGCCCTTTGCAGCGTGGCTGTTGTAAATCGCTGCGACGCGATCGCCGAATGCCTTCACACTGTTCAACGTGAGATCATCAAGTATCAGACGAATTTGGTTGCGGGCGAGTGTTTCCATCTCCGCATAGTTGCCTCACAACTACCTGGTGTCTAGCGGGCACCAGCCCCTCCATTTGGGGTAGAATGCGGTCGCAACGCTTATGACCGCTATCGACCCATTGCGGTCATTCACCCCTAGGGGCAATACGATAGGATGCTGGAAGATCGCACCACAAGGTTGCTAGCGCGGTGGATACCCGTGGCTGTGCTCGCCAACTTGTCAGTCGCGTTAGTTGCCTACTTTCTCCATTGGCCGGATGCTCCTGTCTATCTCCTGATGGCGCTCACTGTTGCGGCCACAATCATCGCTGCGATTGCATTTTTGGGTTCCGTGCGTGGTGTTCGCAGTTCGGAGGCACTCGGGTTCAAGCGGATGCGGGATGCTTTGTCCTACGAAATCTCATCTCGCGGCATTCGCCCTACCGCCATCCTCCTGATGATAAGTGTCGTTGCTGTCTCTTTATTCTGCCGTCTGACAGACACTGCTTCGGGATTGCTGGCGTTTTTCTCCTTTCCCCTGGCCGGTATCTATCAAGCCGTAACCACCCGGTATCCAGCAGATCGGAATGGCAACTCCTAATGTCCGCTTTCCACCCAAAGCAGACATAAACGACCCAAAGCGATCATTGGGTCGATCGCAATTTCCAATGCAGTTTTAGCGCCAGCCCTTCCTCATCGCTGCTTCCTCTTGCACGGCATCAAACGGCTCGCCTTCGATGGATGCTTGCACCGCTTCCATGAGCTCAGGGTCTTGCTCACTTGCCATGCGATAGTCCGTCGCCTGGCCTACCGGCGCCTGGAAGAGGCTGCGGATTCGCCACTCGCCGCCGTCACGGCAGGCCATACCAATTGCCAATTGGTCCTCGAAAGTGCGGCAAATCGCCCCCGACTTGTCGCGGAAAGTGAGGCCAATGCGCGGCCCTGAATCGGCAGGCATGCTTGCGAGCCGGGCTTGAAGCGCATTCGCCAGCTCGGCGGAGGCAACGAGCTGGCCGGATTCGGTCGCGATCGGACTCGACGACCTTCCTATCGGCATGTCAGCGATCATGTTTCCAGCGACGATCCCGATCGCCAAAGTCGCAGCGAGTGCGCCCATCTGCACCCAGATTGAAGGAGCCGTTCTTGCCGACCGAACGGCCTGGGCGTCAGCCAGGCTGACAATTTTGTCGCTTCGATCGAACGCGCCCAGTAGCCGCTCGGGCACAGGCTGCGTTTCAACTTCGCCAAACGCCTGGCGAAGGTCAGTCGCCAACCCCCGGTGCTCATCGGCTAGCTGGGAAAGGTGCGCATTCGCGGCGACTTCAGCTTCGACCCGTGCCGCCTCTTCCGGCGGCAATGCACCATCGAGCCAGGCGAAGAATTTCTCAGCCTTAACCATCACCAACTCCACCTAGCATTTCCAAAAGTGTCGTTCGACCGCGCCCCAGCCTGCTCGAAACCGTCCCGATCGGCAGATCGAGCATTTCCGCCACCTCGCGGTATCCAAACCCTTCGATGAGGATCAGCGCGACCACTTCGCGCTGCTCGTCGGGGAGTTGCTCCATCGCCAACATGGCGCGCTTCAATTCGATCGAGGCGTGCATTGCCTCGCGCGGATCCTCGCCGATCTCCTTTGCCGCTTCCTCGGGCGCTTCGCGCTTCTCCTTCCGCGCGCGAGCGCGCGCGGTATCGATCCAGAGATTCCGCATGATCCGGTAGAGCCATGAATCGAGGCGCGTGCCCGGCTGCCACTGATCGCGCGACCTTAAGGCTCGCTCGATGGTAGCCTGGGCCAAATCGTCCGCATCTGCGCTGTTCCGGCTGAGCGTATGGGCAAACCGCCGCAGCCGAGGAAGCAGCTGAGTCAGTTCGACTTCGAACGTTTCGAATGATCCCATTTGTCCTCATGCGGATGAAACGACGCTTCATCAACGTTTCATCCGTTAGTGCCATAAAAAGAGGTCATATGATGTGCAGTTTTGTTCACAGGGTGCTGATCGCCGCCACTGCTGTCGCCGTCGCCGGCAGCGCGGGCGCGCAACTACTGCCCAGCGTCGGATTGCCCGCGCTCCCACCCGTGAGTCTGCCGAGTGGCGATGTTCCGGTTGTCGGCCCGACGCTGCAGGACGTCCTGGCCCAGCCCGGCGCCCAACAAGCTGTCTCCCCGACACTAGACACGGTTTCGGGCCTGTCCGAGCGAATATCGGAAGCGCCGCCAGCCACGCTTCTCCAGCTTCGGCAATTGCGGCTGCAGGAATTGGTCCGCCAGCACCCCCGCGAGCTTGAATTTGACGGGACGGGCCAGCCGGTCCGCCGTGCCGTGCTGGTCACGGTCGACCCCGACCAGCAATCGCTTCAGCTTGCCGCTCAAGCGGGGTTCACGATCATTGCTGACGACGGCGGCGCAGAGCTTGGGCTTCAAATCGTGACGCTATCGGTGCCGCGCAATCTTTCCGCCCGCCAGGGACTCAAGCGCCTTCGCTCGGTTGCACCACGCCTCCAAGCCGATTTCGATCACATCTACGAGCCGGCCGGAGGACAGCTTTTCCCTATCGTCGGAACGCTTGCCGCTAGCCAGGGACCGCGCGGCGGACCGCGCATCGGGATGGTGGATGGCGGTGTTGCTTCCCACCCTTCGATGGCCGGCGCTTCCATCGAGCAGAACGGCTTTGCTGGACAGCCCCAGCCCACCGGTCACGGCACCGCCGTCGCTTCCCTGATCGTCGGCAACGATGGCGCGTTCCGAGGCGCGGCCCAAGGAGCTTCCCTGTTCGTCGCCGACGTCTATGGTGGCTCTCGCGCTGCCGGCTCGGCCAGTTCCATAGTCCGGGCCCTGATCTGGCTCGCGTCGAAGCAGCCGCAGGTCATCAACATCAGCCTGGTTGGGCCGAACAACCGGCTCCTGCAGCGCGCAGTGCAGGCGCTTCGTACACGGGGCATCGAAGTTGTCGCCGCAGTCGGCAACGACGGACCCGCCGCACCTCCCCAATATCCTGCTTCCTACCCCGACGTGATCTCGGTTACGGGCGTGGACGCGCGCGGCCGCGCACTCCCGGAAGCAGGCAAGGCCAGCCACCTCGATTTCGCGGCGCCCGGGGCCGACATGGCGGCCGCCTTGCCTGGCCAAGGATATGCCAACGTCCGCGGGACCAGTTTCGCGGCGCCCCTTGCCACTGCCCGCCTGGCGATCACGGGCTCGGCCCAACGGCTGGCGACAGAGGCCCGCCCCGGCAAGGGCAGGGTCGGCCGTGGTATCGTGTGCGGCACATGCCGCGTCGATCCCCGAGCGGTCCGCGCCAAATAATTGCTTTTCTTGGGATGAAGCCGGGAGGCGGCGTCGTTCTCTTTCCTGAGGGCCAAGAAGCTCTCCGAATTTGGAAGGAGTTACTCATGTTGAAGTACATCCTGATCGCCGGCGCGGCGGTCGCACTCGCGGGAACTCCCGCTCAGGCCCAGCTTCTCGGCGGCGTGACAGGCGCCGTAAACGGCACCGTCGGCGGAACGCTTAACGGCACGGTCAATGGCGCGCTTCGCGGAGCTATGAACTCGGCCGGTCCGGCCGGTGGGACGCTTGGCGGATCGGGCTCGATCACCAATAGCGTGACGAGCACGATTACCAACAGCATTTCTGCGACGGGCAATGCCAACGGCCAGGGTGGCGGCTCGGGCAGCGTCGGGTTGGCAGGTGTCGTAACCGGTGCCGGCAATGCGGCAGGCTCGGTCGCAGGCAGCGCCAATGGTGCGGGTAACCTTGCTGGCACCCTTACTGGAATGGCCAACGGCAGTGGTCATGCGGCCGGCTCGATTGCCGGAGCAGTCGACGGCAACGGCCATCAGTCGGACAATGTCGGCCTGACCGGCGCCCTGAACGGTGCCGGCAATGCCGCTGGCTCCGTCGCGGGCACGCCAGCGGGCGCACTTAACGGCTCGGCCAGCGGATCGGGTTCCGCAAGCGGCAGCGCCAACGCCAACCGCAGCAACGGCTCCCTCGCCGCTGGGGCAAGCGGAAGTGCCAACGGCAATAGCAGCGCTTCAGCCTCTCTCGGAAACTAAAATCCCCTGAAGCCTCCTCAAAGAACCCGGCCCGCCGCGCTCACCGTGCGGCGGGCTGCGGTACAGACTTGCGATGGCCACTCGCAATGACCGCTTTCGACCCATTGCGGACATTGGCGTCTGAGACCATCGTGTTCTTTGACGAGCGAGGTTCGGATGTTTGGATTGCGCAAGAAAACGCCAGAAAAGCAGTGGACGGGAGAGCAGTGGTTCGTTGTGGGCCGCGGCCTAGACCGCGGTTATGATTGGGACACAAAGCAAATGCTGGGAGGTCCAGCACGAGAGGCGGACCTTGGCTGGTTCGAGGGCTTCATCTCTGGAGTTGGCCTCGCCCGCGACGAGAATCTTCTGGCCGAGCACCCATTTGAAAAAGCAGTGGAATGGCTTGACGTGCTCTGTCGAACCTACCCGAACGATCAGATTTGCCACTCGGCGCAGAAAGTCGTCGCAAGGCTGATTTGGCCAAAAACAGATATAGGCATCCCGTTCAGCTAATGTCCGCTTTCCACCGATTCCTGCCATTAGCTCGTTGATTGTCGCTCCAACTTAGGAGCGAGCCATGATCCGACCGCCGCAAGTCATCGTAGGGGCCAAGCTGCCACTCCGGCCAATGCATGTTTGGGCCATCCGCGTCCGCCTCCAGATAGCACGTCGACCTCGCGACCTCGCTCTGTTCGATATTGCCTTGGATAGTAAGTTGCGGGGCTGCGACGTGGTTTCGCTTCGGCTGCCTGACATTATCGCAGCCGGTGCGGTGCGGAGCCGGGCAATCGTGATCCAGCAGAAAACCGGCCGACCCGTGCAATTTGAGATAACCGAAACAGCGCGGCGCTCGCTTGGGGAATGGCTTATGGTCAGGCGCGGCGATCCGGACGGCTGGCTGTTTCCCAGCCGCCTAGTCCAAGGCGCTCACCTATCCACCCGTCAATATATTCGCTTGGTAAAGGGCTGGGTGGCGCTCATCGGCTTGGAACCGGCTGCTTATGGCAGCCACAGTCTGAGGCGGACCAAGGTAGCCATGCTCTACCGTAAGACCGGCAATCTCAGGGCCTGCCAACTGCTGCTGGGCCATACGAAACTGGAGAGCACCGTCCGCTATCTGGGTGTCGAGCTGGACGATGCCTTGGCTCTCTCAGAGGCGCTGGAAATCTAGTCCGGCCGGACGCCTAATGGCAGGTTTGGGTGGAAAGCGAACATTAGCGTTCAAGGAACGCTAGCGCCTTCTCGACGAACTCCTCGTGATATTGGAAAATCCCCCCGTGGCCGGCGTCGGGATAGATCACCAGCTCGGCATTCGGCAGCCGCCGCGCCATATCTACGGAGTTGCTGCTGGGGACCATCTTGTCCTGGTCGCCGTTGGCCACCAGCACCGGCTGGTGAATGCGCGACAAGTCGGCGGGTTTTTCCAGCCCAAAGGCGTGGATCGCCTTCAGCTGGGTTATGAACGCGCTGATCGACACCGGCTTGACGCGGTTCTTGTTGCGCTCGGCCAGCCGTCTCAGAAAGTCGCTCGCGGCCTTCCGGCCATTCGGGGTCGTCGTGAAGAATAGATAATATTCCGGGTGCTTGAGGTTCAGCGCTGCCTTGATCATGTCGATCACGGTCACGCGCGTCACCTTGTCGATGCCCACGCCCCCGGCTGGCCCCGTGCCAGCCAGAATGATCCTGCGCACTAGCTGCGGCTCCTCGAGCGCAATGACTTGCGAGATGAAGCCGCCGAGCGAGAAGCCGAGGAGGTCGACCTGGTCGAAGCCGAGCGCACGGATAAACCCCACCGCGTCGCGAGCCATTGCTCCCACGCTATTGAGTGTCGTTCCTCCCGAATCCCCGATCCCGCGATTGTCGAACACAATCACGTGCCGTTTTGCCGCAATGCCGTCGACGACACGTGGGTCCCAACGATCGAGCTCGGCTGCAAGGTGATTGAGAAAGATCACCGGCACGCCGGATTCGGGGCCAAGCTCGCGGTAGGCAAACTTCGTCCCGTCGACATCGACGGTCTTGGTCGGCGCATTTTGCCAGCCGATGGCTACGCCAGATTGCAATTTGGTCATAGTTTCCTCCTCCTCGTGAGGACTGGAATTTTGAAGGTCCGTCAGGACTTTCATCGGACCTTAACGATGACCTTCCCTTTGGCCCGTCCCGTTTCGATGTAGGCCAAGGCCTCGTTCGTGGCCTCGAACGGAAACACCTGGTCGATGACCGGTTGAATGACGCCAGACTCGATGAGCGACGTGATCTTGGCCAATTGTTCGCCGTCGGCCCTCATGAACAGGAAAGAGTAGCTGACGCCAACGTGCTTGGCTTTTTTGCGGATGCCCAGGCTCAGGGCTCGCGTCGCCTGTTCCATGATCCACCCCAGCCCATTCTCCTTGGCGAAAGCGGGATCGGGCGGCCCGGAGATGGAGATCAGTTTCCCGCCGGGCTTCAGCACTTGCAGGGATTTTTCGAGCGTTTCCGATCCCAGGCTGTTCAGGACCACATCGAAGTCGCTCAGAACCTTCTCGAACTCGGCCCTTTTGTAGTCGACGACGATGTCGGCACCCAGATTCTTGGCCAGGTCGACATTCGCCGTGCCTACAGTCGTCGCGACGGTAGCGCCGAGATGCTTCGCAAGCTGGATGGCGATCGTCCCGACCCCGCCGGAGCCGGCGTGGATGAGAACCTTCTGTTCGGGCTTCAACCTGGCCCGCTCGACCAGCACTTGCCATGCGGTCAGGCCGACCAAGGGAATAGACGCTGCCTCCTCCATGCTGAGGTTCTTGGGCTTCAACGCCACATCGCCCTCATTTATCGAGATGAACTGTGCGAAGGTTCCGATCCGATCCTTGTCGGGCCGTGCATAGACCTCATCGCCCAGCTTGAATCGCCGCACCTTCGGCCCAATCCGCACCACGATACCCGCCACATCGTTGCCGAGGATGAGAGGAAGCCGATACGGCAGGATTTGCTTGAACTCGCCATCCCGAATCTTGGAATCGAGCGGGTTAACGCTCGTGGCATGAACCTCGACCAACAGGTCGTGGTCGCCGACCTCAGGTTCCGGCGTTTCGCCGGCGCGAAGGCTCCTGTCGCCATAGCGATCGACGATGAACGCCTTCATGACGCGGTCGCCGGGACCATGACCTTCGAGGCCCTCCACAGCTGGCGGTTGAGCAATTCGGGGGCGAGACGGCGCATGAATGCGACCTGGTTGGTTTGCCCCGGCCGTATCTCGAGGGTGCCCGCCTTGAGGCCCACAAAGGTCTGCCTGACCAGTTCGTCGGTGGTGAGCTTGGGGGTGCCTTCGGGGAAGTCCGACGTCATGTCGGTCTCGATCGCGGGCGGCATCAGCTCGATCACGTCCACGCCGCTATCTTCCAGCTGGAAGCGGAGCGACTGGGTGTAGGAATGAACCGCGGCCTTGGTCGCACTGTAGATCGGCAACGCCGGAACCGGGACGAAGGCGAGCATCGACGAAACGTTGATCACCGTGCCCCTGTTTGCGCTGAGCAGGTCGATCAGCGAGGACGTCATGCGGATCACGCCGCCGACATTGGTGTCGAGCTCCACCGTCAGCCCAGTGAGGTCGGCCGACGGAGTCTTGAGGTTTCTGGGCGCGCCGGTGCCGGCGTTATTCATCAGCACGTCGAGCTTGGGGAATTCGGCCTTGAGGCGCGCGGCGAGGGCGGCGACCTGCGCCGGGTCGGCAATGTCGCTTTGGATCGTGTGGACGCCGGGATGCTCCGCCTTTACCCGATCGAGCAATGCCTGGCGGCGGCCGGTAACGATGACCTCATTGCCGAGTTCGAGAAACTTGAGGGCAAATGCCAGGCCAATACCGGCTGACCCGCCCGTGATGAGGATAGTGCGATCAGTAAGTCTCATGGAAACGATCCTTCAAATCCCCCAGCGCAGGGGTTGTATTACGCTCACTTAGTGATATTATGATCATAATGCAAACGGCAAATAACTCTTGGAGGTTCCATGCGATACGAAAAAGGTCGGAAGGACGAGACACGCCGGAGGATCGTTGAGGTCGCGGCGGATCGCTTTCGCAATGACGGCATCGCTGCTTCGGGCTTGGCCGGAATCATGAGCGAGGTCGGCCTGACGAACGGCGCTTTCTACCCACACTTTCAATCCAAGGCCGAGCTTGTCCGTGAGAGTGTGGCGGCCGGGATGGATAGCCAGTCGAAGCTGATGCGCGAGATCATCGCCGCCGGAGGCATCGAAGCGGCCATTTCCGAGTATTTGTCTCCAGCGCATCGGGACAATCCTGGCGCGGGCTGCACCCTTGCAGCCCTTCTGCCCGAGCTTGCGCGCCAGCCGCTCGAAACGCGGAAGATCTTCGCCGAGAGGTTTATGTCCACGGTGCGTGACTTTGTGTCGGATTTGCCCGGACAGACCGAGGATCAGGAGGCGGTGGCGATGGGTCTCTATGCAATTCTGATCGGAACGCTCCAGCTTGCGCGCGCCGTCGAAGGAATCGACTTGTCGGACCGCATCCTGGCAGCAGGAGCAGCCGCTGCCCGGACAATAGTACAGACCGCGTCAGCGGAGGATGCATGAGCAAACTCAGCGGCCTCGACCATCTCCGAGCGATGATAACTGCCGATGCCCAGCCGTCTATCGGCCGGACGCTCGATTCCAGCCTTATTGAAGTTGGAGATGGCGTCGCGGTGCTCGAAGGCAACCCGGATGAACGAACCTATAATCCAATGGGAACTGTTCATGGCGGCTATGCTGCCACGTTGCTAGATTCAGCTTGCGGAATCGCGACACATTCCAAGCTCGCACCGGGCCAAGGCTACACTACGCTTGAACTCAAGGTGGCCTACCATAAGGCGATTACGGCAAACACTGGCTGCGTGCGCGCAATCGGTTCGGTGACATCCTTCGGGCGGCGCGTAGCCTTTGCCGAAGCTAAGCTAACTGATGGAGCGGGACGCCTTCTGGCTTCCGCATCGTCCACTCTCTTAGTCATTACGCCGTGAACAGTCTGGCTGCGATCATAACGGGCGAAAAGCGCATGGCCTAATGTCCGCTTTGGGTCGAAGGTGGTGACAGCAGATTTGGGTGGAGAGCGGACGCTTGCTTCTTTCCCTGCCTTACTAGGCGGCCGCCGGGCGGTGTGGGTCGACATAACCCGTCGCCAGCCAGAATGCGTCCTTGATATCGGCGTCGTCGAACGGCTTGTGGACGATGATCGAGCCGGGCCGGCGAAGCTGAATTTCGGCCCCGGTGCTGGTGATGAAAATCACTGGGATCGCCTTGCCTCCGCAGATTGCTCCGACCGCGTCGATTCCGCAGCCGGGCGCCAGCTGGACGTCGGCGGTGATCAAGTCCGGACAGCGCCGTCTCGCGGCGGCGGTCGCCTCAACAGCACTGGTGGCGAAGTCGAACGAGGCGCAGCCGCAATCGCGCAGCGCATCTTCGATCGACATCGCGATTAGTGGTTCGTCTTCGATTATTAAAACATGCATGGGGGCCGGTTCCGAAAGGAGCGGGAGCGCGCGCATCTCTCAGCCGACGGTGCCCGAAGAGTCGATCAGCCGGTAGGCTCTTAGCGAGCGGTAAGGCCGATCGTTCCCTCACAAGGGACTGCGGGACTCGAGGGCAGGGGCATGATAGGCTTTCTCCGCCGCCGCCTCGTGGGGGCAGCCGGACGAGCGGGGCCGGACGCGTTACCATCCATCATTTGCGGGGAACCGATGTCAAGCCAGCCCAGCAATCGCACACCGTGTGAGACCATCGACGAACGCACAGTGAAGTTGCTGCACGAAGAGATAGCCAACCTGCAGGGCCAGGCCGGGCAGGCGAGCGACCGCGAGGTGGCGCTTGCGGCGTCGCTACTGGCCGCCGAAGCCCGGCTGATCGACAGTGGTGCGATGCTCCACGAGGTCAACCACCGAGCCAAGAACAGCATCCAGATCGCGATGTCGCTGCTCGGCTTGCAGATGCACGCCACGAACAACGAAGAGGTGCGTCTTGAACTCGCTGGCGCCATCCGGCGGCTGGGCAATATCGCCGCAGCGCACCTGATGCTCAACAGCCAGTCGCCAGACGAGCAGAGAACCTCGTTTCGTGCCTATTTGACGTTGATCTGCACCGAGACCCACAAGTCACTCGGCGGGGAGAGGATCGAGCTGATCGTGAGGACCGACGAACTGGCGCTCGACACGTCGCGGGCAATTAACCTGGCATTGATAGTCAGTGAGGCGCTGACCAATGCGATGAAATATGCTTTCCCCGATGGGCGAACGGGCACGATCCGGGTCGACTGTCATCAGGACGGGGATGAAGCGACGCTAACTATCGCCGACGACGGCGTAGGCTTCGGGGAGACAGCGCGGGAAGGGGCGCTCGGCCTGCGCCTGGTCCGCACATTAGCCAAGGCAATCGGCGGCGAAGCAAAAATCGACGGCAGCAACGGCACACGGATCGAGGTCCCCTTCAAGCTGTGAGAAAGCTGGGATCAAATCGTTCCCGTTGTGACAGCTTTGGGTCGAAAGCGAACGGCAGCAATGGGTCGAAAGCGGGCGTTGGCTATTTGGGTGCCTTAAACTTGCAACAGGTCGCGATTGCCTGGCGCGCATAGTCCGGAGAAACCTCTGCGATGCCGGATGCCATGCGGATGTAGACGGTCTTGTAGCTCCAATGATCAACGCGGCTCATTCCGGTCACTTCCAAATAGTGAGCCTCTTGGCCTTCAATCCGAACTTCCATTCCAACGTCATCCTGTCCGGAAATGCCAGGCCATGCCACGGTTACCATATGCCTGCCGGTCGCCACTCTGGTCGACGTGTAGTGTCGGTTGGACAGGCCGACGATCTTGATGCCGTCGACCTTGATAGCGGGCGACCAGGCCGTCGGCTCGGCATGCGCCCGATAGATTATTAGATTGTCGGTCCCCGTGCTGGGCACCGCGGCAGCTGACGGCAAAACTGCAGCTGGCGGCGGCATCTGTTGGACAGGTGTGCCTGTGAGAGCGAGCAACACCCCGGCAACCAAGAATGTTTTCATCATAGCCCCCAAGATGACATTCGAGTTATCGGTCTATCTGCCAGTGTCCGCAATGGGTGGAAAGCGGACGCTCAGTTAGTCGTGCCGCCAATGGGCAAGCAGGTTCGCCAATAGCAAGGGCCGGCCTTCCTGTGGTAGGCCCCATGCGCCGCGACCCAATGGGCGGGGGCGAGTCGAAAGGGTAGGATTACCACCCGGGGATCGGACGATACCTGGGAGAGGTCGCATGGCTAAATCACCAATGAAGCGTTTCTGCGCCACGGCGCTGCTCGGCCTTCTGCTGTCGACGACCGCGGTTCCAGTGATCGCGCAGAGCCTCGACGAGGTCGCCGCGCGTGGCGAGATCCTAGCTGCCGCCGATCCGCTAGCGGCGATACTGCGCGACGGGCTCGACGAGGCCGGTCGCAAGGGTTTCGACATCGGCATGGGCACGGCGGAGGGCCAGACCGCGCTCGGCCCCGGCAAGCAGGCCAGGGGCGAAGCGTTGCCGGCTGATCAGCAGGCAGGCTATTTTGCGGCTGTCCGGTATTCAGTGACGCGAAACGCCAACCTCGAGGCGGCGCACCTCGGCGCCCGGGTAGCAGTGGGGGAACCAGGACTAGCTGACGCCAGGCGAGCCGAGGATGATCCTTTTTATGCGCTCGGTTTCGACATCGCGACTGGATTGCTGAACGACCGCGGGTCCAATCCGCTGAACCAGCTTGCGGAGAGCGCGAAGGTGGCGACGGTCCGCGATTCCCTTACGGGCGCAGCACGGCGCGGCTTCGACGCTTCGGCCCAGTTGCAAGGACGCAACTATAGCTCGTTCCCCGGCAAATCGACGCCCATCACTCCCCCGGCCGGCGATCTGGCTGTCGGCGACGGCACCAGCGGCGTTGACAGCGTCGGCACTGTTCCAAACGTCGTCGGGATGACGCAAGATGCGGCTTGGATCACTCTTAGAGACGCGGGTTATCCAAGTCCGTCTGTGGTGGAAGTCAATGTCAATGCCACGACACTTCCAGCAGATCGGGTGATTGGCTCAAGACCGGATGGAGGCACGACATTACCCAGGGGATCAGCCGTAGCAATTCAAGTCCCCCGAGCGTGGCTTGTTCGGGGAACCGGCTCGCTGACGGCAAATGATCAGGACACCAGGCTAGGCTTCGATTTCGACACGGGAAAATATGCGCAAGTCGGCCAGGGCGCGGATATCTACACGATTTCTAAGAGTGTGGTTGTGGCCAGCCCCTACTCAAACGAGCGCCAACAGATCAGGACGACAATCGGCGTGGTTCCCGATGCGAGTGCGGTGCGCCCAACTCCTCCCCGAAGCTATGACGAGGATGCCAACAAGTTTGGGACGGGCCGGAGCGCAGCCGTGGATTGTGAGTCGAGATTTAGGACCGAACCTACGT
Source organism: Sphingomonas sp. (assembly GCF_023266535.1). GTDB lineage: Bacteria > Pseudomonadota > Alphaproteobacteria > Sphingomonadales > Sphingomonadaceae > Sphingomicrobium. Next base: position 10,511 of record NZ_JAHFPY010000042.1, on the reverse strand, counting down.
CAGGTGTCCTGACAGGCAACCCGGAGCTTCGAGTGAACAGCAGCGGCGAGTGGTGTGTTGCTACCAACGGTGGCCATATCGCTCGGGTTTCAATTCGCGGCTCTGGCGTCACGACCGAAGTCAGACGGAATGATGGCGACTATTCCTTCTACTACGTGACTTTTCTTGCCTCGCCGACCGTTAGGTCACAAGGCAGGGTTCGGTATGATGGGGCTCCCTCAACTGTCTCGTCGCTTTCAATTTGCGAGAAGGCCAAGCAAGCGCGCGATCGCAATTCGCCCGCGGCGCCGGGGCTAGCGAAGAGTTGCCTCGAAAGCGGCGGAACTGTCCCGCAATAGTATTCGACGTACAACTTCGGCATTGCCGCCGACAGCCGTTCGGGCACGCAGCCCGGGATTCCCCGGTTGCATTGTCGACGACATCTTGGACTTCGATTGATAGATCAGAAACGGCCTGCAAATGTGCCCGGCCCTTGCTCATCCCTCGAACGCTAATGACCGCAATGGGTCGAAAGCAGTCATTAGCGTTGGGCGTTCATCCGGCAGATTGAGCAATCGACGGTGACGGAAACGCCAAGACCTGGGCGCCCTCTTTCAGAGTTTCGAGATGATCGCTCCACCATTGCGCCATTTCGACCCGTTCCAGCCAATGTGCGCCACGATGATAGGCCGCGCGGACTTGATTGGCATCGGCATGGGATAAAGCGCGCTCGATCGCGTCGGCGCTCCATTTACCGCTTTCATTCAAAAGCGATGAAGCAGTCGAGCGAAAGCCATGTGCCGTCATGTCGTCCGATCCATAGCCCATTCGCCGCAATGCGCCATTTATCGCGTTCTCGCACATCGGTTTCAGCGGCGATCCAAGTTTCGGAAATATGTAGCGCCCGCCGCCGCTCAACTCAGCCGCTTCGCGCAGGATTGCCATCGCCTGTCGCGACAAAGGGACGCGGTGTGGATGGCGCTGCTTCATCCGATCAGCGGGAACCGTCCAAAGCGCCTTGTCGAAATCAATCTCGCTCCACTCGGCCTTACGCACTTCGCCCGGTCGCTGATAAACGTGCGGAGTGAAGCGCAAAGCCAGCTTCGTTATAGGCTGGCCCGAATAGGTATCGATCGACCGCAACAGCTTCCCGAAGGCAATCGGATCCGTGATTGCCGCATGGTGTTTGGCGACCGGCGAAACCAGTGCGCCCTGCAATGGCTGAGCGGGATCGGACGATGCCCGCGCGGTTGCCACGGCATATCGGAACACGCGGCTGGAAAAGGACCGCAAACGCCGCGCTGTCTCGCGCTGCCCGGCGCGCTCGACCTTTTTTAGCACGGCCAGCAATTCATGCGGGCTGATTTCCGCGATCGGTCGCGTTCCCAACGTCGGTGACAGCTTGGTCAAGAGCCAGCGCGCTTTCGCAATCGTCACCGCAGCTTTGCCTTCGGCTTCCAGCTTGGCGATAAACTCGTCGGCTATTCCACCGAATGTATTGGCGGCGGCAATTCGTTTCGCGATCCGAGCCTCGCGCTTGACAACAGATGGATCGCTGCCCGCCTGTGCTGATTGGCGAGCCGCATCGCGAAGCGCGCGGGCCTCCTTCAGGCCGACTTCGGGATAGCTGCCCAGAGCCAGCTTCTTTTCCTTGCCGTCGATCCGATATTTTAGCCGCCAAAGCTTCGAGCCGAATCCCGTCACCAGCAAATAGAGGCCCTTGCTGTCCGCAAGTTTTCGATCGCTTGCTCCCGCCTTTGCCAGCCGGATCGCCGTATCGGTCAACGCCATAAAATTCACCTTCCCTCGCCCAAGTCATCGACCATTTTCAAAAGGCCCCCAAAAAGGCCCCCAAAAAGGCCCCCAAATTTTCGCGATTGTCGGCGAACGCCAGCAACCAAGAGCGGTCAATTCAAGTGAGAAACTAGCAGATTTCTGCGATTTACTCAACCTATCGCGAACTTCGGCGATTAGGGAAATGGTGCCCAGGAGAGGACTCGAACCTCCACGCCGTTTCCAGCGCCGCCACCTGAAGACGGTGCGTCTACCAATTCCGCCACCTGGGCACAGGGGCATGTGATTGCCGGTAGGCGGCGGCGCTTAGAGGGGGCGGTGTGATTCTGTCAACAGCCCGAGTAACCCTTGAAGTGAATTGAAGCTTGGCCCAAGGACTTGGGCGATTCCACCCGTCCCCTTGGCCAAGGACCGACACCATGAGGCAAGCTGGCACGCCGCCGCTGATCACCGTCTTTGGAGGAAGCGGCTTCATCGGCCGCTACGTCTGCGAAGCGTTGCTCAAGACCGGCGCACGGCTGCGCGTGGCGGTCCGCGATCCGCGCAAGGCCTGGTTCCTCCAGCCGCTGGGGTCGGTCGGACAGGTGTCGGCGGTCCAGGCCGACCTCGCCAGGCCGGGCACGATCGAGCGCGCGGTCGACGGCACCGACGCGGTGATCAATCTGGTTGGGGTGTTCAGCGGCAACCTCGAAGCCATCCATGTCCAGGGGCCGGGCAAGCTGGCGGCGGCCGCCAGGAAGGCCGGGGCCAGAGCGTTCGTCCATGTCAGCGCGATCGGCGTCGATGCCGACAGCCAGTCCACTTATTCCCAGACCAAGGCGCGCGGCGAACAGGCGGTGAAGGCCGCCTTCGCCAAGGCGACCATCATCCGGCCGAGCACCGTATTCGGGCCGGAGGATGATTTCACCAATCGGTTTGCGGCGATGATGGACTTGCCGCTGCTGCCGGTGATCGCGGCCAAGAGCCGGTTCCAGCCGGTCTATGTGCGCGACGTGGCCAAGGCGATCGCCGCCGCAGCGCTCGATCCAGGCAAGCATGGCGGCAAGACCTATGAGCTGGCCGGGCCCGAGGCGCTGAGCATGCGCGAGCTCAACGAGAAGATCGCCCAGATGGCCGGCGCCAAGCCCGACCTGTTCGAGGTGCCGGATTTCGTTTCGGCGGGGATCGCCCTTTTCGGTTTCCTCCCCGGCGCACCGCTCAGCCGCGACCAGTGGCTGATGCTGCAGCAGGACAATGTGCCGTCGGGCAAGCAGCCCGGCTTCAAGGAATTCGGTATTACGCCGACGCCGCTGGGCGCGGTCGCGCCGGAATGGCTCAGCCGTTACAAGAAGGGCGGCCGCTTCGCGCCGAGCGCGGCCTAAGTGCCTATTCTCTTATTGGTCATCATCCTCGGCATCGTTGAGGGCGTCACCGAATATCTGCCGGTCAGCTCGACCGGCCATTTGATCCTCGCCACCGAGCTGCTGGGCTTCAAGGCCGACCAGTGGGCACTGTTCAACGTGGCGATCCAGCCAGGCGCGGTCCTGGCGATCGTCGTGCTTTACTGGCGGACGTTCGTCGACGTGCTGGTTGGCTTGTGGCAGCGCCGGCCAAGCGCCTTCGCCTTCGTCCGCAACTTGGCTGTAGCGTTCGTGCCCGCAGTGGTGCTGGGGCTGGCGCTGGGCGACGATATCGAGCTGCTGCTCGGCAATGCGAATGTGGTGGCCTGGGCGCTGATCATCGGCGGCGTGGCGATCCTGATCATCGAGCGGCTGGCCAAGCCGACCGACAAGGGCGGCGTCCAGAACGTCACGCTGATGCACTCGATCGGCATCGGCCTGGTCCAGTGCCTGGCGATGATACCGGGCGTCAGCCGCTCGGGCGCGACCATCCTCGGCGCCATGTCGATGGGGGTCGATCGCAAGACGGCCGCCGAGTTCAGCTTCTTTCTCGCCGTGCCAACGCTGAGCGGCGCGACCGCGCTGCAGCTCTACAAGCATGGCGCGACGATGGCGCCGGGCATGGGCGGCTGGATCCTGCTCGGCAGCCTGGTCAGCTTCGTCGTCGCGGTGGTGGTGGTGAAGGCGTTCGTGTCGATCATCCAACGCTACGGCTTCGCGCCCTTCGCCTGGTATCGGATTGTCGCCGGAGCCGTGGCTTTGGTCTGGCTTGCGGCACGTTAGCCCGCGCAATGCGTTGACCAGGAAGCGATAATCGCCATCCTGAGGCGACTCGCGGGAGATTTGCCATGCGTGCCGTTTGGATCGCCCTGCCCTTGCTGCTGGCGCCTGTGCCGGCAACCGCTGCGCCCAAACAGGCGCCGCAGCTGCCGCGCGAACTCGCCGACCCGGCGATGCCCGGCAAGCTGGGCAAGATGGCGGGCGCGCTGACCAAGGCGCTGATGGACATGCCGGTCGGCGAAGTCGAGGCCGCGGTGCAGGGCCGCGAGCCGACCGCGGCAGACCGCAATCGCCGCGTCCGCGACGAGATCGGCGGGCCGCAGGCGGAAGCGAAGGTCGAAGCGCAGGTCGCCCAGTCGGGCCGCCATATGCAGGCGATGGGCCAGGCTCTGGTCGAATCGCTGCCGGCGCTGATGTCCGCGCTGGACCAGCTGGAAACGCGGATGGAGCGGGTTACCGCCAACATTCCCGACCCGACTTATCCCAGGCGCTGACGCGCCGAGGCTAAGGCAAACGACGCGAAGCGACGCTTTGGCTTAGCGGAGAGACGCGGCGAGCCGGACGGCCTGCTGCGAAGCAGACAGGACCGACGTCACGCGATTCACTCGCGTGACGGCTAGTTTCACCGCAAAGAAAAGCGGGATTCCCGCTTTCGCGGGAATGACGGGTTGCGGGGAGTCGTCTGCGCGCTAAAGCTGCCGCTTCCATGTGGCAGCTGTTCCAATTCCCGCTTGATCCCTTTTCGCGAAAGGTGCGCCTGGTCCTCGGCGAGAAGGGCGTGGCGCACGAGCTGGTGCGCGAGAATCCGTGGGAGCGGCGCGACGAGTTCGTCGATTTGAACCCGGCCGGCGAGACGCCGGTGCTGGTCGACACGACCGCGGGAATCGCGCTGATCGGCAGCCAGCCGATCGTCGAATATTTCGAAGAGACGGTCGACAAGATGCCGATGATCCACGGCAATGCGGTCGCCCGCGCCGAGATCAGGCGGCTGACCCAATGGTTTGACGAGAAGCTCTACCGCGAAGTGGTCGAGCCGCTGATGAACGAGCGGATGAGGAAGCGGCTGGTCAGCCGCGAGAGCCCCGATACGCGCGTGCTGCGCGAGGCGATGCGGATCGCCAATGGGCACCTCGACTATGTCGATTACCTCCTTGACCATCGTCGCTGGATCGCGGGGGCGGGCCTCAGCCTGGCCGATTTCACCGCGGCGGCGCATCTGAGCGTGGTCGATTATCTCGGCGCGCTCGACTGGCGCGGGCACAAGCAGACCAAGGACTGGTACGCCGTCATGAAGTCCCGGCCGGCGTTCCGCCCGCTATTGGGCGAGCGGATGGAGGTGATCGTTCCTCCCGCGCATTACGATAAGGTGGATTTCTAGCAGAGCTGCCGAGTGCAGCTGAGCGATTGGGCAGCAATCGGGAAGCAGCACGAAGAGACAGCGAATGCCGGACGGCCTGCCGCGCAGCGGACAGGACCGACGGCGCGGATTCACTCCGCGCCGGTCTTAGCGCCTGACTTCTTCCCCAGCAGCGTAGCGAGGGAGATCATTAACAGCCGCCTCGAAGGCCGTTCTTATTTCCGTTTGACTGAAGCAGCGATCCCAAAGCTCGGTCATAAGATGATTGATGGCTTGAGGCAGAACAGGGTATTCCGGCCACGGGTTACTCTCGTGCAAATCCTTCAGCGTCGCCGATAACTGGTAGACACAATCGGATAGCCGTAACTGCCATTGGTCACGGCCCTCTTGGTCAAGGTCAGTCATCGGCTTTCTCCCGCCCACTCCGCCGCGACGAGGTAGTTGAGCTTCAAATCCTCGCTCAGATGCAGCCCACGCGTCGGCGACATCGCAATCCCCTCGAAGTCGATCACCTCCAGCCCCGCATGCGCCAGCAGGCCGCGCATCGTGTCGGGGTCGATGAACTTGTCGAAATCGTGGGTGCCCTTGGGGATCTGGCCGAGGCCTTCCGCCAAAGTGATGGTCAGCAGCTTCGACCAGGCGGTCTTGTTGGGGGTGGAGAGGATCATCAGCCCGCCGGGCGCCAGCCGCGCAGCGAGCACGTCAATGAAGCCCTGCGGGTCGGCGACATGCTCGACCACCTCCATTGAGATAACCAGGTCGAACTGGCCATCCAAATCCTCGACGCCGGTGGCGCGATAGTCGATCTGCAGCCCCTGGCCGATGGCATGATCCCGGGCGACGGCGATCAGCTCGGGCGCGGCATCGACCGCGGTGACCTTCGCGCCCAATCTCGCCAGCGGCTCGGCCAGCAGCCCTGCCCCGCAACCGACATCGAGGGCGTTTCTGCCCTCCAGCGGCTTGAAGCCATGCTCGTCGCACTGCCAATGCATGTCGATCATGTCGCGGATGTAGGCGAGGCGGACCGGGTTGAGCTTGTGCAGCATCGCCGACTTGCCTTCTGGGTCCCACCAGTCCGCCGCCATGCCGCCGAAATGCTGGGCTTCCTTGTCCACGATACTTGTCTTGGCCATGACCCACCCCTAACAGGCTGGCGCACGACAGCCCAAGAGGAAATCCGCCACTTTTATGCCGCGCATTGTGATGAAATTCGGCGGAACCTCGATGGCCGGGATCGAGCGCATCCGCTCGGTCGCGTCGCGGGTCAAGCGCGAGGCGGAGGCGGGCAATGAAGTGCTAGTGGTGGTCTCGGCGATGGCCGGGGAGACCGACCGGCTGGTCCAGCTGTGCAGGGAAGCCTCGGCGCTGGCCGACCCCAAGGAATATGATGTGGTCGTCGCCAGCGGCGAGCAGGTGACCTCCGGTCTCCTCGCCATGACCCTGCAGAATATGGGCGTCAAAGCGCGCAGCTTCATGGGCTGGCAGCTGGTCCGCGCTTCGGGCGTCCATGGCAACGCCCGGGTCGAGAAGGTCGAAGGCGCGCTGCTCGACGAGGCGCTTCAAGGGGGCACGGTCGCGGTCATCCCAGGTTTCCAGGGGGTGAGCGAGGATGGCCGGGTGGCGACGCTCGGCCGCGGCGGGTCCGACACCTCGGCGGTGGCGATCGCTGCGGGGATCAAGGCCGACCGCTGCGACATCTACACCGATGTCGACGGCGTCTACACCACCGACCCCAGGATCGTGCCGCGGGCGCGCAAGCTCACCAAAATCACCTTCGAGGAAATGCTCGAGCTGGCCGGGGTCGGCGCCAAGGTGCTGCAAGTCCGCTCGGTCGGGCTGGCGATGCGCGAGAATTTGCCGCTGCGCGTCTTGAGCGCATTCGAAGATTTGCCGGGGACCGAAATCGTCCCCGAACTTGGGGAAAATGACATGGAGCGAAACGCCATCGCCGGCATCGCCGCCGACCGCAACGAGGGGCGGATCACGCTGACCGGCATCGCCGACCGGCCGGGCATGGTCGCGGCCGTGATGCAGCCGCTGGCCGACGCCGGCCTGTCGGTCGACATGATCGTCCACGCCGCAACCGAGGGGCAGAAGGCCAGCGACCTCACCTTTACCGTGCCGCGCGCCTCGCTGGCGCAGGCGGCGGCGGTACTCGAACCCAGGAAGGGCGACATCGGCTTCGAGGATATCCATACCGACGACGCGGTCGCCAAAGTTTCGATCGTCGGGGTCGGCATAAGGTCCAACCCCGAGCTGGCGGCCAGGATGTTCGCGACCTTGGCCGAGCGCGGGATCAATCTGCTCGCGGTCAGCGCCAGCGAGATCAAGGTCAGCGTGCTGGTCAAGGAGGATGAGATGGAGCTTGCGGTTCGAGTCCTTCACACCGCCTTCGGACTCGATGCGCCGCGCGGAGAAGCAGCATGAGCGGCGAAGGACTGATCGCGGAAGCCCGCGTCATGCACGGCGACGGCGGCATGGTCCGCCTCAAGGAATTGATGGCCCGCGGAATCGAGTTCCTCGGCACCGAATGGGCCATCATGGGCGGGGCGATGAGCTGGATCAGCGAGCGCCATTTGGTCTCAGCGATTTCCAACGCCGGCGGCTTCGGGGTGATTGCCTGCGGCGCGATGTCGCCCGAGTTGCTCGACACGGAAATCGCGGAGACCAAAAAGCGCGCCACCAAGCCGTTTGGCGTCAATTTGATCACCATGCATCCGCAATTGAGCGAACTGATCGATGTCACGGCCAAGCATGGGGTAAGCCATGTCGTGCTGGCCGGCGGCCTGCCGCCCGGCGGCGCGATCGAGCGGATCAAGGGAAATGGCGCCAAGCTGATCGCCTTTACCCCGGCGCTGGCACTCGCCAAGAAGCTGATGCGATCCGGCGCCGACGCCCTGGTGATCGAGGGGATGGAGGCCGGCGGCCATATCGGCCCGGTCTCGACCAGCGTGTTGGCACAGGAAATCTTGCCGCACGTCGCCGCCGACATCCCGGTGTTCGTCGCCGGCGGGATCGGCCGCGGCGAGGCGATCGCCGCCTATCTTGAGATGGGCGCGGTCGGCGTGCAGCTCGGCACGCGGTTCGTCTGCGCCCACGAGTGCATCGCCCACGCCAATTTCAAAAAAGCGTTCATCCGTGCCTCGGCCCGCGACGCGATCCCCTCGGTGCAGATCGACCCGCGCCTGCCGGTGATCCCGGTGCGCGCCTTGAAGAACCAGGAGATGGTCAATTTCGCCGCCAAGCAGCGCGAGGTCGCCGACCTGCTCGACAAACGTGCGATCGAAATGGCCGAAGCCCAGCTGCAGATCGAGCATTATTGGGCCGGTGCGCTCAAGCGAGCGGTGATCGACGGCGACGTCGAAAGCGGATCGGTGATGGCCGGGCAATCCGTGGGCATGGTCAACCGCGAGGAGCCGGTCGCCGACATCATCCAGGAGCTGGTCGACGAAGCCGCGGCAGCGTTGGGGTCGCGCGCTTAGCGTGGCATCGGAACGTCCACTTTCGACCCATTGCGGTCATTAGCATTGAGGCTAAATCTTTCTCGATGAACAGTCGCGTTGTCGCCAATATCCTGCTGCTCTGCCTCACTTCGGCTTGTGTTTCGGACAATCACTCCGATTCACAGGCTGCGACGCATTTTGAGGGAGACGCCCGCCAGGACGCCGAAGTCACAGGAGAGTTGGGCAGCAGGTCCGCCGTGATTGTCGCTCATGGAGACCCGAGGTTGGGCGCGGGAATGCAGGCAGATTGTGAACTTCACGCGAGCGAGGATAGGTCGCAGGTCTGGCATCTCGTTCCCTTCGATTCCGAAATCATGCGGATTGATGCAGAGGACATTGAGAAGACCAGCTTCTTGCTAAAGTGGGAGTCCCCCAAACGGTTGGTTGTCGACACTGACTTTGACCTCTGCGCCGAAGGCATCAATTTCAACGGGACCTACAGGGCTAAGTAACAGTGTCCGCTTTCCACACATTGCGGACACCAGCTCTGCGGCCAGTGACAGCTAGGCGGCATTGCGCAGGAAGCGGTCGCGGTAGCGTGCCGGGCTGACCCCGAGCCGGTTGCGGAAATGGTGGCGGAGGGTCGCGGCGCTGCCGAAGCCGGACAGCTCAGCCACCTCGTCGATACCGGTGGAGCCCGCTTCGAGGAGCTGGCGCGCAGCGTCCACCCTTGTCTCGACCAGCCATTCGCCCGGGCTGAGGCCAAGGCTTTCGTTGAAGCGGCGGATCATGGTCCGCTCGCTCATCGCCGCCTCGCGCGCCATCCGGCCGATCGTCCAGCCTTCCTGGGGCCGGGCGCGCACCGCGTCGAGCAGGGCGGAGAGCTTACTGTTGGCCTGTCGGGGCACCGGTCGCTCGATGAACTGCGCCTGCCCGCCGTCGCGGTGGGGCGGCATGATCAGCCGCCGCGCGACCTGGTTGGCGCGGTCGGGCCCGAAATCCTTGCGTACGATGTGGAGCAAGAGGTCGATCCCGGCCGCCGACCCTGCCGAGGTCAGGATATTGCCGTGATCGATGTAGAGCACGTCCGGATCGACATCGATTCCGGGAAACAGCACGCGCAGCCGGTCGGCATATTTCCAATGGGTGGTCACGGTCTGGCCATCGGCGAGGCCGAGCGAGGCGAGCAGGAACACGCCCGAACAAATCGTCGCCAGCCGCGCGCCGTTTGAATGCGCCTTAAGGATCGCGTCGACCACCGCCGGCGAGGGCGGCTCGCCGTTCGTCTTCCAGCCGGGAATGATGATCGTGCCCGCCTCCGCCAGCGCCTCCAGCCCAGCCTCCGGCGTGATTTCCACATGGCCGTTGGCACGCACCGGCCGCCGCTCTTCCGAGCAGCTGACGTATGAGTACCAGTCGTCGCCGAATTCCGGCCGATCGAGGCCGAACACTTCGGCCGAGATAGCGAACTCGAACGTGCCCAGGCCATCATAGAGCAGGGCCGCGACGCGATGGTTTGGCTCTGCGGCAAGATTTGGCATGATATTCGCGTATATTGTCTATCACGCCAATTGCTCGCTGAACAGGCCCCGCGATAACTTGAGTCCCCCCGACAAGGAGGCTCGAACAATATGAATGCCGTTACCGCAATCCCCGCTGCTTCCAGCGACCAGGCGCTGGCCCATTTCGAACAGGAATTCCGCTTCGAAACCGATTGCTGGGACGTCCATGAGGCGTTGAAATCGGACAGCCCCGACTTTGTCCTGCTGGACGTACGCT
>NZ_JAHFPY010000041.1 GCF_023266535.1 Sphingomonas sp. | reverse complement strand
GCTTAGTGGAAACGGATAGTGCTGGCTCCCGGCCACATCGCTAAAGTACCCCATGGTTTCGAGTGAAATCATCCCCTCTATAGCCTCACCCGATGCGTCCAACCGGTCGGCGGCGGCCTTGCTGCCCATGGCGTTGCTCTTGAAATAGGGCGGCTCCTCGTTGACGAAGAAGATTAGCCGCAAGCGCTTCGCCAACTTGCCATCATAAGGCTTGAGCGATCTTGCCAGCTCGAGCAGTGCTGCGGTGCCGCTGCCATTATCGTTAGCGCCCGGTGCGTACATGAAGCTGTCGTAGTGGGCGCCAATGATCAGCGTCGGCGCCTTCCGGTCGCGCGGTTCGATGACGACTTCCAAATTGCGCGCGGGCGGCAGTACCTCCTGCGTTCGAACGTCGTACCCCGTCTGACGTAGCTGCTGCTCGATGTAGGCAGCCGAGCGCAGCAGCGCACTTTGGTGACCGAGGTTGTGCGGCTCGCTAGCAATTGCTGTGACATCGGCGCGCAAACGCGCGGCCAGAATCTGGCGCGCGTGCGTCGGCGGTGGAGAGGCGCCGGAATAACTTTGCCCAGGAACCGACGTCATCCAAAGGAATAGCGAGACCGGCAACCCCACGAAGACAAACAGGATCGCAGCCCAAATCTTCAGGCGCGTCCTGGTCGGTAGCTCGTCCGATTGTTCAGCCGCCTGCATCAAACTCTCCCCCGCGCCAATGGAGCGCGAGGATGTGCATGATGCAAGGGCTAGCGGGTCAGTTTCCGGTAGGTCGTCCGGTGCGGCCTCGTGGCTTCCTCGCCGAGGCGGCGGACCTTGTCCTCCTCATAGGCTTCGAAATTGCCCTCGAACCATTCGACGTGACTGTCGCCCTCGAACGCCAATATGTGCGTCGCCAGCCGGTCGAGGAAGAAGCGGTCGTGGCTGATGACCACCGCGCAGCCGGCGAAATTCTCGATCGCCTCTTCCAGCGCGCGCAGCGTTTCGACGTCGAGATCGTTGGTCGGCTCGTCGAGCAGCAGCACGTTGCCGCCGCGCTTCAGCATTTTCGCAATGTTGACGCGGTTGCGCTCGCCGCCTGACAGCTTGCCGACGTTCTTCTGCTGGTCCTGGCCCTTGAAGTTGAAGGCCCCGACATAGGCGCGGGTCGACTGGTCGTGGCCGTTGACCTTCATATAATCGAGCCCGTCCGAAATCTCCTGCCAGACATTATTTTTGTCGTTGAGGTGATCGCGGCTTTGGTCGACATAGCCGAGGTGGACGGTCGGGCCGATGTCGATCTTGCCCGAATCCGGCTGCTCCTGGCCGGTGATCAGGCGGAACAGGGTTGATTTGCCGGCGCCGTTCGGGCCGATCACGCCGACAATGCCGCCCGGCGGCAGGGTGAACGACAAATCGTCGAACAGCAGCTTGTCGCCATAGGCCTTTGAAATGCCCTCGACCTCGATGACCTTGCCGCCGAGCCGCTCAGGCACCTGGATGAGGATTTCGGCCTTGCCCGGGACATGCTTTTCCTGGGCCGCGACCAGCTGGTCGAACTTGGCGATACGCGCTTTCGACTTGGTCTGGCGGGCCTTGGGACCCTGGCGGATCCACTCGAGCTCGTCCTTGATCGCCTTCTGGCGGCCGGATTCCTCGCGATCCTCCTGCTCGAGGCGCTTGGCCTTCTTCTCCAGGTAGGTCGAATAATTGCCCTCGTAGGGGAAATATTTGCCGCGATCGATTTCGAGGATCCAGCTAACGACATTGTCGAGGAAGTAGCGGTCGTGGGTGATCATCAGCACCGCGCCGGCATATTCCTTGAGATGACTCTCGAGCCACTGGACGCTCTCGGCGTCGAGGTGATTGGTTGGCTCGTCGAGCAGCAGGATCGACGGCTTCTGGATCAGCAGGCGGGTCAGCGCAATGCGGCGCTTCTCGCCGCCTGACAAATTCTCGACTGGCCAGTCGGACGGCGGACAGCGCAGGGCCTCCATCGCCACTTCGAGCTGGTTGTCGAGCGTCCAGCCATCGACCGCGTCGATCTTGCCCTGGAGCTCGCCCATTTCCTCCATCAGCGCGTCGAAATCGGTGTCGTCCCTGGGGTCCCCCATCTCCGCCGAAATGGCATTGAAGCGGTCGACCATGTCGGCGACGTCTCGTGCGCCGTCCTTGACGTTTTCGAGGACGTTCTTGGTCGGGTCGAGGTGCGGCTCCTGCGGCAAAAAGCCGACAGTGACATTTTCGCCCGGCCAGGCCTCGCCCTGGAAGTCCTTGTCGATGCCGGCCATGATCTTCATCAGCGTCGACTTGCCGGCGCCGTTGGGGCCGACGATGCCGATCTTGGCGCCGTGATAGAATTGCAGGTTGATGTGGCTGAGCACCGGCTTTTGCGCGCCGGGGAAGGACTTGGTCATGTCCTTCATCACAAATGCATATTGGGCGGCCATGGGGTCGCGATGTCCTTCGAAACGAGCTGGGATTTGATGCGCCAGATAGGGCGCGGAGAGCGCGACGTCTAGTCGCGTCCGGTCATCGCGACGGCGTCGGCGAAGCGGTAATCGCGAAACCGGTCGCGGAGCATCTTCTTGCTAAGCTTGCCCGTGGCGGTGTGGGGCAGTTCCTCGACGAACTCGATCGCGTCGGGCAGCCACCATCGGGCGACGTGCGCGGTGAGATGCTCGCGAATTTGCCCCTCGCAGACGTCGCTGCCGTTCGCCCTGACGCAAACCAGCAGCGGCCGCTCGTCCCACTTGGGATGGGGAATGCCGATCGCTGCCGCTTCGGCCACGCCGGGACAGCCGACCGCGGCATTTTCCAGCTCGATCGAGCTGATCCACTCGCCGCCCGACTTGATCACGTCCTTCGAGCGGTCGGTAATCTGCAGCGTGCCGTCGGGATGGATGGTGGCGACGTCGCCGGTATCGAACCATTGGTCGGCGTCGGTCGCGTCCTCCTCAAATTTGAAATAGCGCTTGATCACCCAGGGGCCGCGCGCCTGCAGCCGGCCCGACGTTTCGCCGTCGCGCGGCAGGACATGACCGTCGTCATCTACCGTTCTCAGCTCGACGTTGAACAGCGACCGCCCCTGCTTGGCGACAAAGTCCATCTGCTCGGCATCGCTCATCTTGTCCCAGTTGGACGGCGGCGCACCGATGGTGCCGATCGGCGACATCTCGGTCATGCCCCAGGCGTGCCCGACCTGCACGCCGCGGTCGCGGAACCATTTGATCATCGCGCGAGGCGCGGCCGAGCCGCCGATGGTGACAATCTTGAGGTCGCCCAGCTCCTCGCCGGTCCGCTCGATATGCTCGATCATGCCGAGCCAGATGGTCGGCACGCCGGCGCTGTGGGTGACCTTCTCGTCGCGGAACAGGTCGCACATCCGGTCGGGGCGATAGTCCGCCGAAAGGATCAGCTTCGATCCGGTCATGGGCGCCGCCCAGGGGATGCCCCAGGCGTTGGCGTGGAACATCGGCACGATCGGCAGCACCACCGAGCGGGCGCTGAGATCGAAACAATCGGGCGCGATCTCGGCCATGGCGTGGAGCAGGCTGGAGCGGTGCTCGTACAGCACGCCCTTGGGATTGCCGGTCGTTCCCGACGTGTAGCAAAGGCCGCACGGGTCGCGCTCGTCGCCGTCGACCCACTGATAGTTGCCGTCAAATGGCTCCAGCCAGTCGATGAAGCCGGTGTCACCATTCGAGCCCGCCGGCGGATCGAAACAGATATATTTCTCGATAGTGGTCCACTTGGGCTTCATCCGCTCGACCACCGGCGCCCACACATGGTCGTAGAGCAGCACCCGGTCCTCGGCATGATTGGCGATATACTCTAGCTGCTCGTCGAACAGCCGGGGGTTGATGGTGTGGAGCACCCCGCCCATGCCGATCGCGCCGTACCAGCTGGTCAGATGGTGGCTGTGGTTCATCGCCAGCGTGGCGACGCGGTCGCCAGGCCGGATGCCAAGAGCTTCGAGCGCCTGGGCCATGCGACGGGCATCATGAGCGACATTGCGCCAATTGGTCCGGGTGGTGGTGCCGTCGGCCCAGGCCGTGACAATCTCACCGTCGGCGTGCTCGCGTTCGGCGTGGTCGACCAGCCGCATGACGCGGAGCGGCCAGTCCTGCATTGCTCCAAGCTTGTGCACGCCTCTTCCCTCGCGCCTAGCCAAGGTTAGCAGCTTTGCCGCCTGCAACGCAGGTGACAAGCGGAAATTATGTAAGTTTTTTACAGCCCTAGAAGGGCAGCTTGAACCCCGGCGGAAGCGACAGGCCGGACGTCATCGCCTGCATCTGCTCGCCGGCGGCGGCATCCGCCTTGCCTCGGGCATCATTGATCGCCGCGGCGACAAGGTCCTCAAGCATCGATTTCTCGGCCGGGACGAGCAGGCTGTCGTCGATCGACACGCCAAGGATCCGGCCCTTGGCGGTGGCCTTGATCCTGACCAGGCCGCCGCCCGCGACGCCCTCGACCTCGACCTTGTCGAGGTTCTCCTGCGCCTGGGCGAGCTGCGCCTGGGCCGCTTCGGCCATTTTCATGATTTCATCGAGGCTGGGCATTAGGCTTCTTTCCGGTCAATCGATTCCAACGTGGCGTCGGGAAATTCATCAAGCAACGCACGGACATTTGGTTCCTCGAGCACAGCGGCGCGCATCTGCTCTTCGGCCATGACTTCCTGCTGCTGGAGCGAGGGCAAGCCGCCTTCGTCCGTCAGGCGGACCTGCCAGCTGCGGCCGGTGGCGGCCTTGGCCGCGGCGGCCAGTTCACGCGGGAAATCCGGGCCAAGCGGCTTTAAGGGCTTTAGCACCAGCTCGCCGGGCTCGAAGCTGACCAGCCCGACATGGTCGCGCAGCTGGACCCCGAGCAATTGCATCCCCTGCTTCTCGACGGCATCGACCAGCGACGGGTAATCGTCGGGGATAGTGGCCTTGGCGGCGGGTGGCGCCGGGGCCGCGGATGGCGCCGATGCGGCGGTTGCGGGCGCAGCGCCTCCGGCCAGCATCGCCGCTAGCGCCGACGGATCGGGCATGTCGGCGGCGTGGATCAGCCGCAGCAGTGCCATCGTCGCCGCCTCATGCGGATCGGGAGCGATGCGAACATCCTCCAGCCCCTTCAAGAGCAATTGCCACAGGCGATGAAGGCTGCCCCAGCTAAGTCGCGCGGCGAGCTCGGCGCTGTGCTCGCGTTCCTCGGCGGACTGCAGCGGGTCGCTCTTGGCCCCGGCCTTGGCACGGGTCACGGCATGCATCGCCTCCATCAGGCCGCGGAGCAGCGAGCCCGGCTCGATCCCCAATGCATGGGCTTCGTCGAGCTGTTCCAAGGTCGCGGCAAGGTCGCCGCCAAGCAATGTCTCGAGCAGGCGCCGGATGCGGCCGCGGTCGGCCTGGCCGAGCATATCGCGGACCTGGTCGGCGGTGACCTTGCCCTCACCGTGCGCGATCGCCTGGTCGAGGATCGACAGGCCGTCGCGCGCCGATCCCTCGGCGGCGCGGGCGATGGCGTGGAGCGCTTCGGGCTCCACCTCGACATTCTCGGCCGCCGCGACCCAGGCGAAATGCTCGGCGAGCTTCTCGGCCGGGATGCGGCGGAGATCGAAGCGCTGGCAGCGCGACAGGACGGTGACCGGGACCTTGCCGACCTCGGTCGTGGCGAACAGGAATTTCACATGCGCCGGCGGTTCCTCGAGCGTCTTTAAAAGCGCGTTGAACGCGCTCTTCGACAGCATATGGACCTCGTCGATGATGTAGATTTTGTAGCGCGCCGAGACGGAGGCGTAACGCACCGCCTCGATAATCTCGCGGACGTCGTCGACCCCGGTGTGGCTGGCGGCGTCCATTTCGATCACGTCGATGTGGCGGCCTTCGGCGATCGCCCGGCAGGGTTCGCATACGCCGCAAGGATCGATGGTCGGGCCGCCCTGCCCGTCCGGGCCGATGCAATTGAGCGCCTTGGCGACCAGTCGCGCGGTCGAGGTCTTGCCGACCCCGCGCACCCCGGTCAGCAGGAAGGCATGGGCGATGCGGCCGCGCTCGATCGCATTGCCGAGCGTCTTCACCATCGCATCCTGGCCGATCAGCTCGGCGAAGGTCTGCGGGCGATACTTGCGGGCGAGAACGCGGTAGTGCGTCTCGTCATTGGGCCGCTCGGGCTGTTCAGGAAGGTCGAGCCCAAGGCCCGGCGATTCGTCGTCGGTCATCAACGTTGGTTTAGAGCGCTCAATCCGGCTTTGCGAGGCGCGAGTATCGCTTGCATCGCACGGCTCATGTCCCCATATGGCCCGCGGAAGTCGGCGGACGGCGCTGTCGCCAACCTGGTCAGATCCGGAAGGAAGCAGCCACAACGATTTCGTGCCGGGTCGTCGGCTTCCACCTCTCCCTGAGCATTCAGCCCTTCATTCGCCGTTCACGCGGCCACAGCGACTAGGGCGTGGCCAAGCCAGAGGCCTATGCATGCTGATTGCCGCCTTGCTCATTGCTGCCGCCGCGCCCGAAGAGCCGCCAATCACCGTCAAGGGATATCCCTGGGCGCCATTTATCAGCCCGATGGGCGAACCGTTTCGCCGCCGCACACCGGACGAATCGCCGATCTCGCGCTGGTTCACGCAGGCCGACCGAAACCGTGATGGCGTGCTGACCGCCGATGAAATGCAGGCCGACGCGGACCGCTTTTTCGCCCGGCTCGACAGCAATCATGACGGCCAGATCGATCCCCAGGAAATCAAGGCCTACGAATGGGAGATTGCGCCGGACGTCCAGGTGAACTCGGACTGGAAGAAACCGAGAGGC
The DNA here is from genome assembly GCF_023266535.1 of Sphingomonas sp. Lineage (GTDB taxonomy): Bacteria > Pseudomonadota > Alphaproteobacteria > Sphingomonadales > Sphingomonadaceae > Sphingomicrobium. Next base: position 18,681 of record NZ_JAHFPY010000041.1, on the reverse strand, counting down.
GAAGTTGCCGCCAAACTGGAGCCAACGGACGACCACCTCCCCGACGATATCGAGCGGAAACGCCACGATTGGAGTGACGGTTACCGCCCGGACGGCCTGCAGGGCGCTGCCCGCTACGGCCTGCTCAACATGCCGCAACCGGTGGTCAGCGCCGACGCCGATTTCAACCGGCTGGTGACACTGGCCGAATTCCGGGATGCGGCCTCCACCCGCTTCAAGCTGCTCGATGCGCAGGGGCAAGGTAGGATCACGCTGGCGGAGCTAGAGACACGGCTTCCGGTGCGGCCGAAGGGGAAGCATCCCAAGCCGACCAAGAAGGATGAGCCGGACAATCGTATCGGCCAATCCCTGCCCAAGGGCGACTAGCGGTCCAGATTGTAGGCGCCGCCGGGCATTTGCACGGTGAGCGAACCCAGATCCTCGGTCAGGTTGATCTGGCAGGCCAGGCGAGAGGTCGGACGCACCTGCCAGGCAAGGTCGAGCAGATCATCTTCTTCGTCGCTGGCGGGTGGCAGCCGGCCGAAATCCTCCTTGGCAACCACCACATGGCAGGTCGAACAGGCCATCTGCCCTTCGCAGGCGCCTTCCAACGGCTGACCCTCGCGCTGGGCCAGGTCGAGTAAATTGGTGCCGGCCGGAACTTCGACTTCATGGTCGAGCGATCCATCGGCCCTCAGGAACCGCACATTGATCATGCCGGAAGCTGCGCTTGGGCATGAGCGGCCTCGTTGATCCGCCGGCAGGCCGAAGCCAGTTCTTCCTCGCCGGTGTAGCGGCCAAAGCCCAGTCGGATCGAAGAGCGCGCCTGCGCGTCGGTGAGGCCAATGGCGCGGAGCACATGGCTGGGCCGCCCCGAGCCGCTAGCGCAGGCCGAACCCAGCGAAAAGGCGATATTGCGCATGTCCGAGATCAACCGGGCACCATCCAGGCCGTCGCGGCGGAGGTTGAGGTTGCCATGATAACGGTGCGTCGTGCTGCCGTTAACAAACCAGCCTTGCCCAAGCGTTGTCAGCGCAAATTGATATAATTTCTCAACATGCACCGCATCGGCTTCGCGGCGCTCGGCGGCCAAATGCGCGGCCCCTCCCATACCGACACAAAGCGCCGGCGACAGGGTTCCCGACCGCAGCCCCTGCTCCTGCCCGCCGCCGTGCAGCAGCGGCGCGGGTTCGCAGCCCTTGCGCATCCACAACCCGCCAATCCCCTTCGGTCCGTGGATCTTGTGTCCGGACACGGCGATCAGGTCCGGTCCTTCCGGAACTGCCAGCCGGCCGTAGCCCTGGACCGCGTCGCACAGCATCAGGGCGCCAACGGCATGCGCCATGCGCATCAACTCGACGATGGGCTGGATCACGCCGATCTCATTGTTGACCAGCATGACCGCAACCAAGGCGGTCTTATCGTCGATCGCCGCCTCGGCCATGTCGAGGTCCAGTAGACCGTCGCGGCCGACTTGCAGGCGGACGACCTCCACACCCTGGCCTTCAAGCCATTCGGCGGTGTCGAGCACTGCTGCATGTTCGGTCGCGACGGTGACCAGCTTGCGGCGCTTGGCCGTCTCGAACGTGCCCTTCAGCGCCCAGTTGAGCGCTTCAGTGGCTCCAGACGTGAACGCAAAACGGCCGCCGGTAAGGCCGAGCGCGCGCTCGACCTGGCCGCGCGCCACCTCGATCGCCGCCGCGGCCTCGCGGCCCCACTTCGACGGGCTATGCGGATTGGCGAATTTCTCCTCGATCCATGGCCGCATCGCCGCCGCCACTTCGGGCGCGACCGGCGTCGTGGCCTGGTAGTCGAGATAGATCATGCCGCCCGGGCGCGAGAGGCGATGCGCGACCATTCGGCGAGGAAGGCGTCGACCTCGGCTTCGCTGGTGTAGGGGCCGAAGCTGACGCGGAGGAAGCCATTGGCGATGTCCGGCGCGACACCCATCGCCGCCAGCACGGCGCTCTCCTTCATTTTGCCCGACGAGCAAGCGCTTCCGGCGGAAACGGCGATGCCGGCCAGGTCGAACCGGACCAGCAGTGAGGCGCTCGATGCGCCAGGCAGCGCAACCGAACCGATCGTCGGTAGGCGTGGGCTTTGGTCGCCGATCACCACCCCGCCGGCAGCCTTCACACCTTCGTCGAGACGCGAACGAAGGATGGTAAGCCGCTCCATATCATAGGGTTTTGCCGACAGAGCCGCCGCAAACGCCAGCGCGCTCGGCGCATCCTGCGTGCCCCGGCGATAGCCCTTTTCCTGCCCGCCGACCGGCTCCAGCATGCCCAAGTCCTTGACCAGCAGCGCGCCGAAGCCCGGCGTCCCGCCCAGCTTGTGCGCCGACAGGGCGATGAAATCGGCATCGGGCAGCGGATATTTGCTGGCGCTCTGCGCGCAGTCGGCCAGCAGCAGCGAGCCCGCCTCGCGGATCTTGGGTGCCAGCCGGTCGAGCGGCTGGAGGATCCCGGTTTCGTTGTTGACCATCTGGATCGCGACCAGGGCCGGCCCTTCGGCCAGCACGGCATCGAGCGCCGCCTCGTCGATCAGTCCGTCCGGACCGACTGGAATGACCTTCGAGCTGGGCCCCATCGCATGCGGCACAATGGCATGTTCGGTGGCGCCATGGGCGCGCCCGGCAATCCGCGCGCGCTCGGCGACAATTTCGATCGATTCACTGGCGCCGCTGGTGAAAATGACGTCATGACGCCAGCAGAGCACCTCGGCGACGGTCGACCGCGCCTCCTCCAGCGCGGCCCTGGCCTTCCTCCCCTCGGCATGTGGCGAGCTGGGATTGGCCCAGGCGTCATAGCCGCGTTCGAGCGCCTCCCTTGCTTCCTGTAGGACATTGGTCGTGGCGGCGTGATCGAGGAAGATTCGTGTCATCGAGTCATTCATGGGAAAAGTAGAGAATCCTGCCGTTGCCAGAGGTTGCGCCAGCCCTATATAGGGTCCGCCGCCGCGGTGCATCCCTTCCGCGGATTTTCAGTTCTACAGACAGGCGAAGCGAGCACCCATGCCCGAAGTGATTTTTCCCGGACCCGAAGGCCGCCTGGAAGGCCGTTTCAACCCGGGACCTCGTCCGCGCGCACCTGTCGCCATGATCCTGCACAGCCATCCGCAGGCCGGCGGGACGATGAACAACAAGATCGTCCAGCTGCTCTACAAGGATTTCGTCCGCCGCGGCTTCGCCACGCTGCGCTTCAACTTCCGCGGGGTCGGCAAGAGCCAGGGCACATTCGACAACGGCATCGGCGAGCTCAGCGACGCGGCGTCCGCGCTCGACTGGGTTCAGCAGATTCATCCCGAAGCCGAACAGACCTGGGTCGCCGGAGTCAGCTTCGGTGCCTGGATCGGCATGCAATTGCTGATGCGCCGCCCGGAAATCCGCGGCTTCATCTCGATCGCGCCGCCGGCCAATATGTATGATTTCAGCTTCCTCGCCCCCTGCCCGGCCAGCGGCATCATCATCCAGGGCGAAGCCGACGAGGTGGTGACCCCGGGCGCGGTGCAGAAGCTGGTCGACAAGCTTCGCACGCAGAAGCACATCACCATCGCCCACGACACCATTCCGGGCGCCAACCACTTCTTCGCCAACGAGCTCGACCTGCTGATGAAGAGCGTCGATGGCTATCTGGATTATCGCTTGGACCCGAGCTGCCCGATCCGCTGACGCGTCACAGCGTCCAGATCAGCACATTGCCGACGAAGATGATCCCGCAGGCGATCATCAGCAGGCCGCGCTGACGCTCCTCGGGCTTGAGCGCCAGCTTCACCCCAAAGATCAGCAGCAAAATGGCCGCCAGCATGGTGATGGCGAGTAGCGCCGAAGCAAGCGTTCCCAATTACCGACCTTTCACGGCTTTTTAACCCGATCGGGCCATGCTTCCGTCCATGCGCGAAGTCCAGCAGCAACAGGTGCGCCTCGAGGAGGCGTTTGAGCGGATCGAAGAAACGATCCTGCCGTGCATCGCCATGATGCTCGATACGCTGCTCGACGCGTCGGCCAATCTTTCCGAGCTCGATCCGAAAGTGCTCATTGCCGAGCTTCAGACGCTTGCCGCCGAGCTGGAAGAGCTGACCCGGGCGGTTGAGCGCAATTCGCCGGCTCACATCGATCCCGGCGAATATCACGTGGCCAGTGCCTAGGCGACCAGTCGAGAGTGCAACGCGGGGTCGACATTCCCGCCAGAAACGACCGCAACCGTATCAGCCAGGATTTCGGCCTTTCCTGCCAGCAATGCAGCCATTGAGACTGCTGCTCCAGGCTCGACCACCAGACCATGTTCATGCCATGCCCAGCGCACCGCGGCCCTGGTTTCCTCCTCGCTGACCGCAAGGCCGCGCGCGCCGCGCGCCTTCAGGATGCCGAATGTGATCGGCGAGACCTTCAGGGTCTGGATCGCATCGCATAGCGTCGGTGGCGGATTGGGCCCGACCGGCACGATCTCGCCCAGCTCCAGCGAACGCTTCATATCGTCCCATCCCACCGGCTCGACGGGAATGACCTCCGAATCGGGGCAGGCCAGGGCAATGCCTGACGTCAGCCCGCCGCCACCGCAATTGACCAGGATCTTTGCCGGTGACGTGCCGAGCTGCTCCAGGATTTCGAGCCCGACCGTCCCCTGACCGGCAACGATATGCACATCGTCATAGCTGGGAACGATGATCGAGCCCTTTTCGGCGGCGATGCGGGCGGCGATTTCCTCCCGGCTCTCGGTCGCACGGTCGAAGAAGATGATTTCCGCGCCCTGGGCCCGAGTCCCTTCGATTTTGAGCTGTGGCGCATCGGCCGGCATGACGATGATTGCGGGGATGCCGAGGCGCCTGGCGGCGATCGCCACGCCATGGGCATGATTGCCGGAGGAAAAGGCAACCACGCTGCGGCGACGCTCCTCCTCGCTGAGTTGCATCAGCCGGTTCGAAGCGCCCCGCAATTTGAATGAGCCGCCGGTCTGCAGGCATTCGGCCTTGAGCCAGACGCGCTGCCCTCGAATCCGGGCCTCGATTAGTGGCGTTCGTTCAACAGCCGTCGAAATTCGTGCGCGGGCCGCCAGAACATCGTCGCGCGTGACTTGTGGATATTTGTCCAAGTCATTCAACTCCTTGAGCTTTCGGTGAACCGTTTCGCACCGGGGACCAACGCGGGGCAACTCAGTTCTTGGGGGTCCAAAAAATCTTTACATGGGGGTCCCCCGCACATATATCGCGCTTCCGCTGCCCCATGGGACTTCCAACCGCAAGGCAGCTCTTATGTCGAACTACCTGTTGGAGGTCCCTTGAGTTGCACAAGCATCATAGCGCGCTGGGGCTAGCTACCGCCCTTCGACCGGTTTAGCCGGTCACGCTTCTCCGTCCGCATGCCGCAAAGCGTGCCGCCCGCTTCTTTGCCGAGAAGTTTCCGGGCAAGTCGCTCTATGCGGTCAAGGCCAACCCCTCGCCTTCCCTGCTGAAGGTGCTGTGGGATGCGGGCGTCACCCATTACGACGTCGCTTCGCTGGGCGAGGTGCGGCTGGTCGCGGAGACGCTGCCCGACGCGGTCCAATGCTTCATGCATCCGGTCAAGGCCGAGGAAGCGATCGCCGAAGCCTATTTCGACTATGGCGTGAAGACCTTCAGCCTCGACACGCTCGATGAGCTGGAGAAGATCGTCCGCGCCACCAAGGGCGCGACCGACCTCAACCTGCTGGTCCGCCTGCGGGTATCGTCCGACCATTCGAAACTCAGCCTCGCTTCCAAGTTCGGTGCCGAGCCGCATGAAGTGAAGCCGCTGCTGATGGCCGCTCGCCAGGCGTCCGATGCGCTTGGCCTATGCTTCCATGTCGGCAGCCAGGCGATGAGCCCGGCGGCCTACGCCGAAGCGATGCAGCGTGTTCGCGAAGCGATCGTCGAGGCGGCAGTGACGGTCGACATTGTCGATGTCGGCGGCGGCTTTCCCAGCTGGTATCCCGGCATGGAGCCCCCTGCCCTCGAAACCTATTTCGAGGTCATCCACCGCGCATTCGAGGAGCTGCCGATCAGCTACTCGGCCGAACTTTGGTGCGAGCCGGGCCGTGCGCTGTGCGCCGAATATGCCAGCGTACTGGTCCGTGTCGAAAAGCGCCGCGGCAGCGAGCTGTATATCAACGATGGCGCCTATGGCGCGCTGTTCGATGCCGCACACATCGGCTGGCGCTACCCGGTCAAGCTGCTCCGCGAGGAGCAATCGACCGTCAAGAACGCCGCGTTCAGCTTCTACGGGCCGACCTGCGACGATCTCGACCACATGGCGGGACCGTTCATGCTGCCCGCCGATGTCCAGGCCGGCGACTATATCGAGGTCGGGATGCTCGGCGCCTATGGCTGCGCCATGCGCACCGGCTTCAACGGCTTCGGGGTCGAGGATCATGTGATCGTCACCGACGAGCCGATGGCCTCGCTCTACGCCGACGTCGCGGAACGCAAGCGCACCACGAACGTCATCACGCTGTAAGGGCATTCCATTAACGCGTCATCCCCGCGACAGGGACCCCATCAAAGTACTACTTGGATGGGAACCCATGCGGGGATCCCGCTTGTTTATCTACCAGATTCGCGAGTAGCGGGATTCCCGCTTTCGCGGGAATGACGGGATATTTGAGATCATGACCACCGACACGTTGAACAAGGTCCAGGACACCGACACCCTGGCCAACGACACCCGCAAGGCGGAACTGCTGAAGAGCGAAGTCGAGCATATCGACATCACCAGCTTCGACGCGCGCCCGATCGTCGAGGCGATGGGCAAGATGAGCTTCACCAGCCGCGACCTAGCCCGCGCTGCCGGCATCTACAACCAGATGCTGAGCGATCCGGGCTGCTCGGTCTGGCTGGTGATTGCCGGCTCGACCTCGGCCGGCGGCTGCATGGACCTTTATGCCGAGCTGGTGCGCAACAACATGGTCGACGCGATCGTCGCCACCGGCGCCAGCATCGTCGACATGGATTTCTTCGAAGCGCTTGGCCACAAGCATTATCAGGCGCTCGAAATCCCCGACGACGACACGCTGCGCTCGCTCTACATCGACCGCATCTACGACACCTACATCGACGAGGTGGCGTTGCAGGACTGCGATTACACCATCGGCAAGATCGCGGATTCGCTGGAGCCCCGCCCCTATTCCAGCCGCGCCTTCATCCGCGAAATGGGCAAGTGGCTGAGCGAGGGCAACGGCAAGAAGGACAACAGCCTGGTCAAGCTTGCCTATGAGCACGACGTACCGATCTTCTGCCCGGCGTTCACCGACAGCTCGGCCGGGTTCGGCCTGGTCAAGCACCAGGTCGATGCGATGAAGCGCGGTGGCCACTGGATGACGCTCGACAGCATCGCCGACTTCCGCGAGCTGACCGACATCAAGATCACGGCCGGCACGACCGGCCTGCTGATGATCGGCGGCGGCGTGCCGAAGAATTTCGCGCAGGACACCGTCGTCTGCGCCGAAATCCTCGGTCACGACGATGTCGAAGTGCACAAATATGCGGTGCAGATCACCGTCGCCGACGTCCGCGATGGCGCGTGCAGCAGCTCGACGCTCCAGGAAGCGGCCAGCTGGGGCAAGGTTTCGACCGCGCTCGAGCAGATGGTCTATGCCGAAGCAACCTCGGTGCTGCCGCTGCTCGCCAGCGACGCTTACCACCGCGGCCACTGGCGCAGCCGCGAGAAGCGCCGCTTCGCCAAGCTGTTCGATTGATGAAACGCCTGGTCGCCATGATCGCCGCCGCGGTCATGGCGGCGGCGTCTGCCGATGCGGCGGGTCGAACCAAGATCGACGTCCTTATTCGCCACGCCACGGTCATCGATGTGGCGAGCGGCAAGACGCTCCCCGACCGTGCCGTTGCCATCAAGGGTGGCGACATCATCGACGTCGGGCAGGACGCCGCGCTGTTTCGCCGTTATTCGGCTGCATGGCTGGTCGACGCGACCGGTAAATATGTCATGCCGGGCCTGTGGGACATGCATGTCCACTTCGGCGGTGGGCAAGAGCTGATCCAGGAAAATAGAGACCTGCTGCCGATCTATGTCGCCTATGGCGTCACGAGTGTGCGCGACTGCGCGGCCGACATCAGTGACAGCGTGATCCAGTGGCGGAGCGAGGTCACGGCAGGCTCGTTGTTCGGCCCTACCATCTACACCAGCGGACCGAAACTGGAGGGGTACAAGCCGCTGTGGAAGGGCACGATCGAGGTCGACACGCCCGCCGAAGTCGATGCCGCGCTCGACCGGCTGCAGGCGATGAAGGTCGACTTCGTCAAGATCACCGACAACACGCTGAAGCCGGACATTTTCGAATATGCGGTCAAGGCAGCCAAGGTGCGCGGGCTCAAGACCTCGGCGCATACGCCCTATGCCATCACCATCGAGCAAGCGGCCAGGGACGGCCTCGGCTCGGTCGAGCACCTCGATTATCTGATCAAGGCCGGTTCGCCGCAGGAAGCCGCGATCGGCGCCGACTATGTCGCCGGCAAACTCAGCTATGGGCAGGCATCGGACCGCTTCGTCGAGACGTTCGACGCGGCATACGCCAAAGGCGAATATGCGCGGCTGAAAGCGCTGGGCATCTATGTGACGCCGACGCTCACCATGAGCCGGATCCTGGCCTATCTCGACCGCGAGGATCATCGCGGCGACGCGGCGCTGGCCTATATAGGCCCCGGCCTACGCAAGACTTATGAGTGGCGGGTCGAACGGGCGGCCAAGTCCACGCCTGCCCAGGTCGAGGCGCGGCATCGCGAATATGAGCTCAGCGTCAAGGTCCTGCCGATGCTGCGCGACGCCGGCATCCCGATCCTGGCGGGGACCGACGCGGGCTATCTCAACAGCTTCAACTATCCCGGACAAGGGCTGCACGACGAACTGGAACGCTACGTCGAGGCCGGTCTCACTCCGCGCGAGGCGCTGGCCAGCGCGACCATCACCGGGCCCGCCTTCCTCGGCCATTCCGACCGCTATGGCGCCATCGCCAAAGGCAAGGCCGCCGACGTGCTGATCCTCAATGCCAACCCGCTCACCGATATCCGCGCAACGCGCAGCATCGACAGCGTCGTGCTGCACGGAAAATGGATCGACCGCGGCGTGCTCGACCGCACGCTGGCGGAAGCTCGGGCGAAGGCAAGCAAGGCGAATTAGGGGCCACTGGACGACGGCGATCACTTGGCGCAGTCTCCCCGTCTCCAACGAGGGGAAACACGATGCGGATTGCCAGGACGGCGCTCGGATTTGGTCTAGCGCTGGTCGCGGCCCCGGCGCTGGGCGAGAGCTGGGTGACGGTCTATGACGACGATCCGATCTGGGCCGCCGTCGACCAGGACAGCATTCGACGCGGCGATGATGGGCTGGTCTATTTCCGCTCGGACGGACCCGACAAGGCCGACCGCGCAGTCGATTGCCCGCGGCGGCAGGTCTACACGCTGAAACTCTATGTGATGGACGGCATCGACTACCCCGACTGGCGCAGCCAAGGCCGGGGGGTGGTCGAGGGATCGGCCGGAGAGGCCGAGCTTCAGTACGTCTGTACACATGACTGATGCCGCAGGCCGACGGCGAAGGTTGCGCGGAGCAACTAACTGACGCACCTTCCCTTCCTCAACTAGGGGAGGGTTTTTCATGAGCTATAGCCCATTGCTTGCGCCGGTCGTGGCGTTGATCGCCTGGACTCTTGTCATCATGACCTGGATGGCGGCGACGCGATTGCCGGCAATGAGGAAGGCCGGGATCGACGTCAGCAAGCTGGTTGGTGGCCGGGGCGCCAATCTCGAAGGCGTGCTGCCCGACCAGGTGCAGTGGAAATCGCACAATTATACCCACCTGCTCGAACAGCCGACGATCTTCTATGCGATCGTCATCGTACTCGCGCTGATGGGCATGGACCAGCCGATCAATCTCTATCTCGCCTGGGGCTATGTCGTCCTCAGGATGTTGCACAGCCTGATCCAGTGCACGTCGAATATCGTCCGTTTCCGCTTTCCGCTGTTTGCGCTGGCGTCGCTGTGCCTGCTCGGCCTGACGGTGCATGCGGGTGCGCGGATCCTGCACGACTGCCTTGGGTGGTAGAACCCCTCCACCACCTTGCAGGTGGTCCCCCTCCCCCAGAAGTCTGGGGGAGGATTAACGGCTGAAGGCGGCAGCCAGCTCGACATGGGTCGACCAGCGGAACTGGCCGACTGGCCGGACCCAGTCGAGCTTGTAACCGCCTGAGGCCAGGATCTCAGCATCCCGCGCGAATGTCGCCGGATTGCAGCTGACATAGGCAATGCGCGGGACCGATGAAGCGGCCAGTTCGCGGACCTGCTCCTGCGCTCCGGCGCGAGGCGGATCGAGCACCACGGCGTCGAACACGGCCAGTTCCTTGGCGTCATAGGGCCGGCGGTAGAGGTCGCGATGCTCGGCGTTGAGTTGTTTTCCGGCAGCGGCGGCAGCCGACTTGAGGGCAAGGATGGGTTCCCTGCCGGCTTCGGCCGCCGTTATTTGTCCATCCAACGATAGCGCGAAAGTACCGAGGCCGGCGAACAGGTCGGCGATGTGCCTGGCTCCCGCGGTCGCTTCCCTGACTGCCGAGACCAATGCCGCCTCCCCATCTTGGGTAGCCTGGAGAAAAGCCCCACCCGGAAGTGGGACGGGGATGTCGCCGAGCGTGATCGTCGCGGGCCGGGGTTCGTAACGGACTTCCGCCCCATAGCCGTCGTCGATGGCCAGCCGCGCCAGCTGGTTGACCTCGCTGAAGGCGGTCAGCGACTCCACCGCTTCTAGGCCTTCGATCTCGACGCCCTTCAGCATCACGTCCGGCCCTTGATCGGCCAACGCAAGCTGGATCTCCACGGTGCGCTTGGGCGGCAGGATCGTCGCGAGCAACTTGCGGAGCGGTCCCAGCATTTCGAACAGCCGGGGATGGAGGATATGGCACTCCATCATATTGACGATACGATTGCTGCCAGGCTCGTTGAAGCCGATCAGGACCCGCCCGCCGGCTTTCATGGCCCGCAGCGTCGTGCGGCGCCGGGTGCGCGGCGGCGACAAATGCGGCGGACGGATTTCAGCTCCCAGCCCATGCTGGGCCAGCGCTCCCGCTACGCGTGAAATGCAATAATCGGCATAGGCGGCATCGGTCAGATGCTGGAGCTGGCAACCGCCGCAAGTCGGAAAGTGGTGGCAGGGCGGCTGTAGGTGACCGGGTCCGGACTCGATCGTCCCGTCATCAAGCAACATGTCGCCGGGCACTGCAAAGGCGATGTGGCGGCCGCCGGCGGTGACTCCGTCACCCCTCGCGGCAATGCGGACGATGCGCTCGTTCACAAGATTGACGGGATGGCGGCGACGAGATCGTCGGCGATCATCAATGGACCGGCGGCTTCGGCCGCGCAGCCGTGCAGCCAGATCGCTGCGCAGGCGGAGTCGAACCCGTCGAGGCCTCTTGCCCGCATCGCCGCGATCATCCCTGCGAGCACGTCACCAGTGCCAGCACTGGCCAGCCAGGCCGGCGCCGGGGGAGCGAAGGCGAGACGGCCATCCGGCGCCGCGACCAGCGTTTCCGGCCCCTTGTAAACGATCACCGATTGGGAGCGGCGGGCCGCTTCGAGGGCGCGATCGGGCTTCGAGCCCGGCAGATCCCCGAACAATTTGCGAAATTCGCCTTCGTGCGGAGTAAGGATAGTGTCGTGGCCATGGAGGCGCTCGGGCTCGCCGATCAGGCCTATTCCGTCGGCGTCGATCACCTTTGGCGCCCGCGACGTCAGCGCGAGCGTGAGTACCTGCGGGATTTCGCCCAGGCCCGGCCCTACCAGGATGCAGCCGATCCGCTCGTCCTGCAGGTCCGCGCCGCCGGTCTGGACGATCGAGGACGGCAGGCCGGGGATCGGCAGGGAGGTCGACACGCGAACATAGCCGGCGCCGCTCTTCGCTGCTGCGCCTGCCGCAAGCGCGATGGCGCCGGACATTTCGCCGGCAAGGCAGTGGACCAGGCCCCGGCTGTATTTGTGGCCTTGCGGGTCGAGCGGTGGAAGGTCGGGCTTGCCAATCTCGAACCAGTCGCCGGCAGCCGCGATCCCGATGTCAGCCAGCACGACGCGGCCCATTTGCTGCATGGCCGGCATCAACCGGTGCGCCGGCTTCAGCGCACCGAAAGTGACGGTGAGGTCGTAGCTTCCGATTGGCGAAAGCAGCGCACCACTATCGCTGGCGACGCCACTTGGGAGGTCGCAGGCGACCGCTACCAAGGCCTTGTCGACGAGAAGTGAAAGTCGCTGAAAAACAGATTGTTCAAGGCCCCGGCTTAGTCCGGTTCCGAACAAACAGTCGACCACAATCGGGGCTTCGGCTGCGGCAGTGAAAGGATCGACCGGGCCGTCCCACAGGCCCCTCGCCCATTTCGCGGCTTCGGCGCTTGGATCTGCCAGCGCGGCCACCCGCACCGGATAGCCGGCGGCAGTGAGAGAACGGGCGGCGACATAGCCATCGCCACCATTGTTGCCGGGACCGCACAGGATCAGCGTCTCACGCGGGCCGGCGTAGAGGCGCACGGCCTCGGCCAGCGCGGCCCCTGCCCGCTCCATCAACGCCGTTTCGGCGGTGCCGCCCGCAATAGCCGCAGCTTCTGCGACGCGCATTTGCTTGGCGGTGAGGATCGGGCGGGCCATTTGGCCGCCCCTATCGCAGAAAAGTCGCCAAATGCCACCATTCCGAGGGGCAAGCCGATGCAGCGGCGTCGCGCTGCGCCTCGGTATCAAACAAAGCGAAGCAGGTCGCGCCGCTGCCTGACATGCGAACAAAGTTGGCGCCATCCTGCCGGCCCAGCCAGTCGAGGATCTGCCCAATTTCCGGCACTAGTGTCCGCGCCGGTGCTTCAAGGTCGTTGCGCCCCTGGCGCCAGTCCCCCAGCGGGCCGCGGTCCACTCCGTCCCATGCGGAGAATACCTTGGCCGTTGATAGCGGCACGCGAGGATTGACGAGCAATACCGGGGCGCCCGAGATCGGGGGACCTTGGAACAGCTCGAGCCTGTCTCCAGCTTCGGTGCCGCGAGCGGTCATGCTCAGCAGGCAGGCAGGCACGTCTGACCCAAGTCCCGGCGCAACCTCCGTGGCAAAGATGGGGTCAATTCCCCATAGTCTCGTCAACAGCCGCAATGCCGCCGCGGCGTCGGCCGAACCTCCGCCGATCCCGGATGCCACCGGCAGCCTTTTGTCGAGGGTGAACGCCACACCCAGGTCAGTTTGGGCGTGTTCTTGCATCGCAAAATAGGCTGCTCTCACAACATTGTCCGAACCGATGTCCTCGGCAAATTCCCCGCCGGTCTCGCAAACGTAGAGTGAATGCTTGGCCGCCTCTGCGGTCAGGATGTCTCCGTCCGTGCAGAAGGCAAATACGGTCTCCAGCGCATGCCTCCCATCCGGCAGCTTCCCACGGACATGCAATGCCAGGTTGAGCTTGGCGGGCGCCGGCTCAGTTAGGCGCATCAGGGTGCGGCGTTAGCCTGGCTCAGGCCGGCTTCCAGCTTGGCCTCCAACCGGGTCTTGGCCTTGTCCTTGGCGGTGATCAGCGCGGCCTGCCATGAGAAGCGCGCCTCGATCCGGCGGCCCGAGCTGAACAGCGCATCGCCGAGGTGCTCATGGATCTCCGATTGCGACGGATCACCAGCGGCGGCCCTGGTCAGCGTCGTGATCGCCTCCGGCAAGCGGCCGCGCTTGTAGAGCGCCCAGCCGAGCGAATCGGTGATCGACGCATCGTCGGGGCGCAGCGAGCTGGCCTTGCGGATCATCGCCTCGGCCGAGTCGAGGTCCTCGCCGCGCTCCAGCTTGCCGTAACCGAGGAAGTTGAGCAACAGCGGATTGTCCGGCTCCATCTTCATCGCAATTTCCAGATCGGCCTTGGCATCGTTCCAGCGGTCGGCTTGCTCGAGGCTAGCGGCCCGGAACAGGTAAAGTGTCCACAGCGAGTCGCTTTGGCCTCGCTTCGAGCGGGCGATTGCCTCGCTATACGCCGCCGCGGCCTCGGCGTGGCGGTCCATATCGCCCAGCACATTGCCCATCCGCGCATAATCCTGCGGTCCGGCAGTCGGCGAAGCGGCGGCCTCCTTGGCGCGGCGAAGCGCACCAGCCTCGTCGCCCTTGTCGCCAAGCAGGCGGGTCTCGAGATCGAGCGCCTCTCCGGCCAGCAAATCGTCCGCCGGGATGCCGCGCAGCAGCTCCAGGGCGGCATCGGGGCGATCGTCGCCGTCGAGCAGCAATGCGAGAAGGATCTTCGCTTCGCTATGGCCCGGATAGGCATGGCGCGCGACCTGGGTCAGCGCGATCGGCAGCGCCTTGTTGTCGTCGCGGCCAAGGTCGACCGCCAGCGCGACCAGCATCTCGGCATAACCGGCCGCGGGCGTTTCGATCGCCATGCCGAGCGGCCGGCCCGCGGCGATGCGCGCGCGGGCAGCGACCAGCGCCTCGTCATCACCCTGCAGCATGACCAGTGCCTGGTCGGAGCGCTTCAAGCGTACCAGCGAGTCGGCGAAGGCGAGGCGCAACCGGGTGTTGCGTCCGCCGCTTTGCAGCAGCACCTGCTGGGCCAACGGCAGGGCTTCGTCCGGCTTGTCGAGCGCGAATAGCATCGCCGCGCGCTGTTCGGGCGCAATCGGCGCCAGCGGACTATTTGCTGGCAGGTTGACCATTGCCGCCGGGCCTTCGGCCTTTCCCTGCGACGTCAGTTCCCATGCCCTGACCAAAGGCGCGAACAGGTCGACTTCGGTCGAAGTGGCTCCTTTTTCGAGGTCGGTAACCGCGCGCCTGGTCTTGCCGACGCGGAGTGAATCCGCGGCCAGCATCAGGCGAGCATCGATCGGCAACTGGTCCGGTGGAATGTCCTTGGCCAGCGAAACCGCCAACTCGGCCTGGCCGGACTGGATGGCGGTGGCGATTGCCCGGCGGGCGATGGTGCGGTCGGCGGGATCGGCCGCGGCCATGACGGCGAACAGCTTGGCCGAGCGGGTCTCGTCGCCATTCATCTCGGCGGCCCGCGCCTGGACATAGGTTTGCAGTGGAACCACGGCATTGGCGGCGGCGGCCAACGCGAGTGCCGTCATGCCAACCAGGAAATTACATGTTCGGGTAATTGGGGCCTCCACCGCCTTCAGGAGCTACCCAGTTGATGTTCTGGGTCGGGTCCTTGATGTCACAGGTCTTGCAGTGAACACAGTTCTGCGCGTTGATCTGAAGCCGCGGTGAACCGCCGTCGTCGACAATTTCGTAAACCCCCGCCGGGCAGTAACGTTGCTCGGGCGCGTCATAGAGCGGCAGGTTGATCTTGATCGGCACCGACGCATCTTTGAGCGTTAGGTGGATCGGTTGGTCTTCCTCATGGTTCGTGTTGGAAACGAACACCGAACCGAGGCGGTCGAACGTCAGTTTTCCGTCCGGCTTTGGATAGTCGATCGGCTGATAATGCTCCTTGCGGCCGATCTGGCTGTGGTCGGCGTGCAGCTTCAGCGTCCAGGGCGTGCGAATCTTTAAAGAGTTGAGCCACATGTCGAAGCCGGCGAACAGGGTACCGACCGTTCCGCCCCAATGCGACACCGCCGGCTGGGCATTGCGGACAATCTTGAGCTCCTCGGCAATCCAGCTCGAGCGGACCGCCGGCTCATAGGCCTCAAGCACATCGTTCTGGCGGTCGGCTGTGATGGCATCGAATGCAGCCTCGGCGGCCAGCATGGCCGACTTCATCGCCGTGTGGCTGCCCTTGATCCTGGGTACGTTGACGAATCCTGCCGCACACCCGATCAGCGCTCCGCCCGGGAAGGCCAGCTGCGGAATGGCCTGCCAGCCGCCCTCGTTGATCGCCCGCGCCCCGTAAGAGGTACGCTTGCCACCCTCAATCTCGGCGCGGATGGCCGGATGAGTCTTCCAGCGCTGGAATTCCTCGAATGGCGAAAGATAGGGGTTCTTGTAATCGAGCGCGACGACGAACCCGAGCGCGACCTGGCCATTGGCCTGGTGGTACAGAAATCCGCCGCCCCAGGCGTCGTCGAGCGGCCAACCCTGGGTATGGATCACTCGTCCGGGCTGATGTTTCTCGGCAGGAACATCCCATAATTCCTTGATACCGATACCGAAAACCTGCGGGCCGCTGTCCTTGCGCAAGTCGAATATTCGGGTCAGCTCCTTGGTCAGATGACCGCGGGCGCCTTCGGCGATGAAGGTGTAGCGGGCATGAAGCTCCATCCCCGGCTGATAATCGGGCTTGTGCGTGCCATCGCGGGCGACGCCCATGTCGCCGGTGGCGACGCCCTTGACCGAGCCATCCTCGTTGAACAGCACTTCGGATGCCGGAAAACCGGGGAAAATCTCGACTCCCAGCGCCTCCGCCTGCCCGGCCAGCCAGCGCGTCACATTGCCGAGGCTGGCGGTGTATTTGCCGTGATTGTGCATGAACGGCGGCATCAGGAATTGGGGAAGCGCGAATTTCCGGTTCTTCGACAGCACCCAATGGAGATTGTCGGTCACCGGAACCGTCAACGGGCTGTCGAGATCGCGCCAATTGGGCAGCAGTTCATCGATCGCCCTGGGATCGATCACCGCGCCGGACAGGATGTGGGCGCCGACTTCGCTGCCCTTTTCGAGCACGCAGACCGCAATTTCACGCCCTTTTTCCTCCGCGAGCTGCTTCAGGCGGATGGCCGCGGCGAGGCCGGCAACGCCCGCGCCGACGATGACGACGTCATATTCCATCGATTCTCGCTGGCTCATCACATCCCCTTATCGCGCTTCGCCGTCATTCCGGCCCTAAAAAGCCCTGCGATTCCTTGACCGCGCCGTCAACCTTGGACGACAGTCACGAATATGGGTGGGGAACTGCAAGTAATCGACCGCGACGCGGCCGATAGCCTGATCAATTGGTGGCTGGATGCCGGCGTCGACGTCGCTGTCGGCGATCAACCGCGCGACTGGCTCGGCCGCAACAAGCCGGTGAAGGCCGAGCCGGCGATCGTCGCCAATGTTTCGGAGCCCAATCCCGAGACTTTGGCCGCGTTGCGCGACTGGCTGGCGAACAGCGCGCAGCTGCCGTTGGCATCGGCGAGTGCGCGGCGAATTCTTCCGCACGGCCCCGATGAAGCCGCCATCATGCTGCTCAGCGACGCTCCGGCGCTCGAGGATCTGGCCAGTGGGCAACCGATCGGCGGCGATGCCTGGGCGCTGGCCCTGAAGATGCTGGCGGCGATCGGGATCGACGCCGAGCATGCCTACAGCGCATCGCTGTCGTGCATCCATTCCCCGGGAACCCGCATGTCGGAAAAGGACCGGGCCGAATGCGCGGAGATTGCGCGTCGCCACATTTCGCTCGCGAAGCCCAAAAAGCTGCTGCTGCTCGGCGACGGTCCGTGCAAGGCGCTGCTGAGCGAACCGCTGACCCGCGCCCGCGGCCGGGTTCATCGGATCGAAGGGATCCGCACCGTAGCCACCTTTCATCCGCGCTGGCTGTTGCAGCGGCCGTCGGACAAGGCGCTGGCCTGGCGTGACCTGTTGCTGCTGATGAGCGAGAGCGATTGATGCGATTGGCGATCTTCTTGTGTGCAAGCGTCTCGTTCGCGATGCCGGCAGCGGCCCAGGAAACGAGCGATCCACTGGCCCCGCTCGATGTAGGAACGGTCGACCAGGCCGCCCAAAAGCAACAGACGGACGCCAAGCCCAAGCCGCCGACACCTCCGAAGGTCATCCCGAAAGACTGGGCCGGCGTCTTGCTGGCAATCGGCAATAGCGACTGGGAGGGCGCCCGGCTCGGAATCGACGCCCTGCCCGATGATCCGCTGAAATCATACGCCAAGGCCGAGCTCTACACGGCCAAGGGCTCACCCAAGGTCGAGCTGCCGGCACTGTTGGCGCTGTTGGCTGAGGCGCCGGAGCTGCCGCAGGCCGAGCAATTGGCGCGGATGGCGATGACGCGCGGCGCAATCGAGCCGCCGGCCATCATCTGGCCGCGAGCGACCGTTGCGCTCGGCGCCGCGCCGCGCCGCGGCAAGACTCGGCCAATCGAGGGCGAGCCGGCAGCCGATGCCTTGCGGCTAGCGCTCGATCCGTTCGTCAAGGTCGATGACGGCCCCGGCGCTGAGGCGCTGGTCCTGGAGGCTTTGCCTTCGCTGTCTTACGATGCACGCGCCGAGGCAGCGCAGCGTGTCGCCTGGATTTACTATGTCAGCGGCCGCGATGCCGACGCGAAACGCGTGGCCGACGAGGGCCGTCCCGGTGCGACCGGCGACTGGGCCTCGCAAGCGGCCTGGATCTCCGGCCTCGCCTCGTGGCGGATGAACGACTGGAACGCGGCCTATGCATCGTTCCGCGAGGCAGCGACGCTGGCCCGCGAGCCCGAATATAGTGCCGCGGCCTATTATTGGACCGCGCGTGCGGCCCAGGCCAGCCGGCGCCCGAGCGAGGTTGCACCTTTGCTCAAGGCCGCCGCGCGGTCGCAGGAGAGTTTCTACGGCCTGCTGGCGCGCGAGACGCTGGGCATGGACAAGCGCTTGCCGAAATCGGCCGCGCCGCACGACCTCGACCGGGTCGAGGGCATGCCCAACATCCGCCGCGCGATCGAACTGTTGGCGATGGGGCGGCGCGGCCAGGCCGAAGAATTGTTCCGACACCAGGCCAAGATCTGCAATCCGACCGACCACCGCTCGCTGGTGCAAGAGGCCAGGAAGCTGCAGTTGCCCGGAGCGCAATTC
>NZ_JAHFPY010000040.1 GCF_023266535.1 Sphingomonas sp. | reverse complement strand
GGCGCAGCCGATAGAAACATCGAGCTGAATGACAGATTCTTTTGAACGGCCAACACTACGCGGACCTGGTTCTTGTTGTTGCCGGCGTTGGCCGGGAACGTCACCACCGGATAGCCCGGCTGCAGCGACATGACCGTATGCTGGTTCAGCGTCAGGTCGTGATCTACCGCGGTTACCGTGTTGCTTGTGGCGCCATCAGCCGCAAACCGATCGTAAACGCCGGCGATGGCCGCGGAATCGGCCGCGCGCTGCAGCTGACGCTTCCACAGGGCCCATTGGATGGTGTCGGTCGCGAGGCCCGCCGAGCCGACCAGCAACGGCAGCGCGGCGGCGGCAATCACCACCATGTTGCCCCGCTCGTTGTTCCACAGCTTGCTGAATGCCTTGAGCATCTTCTTTCCTCGCCGGATGAACGCGTTTGAGTTGCATCTAGCGCGGACACGGTAAGCGAAGCGTTCCGACGCGTGGTTCACGGTTCGCTAACCACGTCCAATCGCGGGACGCTTGAACCGCTGCGTCTTACACCTATAATACAGTGGATAGACTCTTGCGCGGGGACGGCGGGCGTTCCACCCTCCGCCGCAACAGGGAAGAGAAGGACGAATAGCATGGCCAGCGACCCCCAATCGGCAGCGGCTTCGACGACCGAGACCGCGACCAAGATCAAGCTGGAGCCGCCCGAGGCGCTGCAGGCGATCCCGGTCCACGAGGCGTCGGGCCTGGTCCCGCTGAAGAGCGAGGAGACCAGCGAGCTCGACCAGAAGGTCATGAAATTCGTCGAGGAGCTTGCCGCGCTCGACAGCAACAGCCCCGAATTCGGCAAGAAGGTCGATGCGCTGACGGCGATGGGTCGCAAGGAAATCGCCGAGGCGGCCGGAGCTTCGAACCGCTTCCTCGACCGGCCGGTCAAGGCGATCGACAGCGACACCGGCATCGGCGCCGACCTGGTCGAGCTTCGCCGCACCGTCGAGGAGCTGGACCCGAAGGAAAACAGCAAGTCGTTCACGACCCGCAAGTTTCTCGGCATCATTCCGTTCGGAAGGCGCATCAACAATTATTTCGACAAGTACCGCAGCTCGCAGTCGCACATCTCGGCGATCCTCGGCCGGCTCGCCAACGGCAAGGACGAGCTGTTGATGGACAATGCCGCGATCGACACCGAGCGCGCCGGCCTGTGGAAGACGATGCACAAGCTCGAGCAGATGGTTCACATCTCCAAGACGCTCGACAAGACGCTTGAAGACAAGGCCAACGAGCTCGACGCGACCGAGCCGGCCAAGGCCAAGGCCATCCGCGAAAGCGCGCTGTTCTACACGCGCCAGCGGACCACCGACCTGCTGACGCAAATGGCGGTGACGGTGCAGGGCTATCTGGCGCTCGACCTGGTCAAGAAGAACAATGTCGAGCTGGTGAAGGGCGTCGACCGCGCGTCGACGACGACCGTGTCGGCGCTGCGCACCGCGGTGACGGTGGCTCAGGCGATGACCAACCAGCGGCTGGTGCTGGAGCAGGTCAGCGCGCTCAACACGACCACCGCGTCGATGATTGACAGCACCGGCGAGCTTTTGAAGACCCAGAGCGGCGCGATCCACGAGCAGGCAGCGTCGTCGACCATTCCGCTGGAAACGCTGCAGCGCGCCTTCCAGAACATCTACGACACGATGGACCAGATCGACCAGTTCAAGCTGGCCGCACTGGCAAATATGAAGCAGACGGTCGACACGCTTGGCACCGAGGTCGAGAAGTCGAAAGGCTATATCGCCCGCGCCGAGGGCGTCGCCCAGGCCAAGCTGGAGAACGCTACCTCGCCGTTCACCCCAATTGAGCAAAAATGACGTCCGAAAAGACCGAGATTGCCATTGCCCGGGCCGACCGTGTCATGCGGTCGCTCGACGAACGCGGCGGGGCCGCGCGCGACGCCGCGAGGCGTGAACGCCAGCGGCTGAACGCGGGTCTCGGCAAGACGCTGGGCCGCATCGGCGTCGCCGTGCTGCTGATCAGCATCGCGACGATCATTATCGGCCTTGTCGAGCCGATCGGCATGTTCGGCTTTCTGGCGGCGGTCGGCCTGGCGATTGGCGTCGGCGCCCTGCTGATCTTTTCGGGCGGCCGGGAGATTGCCGCGCCCAACGTCACACCCGATCTGCCCAATGGGCAGATGGTCGCGCGGTTCGACAGCTATTTGTTTCGCGCGCGCAAGGCCCTGCCGGCGCCGGCCCAGGCTGAACTGGACTTGCTGTCGGCCCAGCTCCCTGCCCTGCGCCAAACGCTGGAGCGTATCCCCGATCTCGATCCCAATGCCCAGGATGCGCGGCGGCTGATGTCGGTTCATTTGCCCAATTTGATCGATCGTTATGTCCATGTTCCCGCCGCCTATCGCGGTGAACGCGACGGCGAAGACGTCAGTGTCGATCAGCGGCTGGTCGAGGCGTTGGCGGCCGGCCGCCAGGCGCTGACCGAAATTAGCGAGAAGCTGGCCCGTGCCGACATGGCCGCGTTCGAAACACAGGGCCGCTTCATCCAGTCGCGCTACAAGAATGATGTGCTGACGTCCGAACCTACACCGGACGAGCGCTAGGCAGGGCGGTGGACTAGCTGACTTCAGTCATTCCGATCCGCTGCTTCGCCGCTACAAGCATTTCCTTGAACCTCGGGTCGTCGCGGAGTGTGTCGAGATCGGGATCGGCCTCGGCATGGGCGATCTGCGTGGCGCCGGTCGCGGTCTCCAAATAGGGCCTCAAAGCTTCAATCGCCTCGCCGGCGTCGCCAAGCTTGCGCGCAAGAGTACAGGCAACATTGTACCGCATGCTGAGGTTTTCCGGGTCGAGCAGCAGCGCCCGGCGGATCCAGTCGCGCGCCCGGTCTTCGTCACCCGCCATGGCCAGGCAATAGGCGCCGCCTCCCAATGCCGTGCCGTTAGTTGGGTCCTGGGCGATTGCACGTTCGGCTCTTTCCACCGCGGTGCGCGCTGACTTGCACAGCTTTGCCTCGTCGCCGGTAGCGGAATAACATGGCACCAGCATCATCGAGCTGTTCCAGTCATTGTCCATCAACGAAGTCGCCTTCTCGAAGAAGGCGATCGCCTCACCGATGTGGCCGTGCCGATAGAGCATCCGTGCTGCTTCGCGGTTCACTTCCCAGGAGTCGGGGTCAAGCTTGAGCGCTGTGCGGATTTGCTTCTCGGCTTCGTCAGCGTTGCCCCCTTCCTCCAAATAGCGCGCCTTGGCGCAATGGGCCTCTGCCAACCCGGGATTGATCTCGAGCGCGCGCTCGGCGGCCGGCACCGCGTCTTCGTCGCGACCATGCCAGAATCGCAGTTCGAGTTGAGCCAGCGCCATCAGTGCCCAGGCCTGCGCATAATCAGGATCGAGCTGCGTCGCCTGCCTGCAAAGCCGGACAATGGCCTCCTCGCGCGACGATTTGCCCAGGGCGCCCCCAATCCATTGCTGCCGCGCCATCAGGTAGAGATTATAGGCTTCGACGTTTGAAGTGCCGCGGCTCTCGATTGCCTTCCTCTCGGCCGGAAGCAATTTCACTTTCAGCGCGTCAACAATCGCTTTCGATATCTCGTCCTGGATCTCGAAAATGTCGGTGAGGTCCCGGTCGAAACGATCGGCCCAGAGATGCTTGCCGGTCGAGCCGTCGATCAGCTGGGCGTTGATCCGGATACGGTTGCCCGCCTTGCGCACGCTGCCTTCCAGTACATGGCTGACGCTGAGCTGCTTCGCGACATCCTTCACGTCCGGATTCTGGCCCTTGAAGCTGAACGCGGTGTTGCGGGCGACCACTTCAAGTGCGGAAATCTTGGACAAGTCCGTTGTGATATCCTCGCTGATGCCGTCGCTGAAATATTCCTGCTCGGGCTCGCCGCTCATGTTGACGAAGGGGAGCACGCAGACGGATGCGCGCACCAACGGCGCCCGGACAGCTGCCGGCGCCGCGGCGGTGGCTTCCCCGTCAGTTCCTCCGACCAACGCGGCAACGCTGGACTCCAGCTTCTGCCAACCGGGTGAATCCGTGGCGCCGTCCCAATCCTTAAGGTCGGCGCACTGAATCTGGTTGAACGGCATTGGCGGCAGGGTCCCATCGACGCTTGCCTGCACGAGGGTCCCCGTCCCGCGCGCCGTATCCGCTTCGGCGCGAACCCATTGCGATTTTGCGGCTTCCGCCGACCATAAAACGACGACGGCTTTCGCGCTTTTCAAGCGCTCCTCGATCACTTCGGCATAGCTGCGGTGGGCGGGCAGCTCGTCGTCACGCCAGACGCTATAGCCGGCCCCGCGAAGCACCTCGGCGGCGCGGTTCGCCAGCCCCTCGCTCGAGCGGGCATAGGAAATAAAGACGTGAGCCGCCTCACGCATCGGCTTCGACCGCGTTGATTCCGAGACGCTGCTTCGCTGCTACGAGCATTTGCTTGAATCGCGGATCTT
The DNA here is from genome assembly GCF_023266535.1 of Sphingomonas sp. Lineage (GTDB taxonomy): Bacteria > Pseudomonadota > Alphaproteobacteria > Sphingomonadales > Sphingomonadaceae > Sphingomicrobium. The sequence continues at coordinate 21,766 of NZ_JAHFPY010000040.1, read as the reverse complement.
CTCGCAAGATATCCAGGTCGGGATCGACCTCGGCATGCCGGATATGGCTTACACCCAATGTCGTCGAGAAATAGGGCTCAAGCACTGCAATTGCCCGATCAGAATCACCAAGATCGGTGGCGAGCGCGCAAGCCAGATTGTAGCGCATGATATTGTTGTCAGGGTCGAGCAGAAGCGCGCGATCGATCCACTCCCTGGCTCTTTCGTCCTCGCCGAGAGCTGCCAATGCGCTGGCACCACCGGCAAGCACGGTCGAATTGGACGGATCCTTGGCCATCGCCTTTTCCGACCGATCGACGGACATTTGTGCAGCCTGCCGAAGCTTCTCGGGCTCGCCGGTCTCACGATAGCAGGTGATCAGCATGAACGCATTGTGCCAATCCCAGTCCATCAAGGACACGGCTTTTTCGAAATACGGTATGGAGTCGCGGATTCGACCCTGGCGGAAAAGCAACCGCGCTGCCTCGCGGTTCACCTCCCACGATTCAGGATCAAGCCGGACCGCCGTGTCGATTTCACCAACGGCTTCGTCGGTGCGTCCTTGTTCCTCCAGGAGATGTGCCTTGACGCAGTGAGCTTCCGCAAGGTTCGGATTGATCGACAGGGCCTTCTCGGCGGCCGGTGCAGGATCGACGTCCGTCCCGTGCCAGAAACGCAACTGTGATTGGGCAAGGGCCATCAGTGCCCAGGCCGCCGCATAATCCTGATCAAAAGTCAGCGCGTGCTTGCACATCCTGACGATCGCTTCCTGGCGGCGGACGTCACCGAGGCTACCTTCGGTCCATTGTTGGCGCGCCATCAGATAGAGATTGTAGGCCTCGACGCTCTGCGTACCGCGCGTCTCGATCGCTTTCTTCTCTTCGGGCAGCAGCCTGAGCTTGAGCGCGCCGACAATCGCTTTCGAAATCTCGTCCTGGATCTGGAAAATGTCGGTCAGATCGCGGTCGTAACGGTCGGCCCAAAGATGGTCTCCGGCCTTGCCGTCGATGAGCTGGGCGGTGATCCGGACGCGATTGCCGGCCTTGCGCACGCTTCCTTCGAGCACGTGATCGACGCCAAGAGTGTTAGCGACCTGTTTCACGTCGACCGCCTCACCCTTGAACTGGAACGCCGTATTGCGCGCGACGACAGACAGGGCAGAAACCTTTGACAGGTCCGTGATGATGTCCTCCGAAATTCCGTCGCTGAAATATTCCTGCTCGGGATCTCCGCTCATGTTGACGAATGGAAGGACGCAGATCGCGGCGCGATGCTGCCGGCTGGCGGCGGATTGCTGGGCGCCTACCGGTGCCGCCTCGGTTTCCTTGCCCTTTTGTGCAATGGCACGGATCAGGGCATCAAGGGCGGGGGGATCTTCCCTGCCATCCCAATCGCCAAAATCGATCGACTGAAATTGACGAAAGCCGAGTGGCGGCTTGTCGGTGCCAACCAGGATGGGAACTAGCCGGCCATTATCCCGGCCTTCGGCGGCTTCGTCCTGGACCCAGGGGGATTCGACCGCCGATTTCGTCCACATAACGACAACGGCGTCGGCGCCCTTGAGCTCGCGATCGATTTCGGCGGTGAAGCGGGAGCCGCCCTCAATCTGGCGGTCCCACCAGACTTGGTGCCCGGCGCGTTCCATGCACACGGCAAGACGCTTGGCCGCGGCAACATCCTCACGCGAATAACTCAGAAAGACCTTGGCCAAGCAGTCCTCCACAAGGGAGAGCAGGGGTATGTGACAAAGGCTTCAATATAACAAGATTTTAACTCAGCCGACGATTCCAGCCGTTTTCAGCCGATCCAGATCGGCCGCATCGAGCCATTGGCGGAGCAGGTGGCCATGCTCACCGAGTGCGGGCGGCGACAACGGGGCGTCTGTCCGCTCACCATCGATGCGGATCGGGCTGCCAACCATCGGCACTTCGCCCAGCGCGCCTCCGCCAGCTTGGATTCGAACGCCGCGATGCACGGCCTGCGGGTCTGCCAGCGCCTGGCTGATCGTATTGATCGGACCGGCCGGAATTCCCGCCGCTTCGAGCTGCGCCAGCCACTCCGCTGCCGGCTGTGTGGCGATGATGTCGGCAATCATCGGGACGAGCGTCTCGCGAGCGCTAACTCGCGCCGGGTTGGTGGAATAGGCCGGATCGTCGGCCCATTCGGGATGCCCGACGATCGCCGCGAACCTGGCGAACTGCCGGTCGTTGCCGACCGCAATGATAATCGGCTGATCCGATGCCGCGAACGGCTGGTAAGGCACGATATTCGGGTGGCCCGCACCTTGCCGGCCAGGATCTTTCCCGCTGACCAGCGCATTCGAAGCTTGATTGGCCAAAACCGCCAGCTGCGTGTCGAGCAGCGCCATGTCGATGGTCGCGCCCTCACCGGTCTGCTGTCGCCGATAGAGCGCCGCCAGGATGGCGCTGACGGTGTACATGCCGGTGAACAGGTCGGCGACCGCGACGCCGACGCGCATTGGCCCGCCACCCGGTTCGCCGTCGGGCAGGCCGGTCAGGCTCATCAGCCCGCCCATGCCCTGGATGATATAATCGTAACCGGCCCGGGGAGCGTAGGGACCGTTTTGGCCAAAGCCGGTGATCGAGGCGTAGATCAGCCGGGGATAGGCGGCGCGAAGGCTTACCGCATCGAGACCGAACTTCCTGAGGCCGCCGACCTTGAAATTCTCGACTACGACATCGGCGTCGGCCGCCATTTTGCGTACCAGCGCTGCGCCTTCTTCGGTTGCAAAGTCGATCGCCACCGACTTCTTGCCGCGATTGGCGGCGAGGAAATAGGCGGCGACCTTCTCCTCGCCATGCTCGTGCCAGGGCGGTCCCCAGTGGCGCGTATCGTCGCCCGCGCCGGGCTTTTCGACCTTGATCACGTCCGCGCCGAGGTCGGCCAGCAGCTGGGTAGCCCATGGCCCGGCCAGCACGCGGCTGAGGTCGAGGACCCTGACCCCCTCCAGCGGCTTGATCATGCCGCGCGGCGCTTCTTGAAGATCTTGCGGCGGTCGGAAAGGATCGCCTGCGCCGCATTATGGCCGGGGGCGCCGGTAACGCCGCCGCCCGGGTGAGCTCCGGAACCGCACAGGTAAAGTCCCGCCAGCGGCATGCGATAATTGGCCGCGCCGATCATCGGCCGGGCGCTGAACAGCTGGTCCAGCCCCATCTTGCCGTGGAAAATATCGCCGCCGATCAGCCCGAACCGCCGTTCGAGATCGAGCGGCGAATGGATCTGCCGGGCAATGACCGACTGGGCGAAGCCCGGGGCATGACCGTCGACGGTGGCGATAATCGCGTCGGCTGCCTGCTCGCGCTCGTCGTCCCACGACCGTCCGTCGGGCAATTTGTAGCGGAAATGCTGGCAAAACAGCGAAGCGACATGCTTGCCTTTGGGCGCCAGGCTGGGATCGAGCGTCGAGGGGATCAGCATCTCGATCACCGGTTGCTTCGACCAGCCGTTGAGTGCTGCGTCGGCGAAAGCGCGATGCATATAATCCATGCTCGGCGCCATGATGATGCCGGCGGTGAGATGGTCGCCGCGGCCCGGCTTGACGGTGAAATTCGGCAGCTTGTCGAGGGCGACATTCATCCGGAAGGTCGCGCTTTCGCAGCCCCAGTGGTGGAAATGCTCCTCAACCGGACGGCTGACAGCGCCTTTCGGCACCAGCCGGTCGAACAGCAGCTTGGGATTGACCCCGGCGACGATGGTCGGCGCCCGCCAGCTCTTGCCGCCCGACACCAGGCCGGCGGCGCGGCCCTTTTCGACGATAATCTCGCTGACCGGCGAACTGAGAACGATGTCGACACCCGCTTCGCGGCAGGCACTGGCCATCGCCTGGGTGATCGATCCCATCCCGCCGATCGCATGGCCCCAGGCGCCGGGAACGCCGGCGGCCTCCCCGAACAGATGGTGCAACAAGACGTAGGCCGTGCCCGGCGTATAGGGCGACGCGAAATTGCCAACGATCCCGTCGAACGCGAACAGTGCCTTGGTCAGATCGTTCTGGAAAAAGCGGTCGAGGATGTCGCCCTCGCTCTTGGTCGCGAATTCATGGACGATGCGGATTTCGTCGGTCTTGAGGCCGACTAGGTCGCGTCCCAGGCTGGCCAATGTCGGCAGGCCACGCACACCCCGGCCCGGCCCCGGCGGCGCCTTCAGCAGCCATTTGCGGATCAGAGGAACGACCGTGTCCAGTTCCTCATGGTAACGGTCATAGGCAGGGCCGTCGGCCGCATTGTGCCTTGCGATTTCGGCCCGGGTCAGTCCGTCGCGCCCGGTCAGCAGATATTTGCCGTCGTAACCGGGCAGGAAATTGTCCCGCTTGCGCAGAACGACCTTCAACCCGTGGCGCTCCAGCTCCATGTCCTTGATGACCTTGGGGTTGAGCAGCGACACGGTGTAACTCGCCGCGCTATTGCGGAACCCCGGGTGGAACTCGTCGGTCACCGCCGCCCCGCCGACCTTGTCGGACGCTTCGAGGATCGCGACCTTGAGGCCCTTCTTGGCCAGGTAATGGGCGCAAGTCAGGCCGTTGTGGCCGGCTCCAATGATCAAAATGTCGTGCATCAGCGCATCAATACCAATTCTTCTGACATGGTGGGATGGAGGGCGACCGTCGCGTCGAAGTCGGCCTTCTTGAGGCCCGCCTTAACCGCGATTGCCGCCGCCTGGAGGATTTCGGGCGCATCGGGCCCGATCATATGGATGCCGACCACCCGGTCAGTCGCGCCGTCAACCACCAGCTTGTAGAGCGAGCGCTCGTTGCGGCCGGCCAGCACATTCTTCATCGGCCGGAAATCACTGGTGTAGGTCCTGACCTGGCCGAGCCGGTTGCGCGCCTCGCCCTCGGTCATGCCGACGCTAGCGATCGGCGGGTGCGAGAAGACCGCGTGCGGCACGCAATCATGGTCGACCTGCCACGGTTCGCCGCCGAACTGGCTATCGGCGAAGGCATGGCCCTCGCGGATCGCGATCGGGGTCAGCTGGATGCGGTCAGTGACGTCGCCGACCGCGAAGATCGACGGCACGCTGCTGCGGCTGTCGGCATCGACCTTGATCTCGCCCCGTTCGCCCAGCGCGACGCCGACTTCTTCCAGCCCAATCCCCTGCGTATTGGGGACGCGGCCGATGGCGAACAGCACCGCATCCGCTTCGAGGTCGTCGCAGCCCTCCATGTCGATCGACAGCCGGCCGTCGTCACGTTTCTCGATCCTGTTGAAGCTGGAATTAAAGCGGAACTCGATCCCCTTGGTCATCGAAATCTGCAGCAGCCTGTCGCGCATCTGCTCGTCATAGCCGCGCAGGATCACGTCTGAACGGTTGACCAGCACCACATGGCTGCCGAACTGGTGGAAGATGCCGGCGAATTCGTTGGCGATATAGCCACCGCCCGCGATCACGATCCGCTTCGGCAGCGTCGGCAGGTGGAACACCTCGTTCGAGCTGATCGCATGCTCGACGCCCTCGATCTGGGGCATCTGCGGCCGCGCTCCAGTCGAAATCAGGATCTTGGCCGCCGAAACCGTCCGGCCCGACGCCAGCTTAACCTCGTTCGGCCCGGTTACCGTCGCCCGCTCGTGGAAAATCTCGACCTGATGGTTGGTCAAAGTCTGGGTGTAGAGCCCTTCCAGCCGCCCGACCTCGCGCAGCACATTGTCGCGCAGCACCGGCCAGTTGAAATCGCACTTGGGCACGTCCCAGCCGAACATCGCCGCGTCGTTCAAATCCTCGGCGAAGTGCGCGCCATAGACCAGCAGCTTCTTCGGCACGCAGCCGCGGATGACGCAGGTCCCGCCGACCTTATGCTCCTCGGCCACGGCGACCTTCGCGCCATGCGCCGCGGCGATCCGCGAGGCGCGCACCCCGCCCGATCCGGCGCCGATCACGAACAGGTCATAGTCGCTCAATGGCCAGCTCCCTTGACCGGCTCGAACCATGCCGCCCGGCCCTTGTAATCAGCGGTCACGATGAAATGCTTGAGGATCGACGTGCCGATATTGAGCGGTGCCCGGCTCGATGTTTCGTCGACGCCGGCACGGACATTGCGAAAGGTGCGGCCGGCCAAGGTCAGCTTGGGCAGGACGACCACGTCGCGCTCGACCTCGCCGCCAAATCCGCCGCCCCTCATCTTGCCGACCGGCTTCAGGCCCATTTTGGCGACCAGCTCCTTGCTGATCATGACGCCAGTGCCGTTACCGAAGTCGACCACCGCCTGCGCGCTTTCCTTGCCTAGCAGAACGGGCACGGTTTCGATGCCGCCATGCCCGGTCAGCGGCAGGCGCTTGCCCCTGAACACATCGTTCCGGCTAAGGGCGCGGACGTCGGAATGGGCGAGGTCGATCCGGATCGGCGCGGCGTCGAACACTTCTCGGCCAACGATCGCGCGGGTCGGGCGCTTGATCAGGCGAATGGAAAGTTCCGAAAGGTCCAGCACCGCGATCTCGGCGGCGGGGATCACTTGTCCAAGCGCCTCGATCCGGACGCCGGAGACCACCGAAACCTCCTGCTCGCCACCGGAACCCTTGAGCTGGACCTTTTCGCCAGCCGCCAGCTTCGCCTCGACCGCCAGTTTGATGTCGACCAAGCTCGTCTCCGCTCCGCTGTCGAGTAGCGCCTCGGTGGCAACGTCGTTGATCTTGGCCTGGATGAACAGGCGGCCGTTATCGACGATCAGCGGCTCGGCGCTGGCGGAAGTTGCCAGCATCAAAGACGCGAACAGCAGCGCCCGCATCATAGCCCTGCCCTTTCGATCAGATTGCGCGTGGAGGCGTCCAGCTTGGCCCGTCCCTCCGGATCGTCGAGCGAACGCGCCATGTCCTTGCCCAGCTCGACGCCAAACTGGTCGAACGGATTGATCCCCAGCAGCACGGCATTGGCGAAGGTGCGATGCTCGTAAAAGGCGATCAGCGCGCCCAGCGTCCGGGCGTCGAGTTGCGCCAGCAGGACGGTCATCGAGGGCCGGTCGCCGGGATAGGAGCGCGCCGGATCCTCATGCTTGCGCCCGGCCATCAGCGCAGCGCCCTGCGCGAAGCAATTGCCGAGCAGCAGCTGGTGGTGCCGGGGCTCGACGCTGTCCTCATGCTCGATCACCGCGACGAATTCGACCGGGATGGCGGTCGTCCCCTGGTGAAGCAGCTGGAACACCGCATGCTGCGCGTCGGTCCCGACCCCGCCCCAGGTGACCGGCGCCGACGGCTGGCCGAGCAGCTTGCCCTCGGCGGTCACCGACTTGCCGTTCGACTCCATCTCAAGCTGCTGGAGATAGTCGGGCAACAGCCGTAGCCGCTCGTCATAGGCGAACAATGCCCGGCTCTGCGTGCCGCGCGACTGCGTATAGAACAGGTCGGCGAAGGCGGCGAGCAGCGCCATGTTGGCCGTCCCGTCGGTCAGCTTGACGTGGCGGTCCATCTCCGCCGCGCCTTCGAGCAATTCCTCGAACGCACCCCAGCCCAGCGCCAGCGCGATCGACAGGCCGACCGACGACCATAAAGAGTAGCGCCCGCCGACGCCCTCGCTGAACGGCAGGACGCGGGTCTCGTCGATGCCATATTCGATGGCCTTGTCGGGCGATGCGGTGACCGCGATCACCTGGCCGAACGGATCGGCCACGCCGGCTTCGCGCAGCCACTCCAGCGCCGCCTCGAGGTTGGTTAGCGTCTCGGTGGTGGTGAAAGTCTTGCTGACCGCCACCACCAAGGTTGACGCCGGGTCGAGGCCCCAGGTCGCCTCGTCGAACGCCTCGCCATCGATATTGCTGAGCACACGGACCTCGAACCGGTCGGCATCGCGGCCCAGCGCGTCGATTACCAGGTCCGGGCCGAGCGCCGACCCGCCGATGCCGATGTGCAGGATCGAATCGATCTCGCCAAACGCCCCGCCCTCGATCGCGTCGACCAGGCTGCGCATCCGCTGATGCCGCTCGGCGGCCAGATAATTGTCGTTGGTATTGCCCTGGCCACGCTCGGCGACATGGGTCGCCGGCCGGTTTTCGGTCAGATTGACGATATCACCGGCAAACAGACAGTCGCGCGCCCCATAATAATCGACCGCATAGGCCAGCACGGCGAAGGCCCCCAGCACCTCCTCGTCGAGGTGGGTCTTCGACCAGTCGAAATGGATCGACGCGACGTCCTTGCTGAAATTGGCAACGCGCTCCGTTTCGGCCTTGAACAGGTCAGCCAGCTTCGGCGGGCGGGCAGCCTTGATGGTTTTCCACGCAGCCTTGCAGTCCAGAATCGCCATGGCCTGCTCTCATAGAGACGGCGCGGACATTTTCCATCCCCGCTTGACCTTGGCGGCTCAGCCTTCAAAAGCGGCTCGATATGGCTTTTTCCCTGTTCCGCCGCCGTCACTACAGTGATCGGCCGTCCGAAAAGACAAAAGAAACACCCGGCAGCCTGTTGAAATTTGTGGTGATCATTGCTTTCGCCGCCTGGGCGCTGCGCAGCCTCGTCATGCAGACATTCAACATTCCGTCGGGTTCGATGCTGCCAACGATGATGATCGGCGATTATCTGTTCGTGTCGAAATGGCCCTATGGCTATTCCAGCGCCAGCTTCCCGCTCGGATTTCCGCCGTTCAAGGGACGCGTGCTCGGTGCCTATCCGGAACGCGGCGACATCGTCGTATTCGAAGGTCCCCAAGGAGATGATGTGGTCAAGCGCGTAGTCGGGCTCCCTGGCGATGCAGTTGCCGTTGCTGGCGGCCAGCTGATCTTGAACGGAAGGCCGGTCCCCCGGGTTCGGGTCGACGACTTTCTGCTGCCGATTTCCGCCAACAGCCCTTGCAAGGTGGTTTCACCTGCCGTCGCCATGACGCGACCGACCGAGGGCGGCGTCCAGGGCTGCGTCTATCCCGCCTATCGCGAAACGCTGCCCAGCGGGCGCAGCTATGTCGTGCTCGACCAGACCGACCAGAGCGTCGCCGACAATTTCGGCCCGATCACCGTGCCGCAAGGCGGCATCTTCGTGATGGGTGACAACCGCGATGACAGCCTAGACAGCCGCTATTCGGTGTTGGCCGGCGGAATGGGCATCGTTCCTGTCGACCGCGTCGTTGGACGCGCCGAACGCGCCTACTGGTCGACCGACGGCAGCGCATCTTGGATCAACCCGATCAGCTGGTTCAGCGCGCTCCGGACCGACCGTCTCGGCTACGATTACCACCCATGATCAAGCTGCCTTCCTTCATCGGCGAAGTGGCCGGCGGCGAGCTCAAGGACCCGCAGATGTTCGAGCGGGCATTGACCCACGGCAGCCACGGCCGTGAAACCTATGAACGGCTGGAGTTCCTGGGCGACCGGGTGTTGGGCCTGGTTGTCGCAGAATGGCTGTACGAGCGCTTCCCCAACGAGCCCGAAGGCAAGATGAGCCGGCGCTACAATGCCCTGGTGGCGCGCGAGACCTGCGGCGAGGTCGGCCGCGCGCTGGATCTGCCGCCTTTCATCCGCCTCGGCAAACAGGCGCGCGAAGACCATGCCAACCTCAGCGACAATGTCGTCGGCGACGTGGTCGAGGCGATCATCGGCGCTTTCTATCTCGATGGCGGGCTGGAGCGGGCCGCGGCCTTCATCCGGGCCCATTGGGCGCCGTTCCTTGACGGCCAGCGCAAGGCGCCGGAACACCCCAAGTCGGCGTTGCAGGAGCGGGCCGCGCTGAAGAAGCTCGGCGTACCCTCCTATGAGCTGGTGTCGCGCTTCGGCCCCCACCACGCGCCGCGTTTCCGGGTCAAGGTCAGCCTCGGCAAGCATGGCGAGGCCGAGGCCGAGGGCGACAGCAAGCAGGAGGCCGAAACGGCTGCCGCTGCGGCGTTGCTGGAGAATCTCAGATGACCCGCTGCGGACTGGTCGCGGTGCTCGGCGCCCCCAACGCCGGCAAGTCGACCCTGGTCAATGCGCTGGTCGGCCAAAAGGTCGCGATCGTCAGCCCCAAGGCGCAGACGACGCGTGCCCGGCTGATGGGCATCGCGATCGAGGGCGAGGCGCAGATATTGCTGGTCGATACGCCGGGCATTTTCTCGCCCAATCGCCGGCTCGACCGGGCGATGGTCAAGGCCGCCTGGGAAGGCGCGGAGGATGCTGACCGGGTGGTGCTGGTGATCGACGCCGCGGCCAGGGTCGGTGCGCGGGTCGAAGACATGCTTCACGGCGTCGAGGAACGCACCGAGCCCAAGATTCTAGTGCTCAACAAGGTCGACATCGCCCGGAAGGACGACCTGCTCGTCCTCGCCGCGCGGCTGTCCGAGCGGTTGAAGCCGGAAGCGGTGTTCATGGTTTCCGCCACAACCGGCGATGGGGCGCCCGCGCTGAAATCGCATCTCGCGGGGGCGATGGCCGAAGGGCCGTGGCATTTCCCCGAAGACCAGCTGACCGACGTCACCGACCGCATGGTCGCGGCCGAGCTGACTAGAGAGCAGCTCTATCACCAGCTGCACGCCGAGCTGCCCTATGCCAGCGCGGTGGCGACCGAGAAATGGGAAGACCGCAAGGACGGTTCGACTGCCATCCACCAGCAGATATTGGTCGAGCGCGACAGCCAGAAGGCCATCGTGGTCGGCAAAGGCGGAGCGCGGTTGAAAGCGATCGGGCAGGCGGCGCGGGCGGAGATCGCCGAGCATCTCGGCCGCAAGGTCCACCTGTTCCTGCACGTCAAGGTCAACCCGCGCTGGGGCGAGGACCGTGGGCTATATGAGGATATCGGGCTAGATTGGGCGGATTAGCCCAGCAATTCCTCCGCCCACTTCGGAACTTCGATACCCGCAGGTCCATAGCGCCGCTCATCGAAGAAGATACTGCCCTGACTAGGCTCCAAATTGATCTCCATTGTGCGCGCGCCGCAATAGCGCGCAGTCTGGACGAAGCCGGCAGCCGGATAGACCGCGCCTGATGTACCGATCGACACGAACAGGTCGCAGCGCTGCAGCGCCTCGTCGATCCGCTCCATTTCGTAGGGCATCTCGCCGAACCAGACGATGTCGGGCCGAACCTGCCCGAACAAGCCGCAGCGCGGACATTGGTTGCTGGTCCCGTCCGCCATCGCGCCGGTCCAAGCGAACCGCGCGCCGCATGCCAGGCACCAGCCGCTGGCCAGCTCGCCATGCATGTGCAGCAAGCGCCTGGCCCCGGCGCGTTCGTGCAGATCATCGACATTCTGGGTGACGATCAGCAGCTCGCCGGGCCATTCGGCGTCCAGCCGGGCCAGCGCCTCGTGCGCCGCATTGGGATCTACCTCGCCGAGCCGGGCGCGCCGCGCATCGTAGAATTGCTGGACCAGCGCGGGGTCCCGGTCGAACGCTTCAGGCGTCGCGACATCCTCGACCCGATGGCCCTCCCACAGGCCGTCCGGGCCGCGAAAGGTGGCCAGGCCGCTTTCGGCGCTGATCCCCGCCCCGGTCAGGATGACGATGTTGTTCACCGCGCCCATCGCTGCACCCTATCGCATTTAAGCATGGAGTCAGCCGGTAACGATATTGACACTTTTGTCAGTGACACGCACTATGAGGTTCATGGTGAGCAGCGCCTATCATCACCCGATCGGCATCGCGCCCGACGACATCGACCATATGGGTCATGTCAACAACAGCGTCTATCTGAAGTGGGTGCAGGAAGCGGTGGTCCGCTATTGGGAGAAGGTCGCCCCGCCCGACGCGGTCGCGCGGCACCTGTGGATCGCGCTCAGCCACGAGATCAAATACCGCCGCCCGACCTTCCTCGACGATTTGGTCGTGGCCGACGTCATCGCCGAGCGGGTCGAGGGCGCCAAGGCCTTCTTCACCACTGTGATCAAGCGCGGCGAGGAAGTGCTGGCCGAGGTCAAGAGCAGCTGGTGCTGCCTCGATTCCGCATCGCGCCGGCCGGTTCGGCTCGCCCGCGACATCGCGGCGCGCTTCCTCGCTGATTAACCCACGTTAAATTTCTGTTAGGAGCGACTCGCCGCGCTGTGGTTGGTGCGCGGCCGCACCGTCTGCTGCACCGGGAAGGACGAGCCATGAGGACAGCATCGATCGCATTGGTCTTGGTTGCGTTGAGCGTCACTGCCTGCAAGCCGGCGGACAAGGCAGCGAAGGTCGATGCCGCGGCTGCGGAGCAGGCGATCCGCGCCAAGGAAACTGCCTGGATGGACGCCTACAACAAACATGACGCCGACGGACTCGCTAGCCAGTATGAGGCTGACGCCGCGCTGGCCAGCAATGGCGCATCCCTGATGACCGATAGCGTCGGCCGCAGCATCTTCCTCGATGCGATGGCCAAGGATCCAAATCTCAAGGTCGATTTCGCCAGCGACCGGATCATCGTCGCCGCGTCGGGCGAACTGGCCTCGAGCCGCGGCCATTACACGCTGACCTACACCGACCAGGCGACCAAGCAGCCCAAGACCGAGAAGGGCAGCTACCTGACCGTCTATCGCAAGGGAGCGGACGGCAAATGGCTGGCGGTCGAGGACTTCACCACGCCGGGTCCGGCGGTCGTGCCGGCAGCAGCGGCAACAACGCCCTAGACAAAGCGCCCGCCTGCTTGTTGATGCGGGCATGGCCAAATCCAACATCCGGGTCGGCATCGGCGGCTGGACCTACGAACCCTGGCGCGGGACCTTCTATCCCGACAGCCTCGTCCAGAAGCGCGAGCTCGAATATGCCGCGAGCCAGCTGACCGCGATCGAGATCAACGCGACTTTCTATGGGCGTCAAAGTCAAAAGAGCTGGGAGAATTGGGCGGCAACGGTCCCCAACGGCTTCCAGTTCGCGGTGAAGGGCTCGCGCTTCATCGTTATGAAGTCGAAGCTGGCCGAGGCGGGCGACGGCATCAGCAATTTCGCGGCTCAGGGGCTTGCCGCGCTCGGCGACAAGCTCGGCCCGATCCTGTGGATGTTCATGGCGCGGAAGAAGTTCGACCGTGAAGATTTCGCGGCGTTCCTGAAGCTCCTGCCGCAACAGCAGGATGACATCCCGCTGCGCCACGCGGTTGAGCCGCGTCACGTAAGCTTCCGCGACGAGGCGTTCATGGACCTGTGCCGGGATCATAATGTGGCAATCGTCTACGGCGACGATGACGAGTTTCCGTTGATCGACGCCGACACCGCGGACTTCCGCTACGCGCGGCTGCAGCGCATGAGCGAGGATGTGCCGACCGGCTATGACGGCCCGTCGCTCGATCGGTTCGCCGGCATGATCGAAGCCTGGGGCAAGGATAGCTATGTGTTCATGATCAACGGCTCCAAGGTCCGCGCCCCGGCCGCCGCGCTGGCGTTGCAACAGCGGCTGGGCATTGCACCCGCCTGACGCTTCGGCCATCACCCGGCGATGCGCACTGACCAGCAGCCCGTCCGCATAGCCCTGTTTGCGCCCGACGGCCGCATGGGAAAAGCAATCCAGTCGGCGATCGCCGCTGACGCAGGATTCGAGCTGGCCGACAACCATGGCGATGTGCTGATCGACTTCTCCTCCCCGGACGCGCTTGGCGCCAGCCTCGACCGGGCCGTGTCCGCCGGAATCCCGATCCTTGTCGGGACTACCGGGCTTACCGATGAGCATCAGCGAGCCATCGACGAGGCGGCCATGAGTGTCGCGGTTCTGCGCGCCCCCAACACGTCGATCGGAATCAACCTGCTGCGCAGCCTGGTCGAGCAGGCGGTGTCCCGGCTTGGACCCGAATGGGACATCGAGATCCTCGAGATGCATCATCGCGCCAAGGTAGATGCGCCATCGGGGACGGCGCTGCTGCTCGGCCAGGCCGCCGCGCAGGCACGCGGCAAGGAGCTCACAGATCTTGCCCGCTTTGACCGGTTCGGCGAGCCGCATCCGCGCGAAGACGGCTCGATCGGGTTCGCATCCTTGAGAGGCGGCTCGGTTGCGGGCGACCATGTAGTCATCCTGGCGGGCGATGGCGAACGGATCGAACTTGGCCATCGTGCCGACAGCCGCATGATCTTCGCCCGCGGTGCCCTCGCCGCCGCACGCTTCCTCAAGGGCAAGCCGGCCGGCCTCTACACCATGCGCGACGTTATCGACGCCGCATGAGCGGCGAGCCTGCCAGCCACGGCCTCGCCCGACGCCTCGGCCCATTCGACGCGACCATGCTGGTCATGGGCGGGATCATCGGCTCGGGCATCTTCGTCAATCCTGCCGAAGTTGCGCGCTACGTCGATGCTCCTTGGCTGATTGTCGGGGTCTGGGTTCTCGGTGGGCTTATCGCGATGGCGGGCGCGCTGGTCTATGCCGAGCTCGCCGACCGGCGGCCCTATGTCGGCGGCCAATATGCCTATTTGCGCGATGCTTTTGGGGCGACTCCGGCCTTTCTTTACGGCTGGTCGCTGCTGCTGGTGATCCAGTCGGGCGGGATGGCCGCCGTGGCCATCACCTTCGCGCGCTATTTCGGTGAGCTAACCGCGCTGGCCTTCCCCGACAGCGTTGTAGCGGTCGCGGTTCTGCTGCTGCTGATGGCGATCAATTGCCTTGGCGTCCGCGCCGGCGGCACCGTCCAGAGCGGCCTGATGGTGTTGAAAATCGCCGCCATCGCGCTGTTGGTGTTGGCCGGCCTTTGGTTCGCCCCGGCCAATCCCGATTATGTATCTCCACCGCTAAGCCATTCCTCAGTTGGCATGATCGCCGCGATCGGTGCCGCCATGACCCCGGTCATGTTCGCTTATGGCGGATGGCAGACGGCCAGCTTCGTTGCGGCGGAAATGCGCGACCCGCGCCGCGACCTGGTGCGGGCACTGCTCTGGGGCGTCGCCGGCGTGGTCATCCTCTACACGGCGGTCGCGTTCGTCTGCGTCTATGCGCTGGGCCCATCCGGGCTCGCCAATTCCCCGGCGCCTGCGGCCGACGTGATGCGACTGGCACTGGGCGGCAAGGGCGCGACCTTGATTGCGCTTGGCGTCGCCATTTCGGCGCTCGGCTTCCTGAGCCAAGGCATGCTGACCGCGCCACGAGTCTATTTTGCGATGGCCGAGGACGGGCTGTTCTTCCGCAAGATCGCCGAGGTCAGCGAGACCACGAGAGTGCCGGTCATGGCGATCATGCTCCAGAGTGCGGCAGCAATCGCCATCGCCCTGTCCGGAACCTACGGACAAATTCTTAGCTATGTCACGGCGGTCGATTTCATCTTTTTCGGATTGACCGGCGCAGCGCTATTCGTGTTTCGAAGCCGCGACCCGACGGGCTCCGCATTTCGCGCTCCGGGGCACCCATTCACCACCGGATTTTTCGTCCTCGCCTGCGCCGTGGTGGTCAGCGCCACCACATTCAGCAATCCGCGCAACAGCCTGATCGGCTTTGCAATTTTGGCCGCCGGCATTCCCGCATGCCTTTACTGGCAGCGCAAGAACAAGGCTCCGGCTTGATGTTGGGCCGCGGCGCCGTGCAATCCGACTATATGCATTGGGCCAAGTATCAGCGCCCGGTGCGTTACAGCCTGTCGTCGAGCGACGTGACACACTTCCGCCTCGATCGCCTTCCGCTGACCATCGCCGATCTCGACCTCGATGGAGCGAGCCATTTTCGCTACGCGCCGCTGCGCCATGCGATTGCCGAGCGATATGGGGTCAAGCCGGAGATGGTCGTCACCGCCAATGGCACGTCGATGGCCAATTTCCTGGCAATGGCGACGCTGATCTCCCCAGGCGACGAGGTATTTTTCGAGCGGCCGGCCTATGAGCCAATGCTGGCCTCCGCCCGCTTTCTCGGGGCGGAAGTTCGTTGGGTCGAGCGCCACGCAAATGCCGGTTATCGGCTGAATATCGATCAGCTCGAAGCCGAAGCATCCAACCACACCAAGTTGATCGCGCTGACTAACCCCCACAATCCGAGCGGCGCGCTGACCGGCGAAGATGATCTCCTTGCAATCGGCGCAATCGCCGAGCGCTGTGGCGCGCATGTGCTGGTCGATGAAGTCTATCTGGACAGCGCCGTGCCGCCGCGCCCGACCTCGGCGCTGCTTGGGCCGCAATTTGTCGTCACCAACAGCCTGACCAAAGTCTATGGGCTGAGCGGGCTTCGCTGCGGCTGGATCCTGGCCGAGCCTGGGCTCGCCGAACGGATATGGCGACTGAACGACCTGTTCGGAGTCAACCAACCGCACCAGTCGGAGACGCTGTCCTGCTTCGCGTTCGAGCACCTCGACGAAATTTCTGCCGGGACATTCGAGCGGCTCGCGCGCAATCGAACCCTGTTCAACGAATTTGTTGGGACGCGCGGCGACCTGTTATGCATGGCCGCAGAGCATGGCGTTACCGCCTTCCCCTGCTGGGCGAGAGGCGACACCGAGCCGCTCGATGCACTGCTTCGCTCGAAATATGACACGTCGATCGTGCCCGGCCGCTGGTTCGACATGCCGGACCATTTCCGCGTCAGCATGGGCGGAGAAACGGACATGGTGAAAGAAGCGCTCTCCCGGCTTGGTGCCGCCCTGGATGATCTCAAATGAAGCAAGCCGAAGTCTTCGAATTCTACCGCCGCCTGGCCGAATCGAATCCGGCACCGGAGACCGAGCTTGAATATGTGAACCCCTACACGCTGCTGGTCGCGGTGGCGCTGTCGGCGCAAGCAACCGACGTCGGGGTCAACAAGGCCACCCGAAAGCTGTTCGCGGAGGTGAAAACGCCCGAGGCGATGCTCGAGCTTGGCGAAGATGGCCTCAGGCAACACATCAAGACGATCGGATTGTTCAACATGAAGGCCAAGAACGTCATCGCGGCGGCGCGCATCCTGGTCGATGAATTTGGGGGTGAGGTCCCGCAAGAGCGCAGCAAGCTGGAGAGGTTGCCGGGAGTCGGGCGCAAGACCGCCAATGTCGTGCTCAACGTCGCTTTCGGCCAGCCGACCATCGCGGTCGACACGCACATCTTCCGTGTGTCGAACCGAACCGGCCTGGCGCCGGGCAAGGACCCGCTGGCGGTCGAGCTGAAGCTGGAGAAGGTGACGCCCGAGCCGTTCGTCACGCATGCCCATCACTGGCTGATCCTGCACGGCCGCTACATCTGCAAGGCGCGGACGCCTGAATGCTGGCGCTGCCCGGTTGCGGACCTGTGCGCCTACAAGCCGAAGACGCCGGCGCCGAAGGTTAAGACCAGCGCCGCTCCAGGCGCTCGCTGAGCCCGGTCAGCAGCTCATATTGGGACAGGCCTGACGCCTCCGCCGCGCGGGGCAGGTCATAATCAAGCGTCACCCAATCGCCTTCGCGGAGTTCCGGCACGGCGCCGGCATCCAGCGCAATCAGGTCCATCGAGACGCGCCCGATCAGCGGCAGAGTCTTGCCGCCGATGCTGGCCGATCCCTTGCCGGCGAAGCAGCGCAAATAACCGTCGGCATAACCGATGTTGACGATCGCGGCCTCGGTGTCCGCCGCCGCGGTCCAGGTCGCGCCATAGCCGCAAGTCTCGCCGGCCCTGATCGTCCGCCGCTGCACAACCTCGGCCTCGGGAAAAGCGACCTGGGCGATGTGGCCGGCCGCCTCCGGCCGCGGAACGCCGCCGTATAAAGCCAGACCCGGGCGTACCAGGCCGAAGCTATATTCGCTTCCGAGGCAGATACCGGCGCTGTTGGCCAGTGCGTAACGCCTGGCGGTCATAGTCGCCGCCACCGCCGCGAACCGGTCGCGCTGAACCGCGTTCATCGCGTTATCCTCGTCGGCGCAGGCGAGGTGGCTGTGCAGTGTATGAATGTCGAGACCGTCGAGATGGGCGAGTTCGTCGGTACGTAGGCCGAGCCGGTTCATGCCGGTGTCGACCATCACGTCGCACAGTCGGCCGGGGGCTTCCTGCTTCCAGCGCGCGACCTGTTCGGCCGTATTGAGCACGGGCCGCGCGGCACTGGCCAAGGCCGCCGTCAGGTCGTCCGGACCAACGCCATGCAGCACGACCAGCTCGGCGCTTGTCGGTAGCGGCCCAAGCGCCTCGGCCTCGGCCCAGGTCGAGACGAAAAAATCCCGGCAGCCTGCTTCGGCGAGCAGGCGCGTGGCTTCACGAGCACCCAGGCCATAACCATCGGCCTTGACGGCTGCACCCGCAGGCACGCCGGCGGTCCGCTGGAGCCAACGCCAGTTATTCTGGAGGGCCCGGGAATCGAGCCGGAGGCGAAGCGCGTGGTTGGTCACGCGCCCTGCCCTAGCCACAGGCTTGGGCGGCGTCGAGACAGTGCGTCAGAACATCCGCGAACCATTAGGAACAGCGCGCTCCGGCTCGATCAGGACGATATCGCCGTTGCTGTCGGGAAAGCCCAGCGTCAGCACTTCGGACATGAACGGACCGATCTGGCGCGGCGGGAAGTTCACGACGGCTGCGACCTGCCGCCCGACCAGCTCTTCGGCCTGATAGTGGACCGTAATTTGCGCCGACGAGCGCTTGATGCCGATCTCCTCACCGAAATCGATTTTCAGCTTGTAGGCAGGCTTGCGCGCTTCGGGGAATTCGACGGCCTCGATCACCGTGCCAACCCGAATGTCGACCTTGAGGAAATGGTCGAAGCCGATCTGCTGAGTCATTGGTCGTCTTTGCCGTCGTGCGAATATTAACGTCAACCAGCGTGGCCACATCGCTCACACAAAAAAACATCCGCCTGACACATGGTCAGGCGGATGTCTTCGCGGGGGCAAAAGAGGTTGGTCGATTAGCGGGCAGCAACCTTGATCGGGCTGCCGGAAGCAGCGGCGATCCGCTGGTTACGCTCGGCCGACAGGCCGGCCAGCGTCTCGACGCGGCAGTGGCGAACGTCATTCGTGCCGGCAATGTCGACGTCCGAAGCGGTGCCGCACACTTCCTTGGCAGCCTGGGCAAGGCGCTGGTCGAGGGCGCGCTGGCCGCTGGCGGTCGACAGGTCGAGATCGGCAGTCTGGACGATGCTGACGGCGGTGACGGGTTGCTCGGCCAAGGCCGGCGTTGCGGTGAAGGCCAACAGGGTGGCGAGAAAAATCTTGGTCATGTCACATCCCCTTTTTGGTGGGACCGGGTCTACCGGCGTGACCATCCATCTATGCCCGTAAATCAGTTTCCAAAAGCAACGATGTCGTGATATTATTCTGCAAAATCGCAGAATGCCTTGACGGACAGGGACGCTAGGATGGCGGCGATGCTGGACTGGAACGACCTCCGCTATTTCCTTGCCGTCGCCGATGGCGGCAGCACGCTGGCGGCTGGAAGGGCGCTGCGGGTCAGCCAAACGACTGTCGCCCGCCGGATCGCCGCTCTGGAGGAGGCGCTCGGTTTGCCATTGTTCGAAAGGCGCCAGGCCGGCTACGCGCTGACGCCGGCCGGCGAGGAGCTGGTCGAGCGCGCCCGGCAAGTCGAGATTTCCGCGACTGGCTTTGCCGAGGCCGCGGCCGCCCAGGTTCGTGACACCAGCGGCACGGTGCGCATTACCACCCAGGAAATCTTTGTGACCCTGCTCGCGCCGATGATGCGCGAGCTGCATGAAAAGCATCCTGAAATCCTGATCGAGCTCGATGACAGCCAATATTTCCGCGACCTTGGCGAGGGAGAAGCCGATATCGCGCTGCGCAGTGCCTACGGCGATATCGGGTCCGGCGTGGTCGGACGTCGTCTGTGCCCAGACGATTGGACGCTCTATTGCAGCCGCGACTATGCCGCAGCGAACGGCGTCCCGCAGACCAGGGCGCAGCTCAAGAAGCACGCCTTTATCGGCGGGGGCGGACCCAAGCTATGGCACGCATACTCCGCCTGGCTGCACGAACTCGGGCTCGATGACCGGGTGATCATGCACCATGCCTCGGCGATGGGAATGATGTCGGCGATCCGCTCAGGGCTTGGCATTGCCGTGTTGCCCTGCGTCGTCGCCGACGCCGATCCCGACCTGATTCGCTGCGTGCCGCCCCGCGATGGCCACGGCCGCGTGATGTGGCTGGTAACCCATGAGCGGCTGCGCCACACGCCGCGGGTCCGCACCGTGATCGACTTTCTATACGAGAAGCTGTCCCGCCATATCAAAATGCTGGAAGCGCAGCGCGAGGCTGCGGCTGCCTAGCCGATTGGGCCGCCGCGCCATTCCGGCATGGGTCGTTCACCTAGCGCTACTTCGACCGCCGCTGCAGCGAGCAGCCGCGTCGAATCGAGGATCGGCAGGGGCGATACTTCCTGGGTGATCAGCAGCGGAATTTCGGTGCAGACTAAAGCCACCGCGTCGCAGCCGTCACTCTTCAGCTTGTCGATGATCCGCACATAGGCGTCGCGTGCGCTGTCGGTGAATATTCCCAGGCAAAGCTCTTCGAAGATGATGTCGTCGACGATCTTGCGGTCGGCCTCGTCCGGGACCGCCCAGCCGATTCCGCGGCGGCCCAGCGCACCCGGATAGACCGGCCCGTTCATTGTATATTTGGTGCCGAGAATGCCGACCTTGGTGCGGCCGGCCATTGCGGCCTGCTCGGCCACCACCTCACCGATATGGAGGCCGGGAAGCGGGAACGGTTCGCCCGGCGATTCCAGCGCGATGTGGGCGGTGTTGTCCGGACAAACGAAAAATTCGCAGCCGGCCGCGGCTAGCTTCTTCGCATCCTCCATGAAGAAGGCGCGCAGCTTCGCATTGTCGCCGCGTTCCCACGCCTCCAGCACCAGGGCCATCGGGCTGCAGGTCATGGTGACTTCGGGGTGCATGTGCGGCCCCAGGTGCTTCACGCCCTCCAGGCAAGCGGTGCGGAAGCAAAGCGTCGCGCCTTCGAAGCTATGTGCGAGGATTCCGATGTGTTTCATATTTGACTGCTCGCCGGATCGCTAAACTGCTGTTTTGCGCAACGAAGCGCCGGAGGTTCGCCAGTCGACGATTGCTGCAATGACAGCGCCTAGTCTAGTCCATGTGACTGTGGACCCCAAAGGTGAAGCTGCAATATCGGCCAGCAGAATGATAATCGCGATCAGAAGCGCGAAGCCATGGGCACGCTCATCCCCTTTGGAAATCTTTTCCCCAGCTGCATTTGCCAGGAGAAATCCAACCATAGATGCGCCCCATCCGAGGACGGCTGCTCCAACTGGGGCGGCGGGATCGATGTCCCACCAGTTGCTTAGGAGGAAAGGCAAAAGAACAAAACTCGCTGCCCAAATTAGGAGCTCAGCAATAGTCGCAACGCCAGTTCTCAACGCAATTCCCCCAATTAACTGAAATTAAGTGGCCTCAACGCGGTTAGGGCACTGATTAGGCGATTACTCAACCGTCACACTCTTCGCCAAATTGCGCGGCTGGTCGACGTCGGTGCCCTTGGCGACCGCAACATGGTAGGCGAGCAACTGCACCGGCACGGCATAGACCAAAGGCGCGATCAGCGGATGGACCTCGGGCATTTCGATCGTTGCCACGCAGCCGTCACCGGCCTCCGCCAGCCCCTTGGCGTCGCTGATCAGGATGATCTTTCCGCCACGGGCGCGGACCTCCTGCATGTTGCTGACGGTCTTCTCAAACAGCGGTCCCGACGGCGCGATGACGATCACCGGGACGAGGTCATCGATCAGCGCGATCGGGCCATGCTTCATCTCCCCGGCAGCATAGCCTTCGGCGTGAATGTAGCTGATTTCCTTGAGCTTTAGCGCGCCCTCCAGCGCCATCGGATAGTCGGGGCCGCGGCCGAGATAGAGAACGTCGCGGGCCGGGGCGACGAGGTGCGCGTGCTCGGCGATATCTTCGTCGTGGCCGAGCGCCAGGTTCATGGCCTCTGGCGCTTCCTGGAGGTGGGCGACTATGTCGCGCTCCTCCGCCTCGCTCATTCGTCCTTTGGCGCGGGCGAGGTTGGCGGCGAGCGCGGCGAGCACTGCCAGCTGGCAGGTGAATGCCTTGGTCGAGGCGA
>NZ_JAHFPY010000039.1 GCF_023266535.1 Sphingomonas sp. | reverse complement strand
AATATCCTGCCCCTCGATCAGCGTCTTTTGACCAACCTCGACGCCGGGCACGTCGGCGATGGCATTCAAGGGGCCGGGCTTGCCTTCGAACGGGATACCGAGGTCGCGGCCGCGCCCGTCGGCCTGGGCCGAAATGAGCGCAACTGCGAGGACCGCCGCAGCCTTCACCACTCAGCCTTGACCCGGCCGGGATCGATCGCCGGCAGTTCGCGGGGAACCAGCAATGGCGGAGTCTCATCCAGTTCGCGCGCCCATTTATGCCCGGTGTAAACGGCTTGCTGGATCGTGCTCGGCGCCCAGCAATCGCCGATCCGCGTCACCGACGCGATGCCCGCCTCCTGCCAGCGGTCGCGCAGCTGCTCGAACAGCGCATCCTCGGGCAAGCGCGCGGTCACGGTGACCAGCGCCCCCGCGGGCCGCTCGGTCGTTTCGCCGGTCAGCACGCTGGTCAATTTGACCGCACCGCCGCCGAAGCCGGTAACGCTGGTGTAGGGCAGCACTTCGACCCCCAGCCGCGCCATGCGTTTGGCGATGGGCATCAGTTCCAGCGTGTAGGCCGTGAACGAGGAGACCGTCGCGGCGGTTGTCGCCAGCATGACCTCGGCGCCGGCATAGCGGCACAGTTCGGCGAGCACGCCCCCCATATAATAATGGTCGTCGTCCCAGATGATCACCGGGCCCGCCTCGGGATCGCGGCCGGCCATCAGATCATCTGGCGTGTAGACGGACGTCCCGTCGAACCCCGGCACGGCAAAGCCGCTGTCGCGCCCGACGCCATCCTTGCGCCAATGCGAGCCGGTTGCGATCGCGACATGGCGCGCGCCGAATTCGAGCACATGCTCGGCCTCCAGGGTGCTGTCGCGATAGATCGAGACATTGGCCATTCGTTCCAGCTGGCCGACGCGCCAATCGCGCACCCGCGCCCATTCGGAGAGGCCCGGCAGCTTGCTTTCGTGCGTCACCCTCCCGCCGAGCTCGGCGGTTGCTTCGGCAAGATGCACCTCGAAACCCCGCCGCGCCGCAGCCAGTGCCGCCTCAAGCCCGGCCGGTCCGGCGCCGACGACCAGCACCGAGCCTTCGGATTTCTTCGGGGCGATGATCTCCGGGTGCCAGCCGCGCCGCCATTCCTCGCCCATCGTCGGGTTCTGCGTGCAGCGGAGGTTGGTCGAGGTGTAGTCGCTGGTCACGCACATGTTGCAGCCGATGCATTCGCGGATGTCGTCGATCCGGCCTTCCTCGATCTTCTTCGGCAGGAAGGGGTCGGCGATCGACGGCCGCGCCGCACCGATGAAGTCGAGCACGCCGCGCCTGATTTGCGACACCATCGTGTCGGGCGACGTGAACCGGCCGACCCCGACGACCGGCTTCGACGTCAGCTGCTTGACGAAGCTGGTGTATTGTTCCTGGAATCCTTCCTTGGCGAAGCGCGACGTCTGGCTGTCGTTGGGCCAGTTGGAGATGTTGACGTCCCACAGGTCGGGCAATTCGGCGAGCATTTCGATCACGTCGCGCGCTTCGCCATCGTGGGTCAGCCCGGCATCGCCCATCAGCTCGTCGGCGGCGATGCGCACGGCGACCGCACATCGATCGCCGACCGCGTCCTTGGTGTCTTCGATCAATTCCCTGAGCAGGCGAGCGCGATTTTCGAGGCTGCCGCCATATTCGTCGGTCCTATCGTTCTTGCGGCGTTCGAGGAATTGCTGGGCGATCGACAGGTCGTGCGTCGCATAGACGTAGACGATATCGAACCCCGCCTTCTTCGAGCGGAGCGCGGCCTCGCGATGCCATCGGCGCAGGTCACGAATGTCCTGCTTGTCCATCGCCCGCGCCTGCATCGGATAATGGTAGATGATCGGACGGGCAGATGGCGCCATTGGCGCCAGGCGCGTGCCCCAGTTCGCGGCCGAACCGCCGTGGTGCATAATCTCGATCGCCGCCAATGCGCCATGCTCGTGGACCGCGTCGGCCATCAGGGCCATGGCGGGAATGTCGCGGTCGTCCCACAGGCGTCCCTCGTGGAACGGCTCGCAATCGCCGGTGGGATGGATTTCCGTCTCCTCCGTGGCGACGACCGCCCATCCGCCTTCGGCCTTGATGCCGCGCAGCCGCGCCAGCGTTTCCGGCTGGGTCCAGCCAATCCCGGTGCAATGCGGCACCTGGTAGAAGCGGTTGCGCGCCGTAACCGGCCCGATCGCCACCGGCTCGAACAATATGTCGTAGCGCGGGTCACGGGTCATGAAGGGAGAACCGCATCGACAGTGTCGCCAAGCAGGTCGACGATCATTTCAAGCTCCTGGTCGGTGACATTATAGGGCGGCGCCAGCAGGATGTGATCGCCGAGACAGCCATCGACGGTCCCGCCGCCGGGATAGATCAGCAGGCCGCGATCGAACGCATCCGACTTGGCCCGCTGATGCAGGGCAAGCGCCGGATCGAAGGGCGCCTTGGTCGAACGGTCGGCAACCAGCTCGATCGCCTGGAGCAGGCCGCGCCCGCGAATGTCGCCGACATGGGAATGGCCGTCAAAACGATCGGAAAGCAACGAATTCAGCCGCTTTCCCCCGCGTTCTGCGCGATCCAGCAGCGCTTCGCTGCGGATCACCCGCTGGACCGCGAGCGCGGCCGCGCAACCGATTGGGTGGGCATTATAGGTCTGGCCATGCTTGAGCGCTCCCGAGCCCCGGGCGACGGCCTCATAAATATCGCGGGTGCAGACGACCGCGCCAATCGGCTGATAGCCCGCGCCAAGGCCTTTCCCCAGGGTGACGATGTCGGGCACGACGCCATCCTGCTCGCACGCCAAAAAGGTGCCGGTCCGGCCCGACCCGCACATCACCTCGTCGAGGATCAGCAGGGCGCCGTGGCGATCGCAGATTTCGCGGATATGCTTCAAATATCCCGGCACCGGCGGCACCGCTCCCGCGGTCGCGCCGACCACCGTTTCGGCAACGAAGCCGATCACCGTTTCCGGACCGAGGCGGAGAATTTCCCGTTCCAGCGCGTCGGCTGCCCTGGCGCCATAAGCCTCGGCGCTCTCGCCCGGCTCGGCAAAACGATATTCGAAACAAGGATCGACCAGCGCGACGTCGATCAGCAGCGGCTCGTAAGGAGCCCGCCGCCAGGCGCTGCCACCGGCCGACAGGGCGCCCAAAGTGTTGCCATGATAGCTGAGCCGCCGCGCAATGACGTGCCGGCGCCCCGTTTCCCCGCGCTCCAGATGATATTGCCGCGCCAGCTTCAGCGCCGCTTCGATCGCCTCCGAACCGCTGCTCGTATACCAGACCCGGTCGAGCGTCCCCGGCGACATCTCGGCGACCACGGCGGCCAGTTCTTCGGCGGCGGCGCTGGTGAAGAAGCCGGTGTGAACATATTCGAGGTTTGCGGCCTGCTCCGATATCGCCGCGACGACTTCCGGATGACCGTGGCCGAGACAGGAGACGGCGGCCCCGCCGCAGGCGTCGATATAGCGCCGGCCGTTGGCATCGATCAGGTGAATGCCATCGCCGCGAACGGCAAGCGGGGGAGGCGCGCCGGTGGATCGGTGAAAGACATGTTCGGCCGGCATCGGAGCGAAGCATGGTCCGGCCAATCGTTTCG
The DNA here is from genome assembly GCF_023266535.1 of Sphingomonas sp. GTDB lineage: Bacteria > Pseudomonadota > Alphaproteobacteria > Sphingomonadales > Sphingomonadaceae > Sphingomicrobium. The sequence continues at coordinate 22,652 of NZ_JAHFPY010000039.1, read as the reverse complement.
GGTCAAGCCGTGGCGAGCTTCCCCATCGGCCACGCCTGATTGCCGGAGCCGGACGCCGCAAAACCTTCCGGCTGAATTAGGCAGGGAGTCGCTGCCATTGATTACCCGACCGCGGTCCCGAAGATTCGGCCGATCCCGGCGGTGACAGCCATTGCCAGGGCGCCCCAGAAGGTCACCCGCAGAATTGAGGGCACGAGCGGTGCGCCGCCGACCCGCGCCCCGATTGTACCGAGCGCCGCAAGGCAAAAAAGCGACACGATGGCGACGGACGGCACCAGCATCGAGGTGGAAGCGAACGGAACAACTGCCAGTGGAGCAGCGGCTCCCGCGGTAAAGGTGAGCGCGGACGTCGCGGCGGCCTGAAGCGGCCGTGCCGTGGTGATGTCGGATAAGCCAAGCTCGTCGCGAGCATGGGCTGCGAGGGCGTCATGCGCCATCATTTGGTCCGCCACGGCCTGGGCCGTCTTTCGGTCCACGCCTCTCGCTTCATAGATGCGCGTCAGCTCCTCGCGTTCAAATTCTGGCTGATGTTCCAGCTCCGCCATTTCGCGAGCGAGATCGGCAGATTCGGTGTCCGATTGCGAACTGACCGAAACATATTCCCCAGCCGCCATCGACATTGCCCCGGCAAACAGGGCCGCGACACCTGCGACCAACACACTGGTCCGGCCTGCATCCGAAGCCGCAACGCCGACGATCAGACTTGCGGTTGAAACGATGCCGTCATTTGCGCCAAGCACGGCGGCCCGCAGCCAACCGATGCGCGCGGTCGCGTGCCGTTCACGATGTGCGTGCAGCCGGCTCATCTTGATGCGCTCGCTTCAAGCACCTTTGCGCCTCGCGCACTTGGCGACCTCCAGAAGCATCGCACCCGTTGTCAGGAAACTTACCGCCAGGACCCAGGCGAACTGGGCGATCATTTGCGGTGTGGCGCCAAACAGGCTGAGCACCAAGGTGGCGGCGGAAAAGCCCACCGCCAATAAAAATGCCAGCAGGAAATCGACGCCGGCCGCCAAGCCGGTCCAGAACTGCACGGAGCCATGTTCCAGCGCGCAGGCCGCCGCGAGGGTGACGCTGCGCAGGAATAGCCAGCCAGCGATGATGAGAAGGGTCGGAGCGAACTTCGTTGCCTGATCGGTCGTGAATAGAAGCCCGGCAAAAATCGTGAAAACGCCAGCGAGCATTGCCAGTTTGCGCGTTTGCTTGCGCTGCGTTCCTGCAACCACTTCGATCAGTCCCGACAGGACGAGCATTGAGCCGATGACAATCGCACCTTGAGCCGGGCTCAATGCCGGCAAGGCTGCGGCGCCACCGGCCACCAGGATGATCAGCCAGCCCGCCATGGCAATCCGACGTGAGCGGTCGTGATCGCCAGCAGGGCCTTCGGTCATCCTTGCAGGTCCTTCGAGAGAATCGTCACGCTCATATCATCCGGACAGGGGTGCGCATGAAAGCCCATTTCTTCCTGGAGACCAATTGCGGCGCGGTCATCGCTGAGCTGAATCGAATGCAGCCGCTTAAACCCGCGCGACCGGGCATAGTCGCAGGCTCTCTCCAGCATCGTCCAGCCAATGCCATGCTCCTTGAGATCGGAACGGACCGTAATAGCCACTTCGGCATCTCGCCTGTCGCGGTCCGATGTCGCGATCATGGCGGACGCGACAAGCTGCCCGTCGTCACCGAATGCCAGCAGGTTCTCGGTGTCAGTATGGTCGATGTTGACCAACTCGTAAGCCAACCGTGGCCAGATTGCCTTCATCGCGCTGAGGAAGCGGAAGCGAAGGTCCTGTGGCTTAACGCGGCCGAAGAAATCGGCCAGGGTGCGCTTGTCGCTCGGATTGGCGGGACGAACGTTCAAGTCGAAGCCCGAGCGGGTAGCGCCTTGCGAACTCCATTCGGTCAGCAGTGCCGGGCCCGGCTCTTTGGTCTGTTGCATCGCTCGTCTCCACCCTCTGCTCTGCGTATGAGCAATGGTGCCGGGCACTTAGACGGTCTGTGCTTCGCGGGCTTTACGCACATCTACCTAGCGACCCTCGACCGTCGCCGGCGCATCATCGGCGAATGAACAGATTCGGCTTGATGGGAAGCGGTGCACTGGCGGCGCTCCTGGCCATGTTGTGGGTGCCGGCCGTGCCCGCCCAACAAATTGACATCGGGTCGGGCTCGGTCGTGCAAGCCATCCAGAAATTGCGGCCGGGCGAATATGCCTGGGCACCGCAACTGGCGCCCGCCGGCCCGGTACTGCTCATCGTGAATACCAGGACGCAGCGCGCCGTCCTCTACCGAAATGGCATCCCGATTGCCGCTTCGACCGTTTCGACCGGGCGTTCCGGCTACGCCACGCCACCGGGCGTCTTCACCATCCTTCAGAAGCAGGTCGAGCACTATTCGAGCAAATATGACAACGCTCCGATGCCCTATATGCAACGGCTGACCTGGTGGGGCGTCGCGCTGCATGCCGGCAACCTCCCCGGCTATCCTGCGTCGCATGGTTGCATTCGCTTGCCGGCTGGGTTTGCCCGCCTCCTCTATGGTGTGACCAGGCTTGGGATGACGGTCGTCGTGACCGACAAGGCGACGACGCCACGCGCCGCACCGACGCCCGAGATTGCGTTGGCCGGCACCCGGAATCAGCCAGTAGCAGGAGAGGCCTTCGACTGGCATCCGGAGAAATCGCCGACGGGTCCCGTATCGATCATCGTCAGCGCGGCCGATCGCCGCGCAATCGTCCTTCGCAACGGCGTCGAGATCGGTTCGGCTACGGTCAACGTTGGCGGCCCGGTTGCCGGCACATGGGCCTACACCTTGCGCAGCGCCGATAGCGGCGGCCAACAGTGGCTGAGGTTATCGCTATCAGACGCAGGACCATCCAATGCAATTGTGCCGCGTGAGGAATGGAGCCGCTTCGAGGCGCCAGCGGAGTTCCGGCGAGCAGTGGCGGCTATCCTTCAGCCAGGATCGACGATCGTCGTCACTGCCGACTCGCTTCAGAGCGGCAGCATGAGCCCCGCGCTAACCGTGATTGCCGACGAAGAGCCTAAGTAGCATTGCCTATTCACCGTGCGATGTATTGAGGCGAGATTGATCCCTTGAACTCCGGCGGGCGACCCTCCCCAGCTCCTGCCCGCCGGAGTCATGTGGAGTGTGGCCCGGCCGATAATCAGCGGACCCTGCTCGACGGACACGCCCGCTGCCAAGCTTGATTTCCCCCTAGCGAGTGTCCTCAGGAAAAAAGATGGCCGGCGCTGCTCGCAGGCGCTCCCCCTATCGAACGATCAGGATCGGGACCGGCGAGGCCGACAACATCGTGCGAGTGACACCGCCGAACACGAATTCGCCGAGACGAGAGTGATTATAGCCGCCCATGACCATATAGCCGGCGTTCACACCTTTTGCGCGGGTCACCAGGATCTCGGGGATCAAGTCGGCATACTCGACCGCATCGACATTCTCGATCGTCAGCTCCGCATGGATTCCGTGCTGCGAAAGATATTCAAGCAGCCTGGTGCTCGGGAAGAACTCGGCCTTTTCCTCGACTATTTGGAGAACGTGCACCGACGATGCCCGCTTGAGCATGCCGATTGAAGACCGAACGGCATTGGCCGCCTCGTAGCTGCCATCCCAGGCAATGAGTGCTGCCTTGGTGGGATCGCATGGCCGTCCTCCATCGCCAGGGATCAGCACGGGTGTCCGCGACCGGCAAATGAGATCACCCAGGAGGCCGATCGTCGAGCCGACAAAATCTGCCCGGATCGGCGCGCGACTTGTCACAAGCAAGTCGGCGAGTGCGGCGCGACTGATGAGCTGGCTGGCAACATCACCGGTCACCTGATTGTAGTTCCAGTTGACGTCTTCGTTGGCCAGCTTGCTTTCGATCTTCGAGCGGATCTCGGCCTCGCCCTCTTCGATGGCCTTGATGACGTCGGGCATGACGAACACACCGCCAAGGCTGTCATAGGCGACATAGGCCTGGGACGGGGTTACGTGCAGGCACTCGACGTGAGCCGAAAACGACCGGGCGAGCGAGAGCGCCGTTTCGATCCGGACGTCGAGCGTTTCGTCATCCTGGATATGGACGAGAATAGTCTTCGGGCTGCCGTCGAACCCATGAACGTCATCGCTTGTTACCGGCGCCCGCTCCAATTCGAGCTGATTCTGATCGGCCATCGAACTTCTCCTCGGTGCAGCGGGAAAGCCCCGTCGATGGAGTAATTTCGGCCTTTCGATAGGCCGGATGAATAAGGAGTATCCCCTAAATGGGCGTGTCGAACTGGGTGGCTTCACCAGTCTCGGCGGCTTTCACCGCCGCATCGAGCGGCCGACTGGTCATGGCGTTTTTCGGGGCCGAGCCATGAGCAAAATCGAGCACCGACAGATGCTCGCACTTGGCGACCATCAGCGCCGCATCTGGCTGCTCGGGCAGGTCAAAGTCGGCGAGGTTGGGATGCCGCAGCTGAAGCAACCGCCAGGCCATCTTGCGCTGTTCCGGCCCTGTCACTTCATAGGCATGGGCGCCGGCATAAACCGCCTCGAGCTTCAGCAGGTCCTTGGGTTCCTGGCCGATCGCCACGGCAATGCGCCCGTCACGCTGGATGTTGGCGAACTTCTGGCTGTCTCGCGAGATCAGGAAATAGAGCAGCAGCCCGTCATTCGCATATCCGACGATCGTGACCTGCGGCCATCCGTCCGGCCGGATAGTCGAAACGGCCATGACGCGATGAGCATCGAGGATCGCGATCGCCCGATTTTCCATAATTAGGGTGCTCCTCTTGAGCTCAGGCTGCCGCCGGCTCCTGGCAGTGCAAACCGGTTTGCTGGCAGATTTCGGCGAGCGTACTGCCGACTTCCGCTTCGTCAGGGTCGCGGTTTGCGGCATCGCCGAGCCCGATAATCCCGACGAGACGATCACCTTCGTCGCAGACCGGAAGGCGGCGAACCTGCTCGTTCGCCATGGCCCCGAGTGCTTCCTCGATACTGTCCTCGGGAGAGCAAGTGGCGACATTGGTGCTCATGATACGCCGCACCGGCATGCTGGGGCTGACGCCGCCGGCCGTGCTGCGGACGGCAATATCGCGGTCGGTCACCATGCCGACCAACCGGCTGCCCTCGACGACTGGCAAAACTCCAACGTCAAAGTCGGCCATCGCTCGCGCGGCCTCGAAAATGGTGTCAGATGGCCCGATCGAACGCACCAGCTGCGTCATGATTTCCTGAACCTGCATGATAAACTCCTCCAGGCCGTTCATTTCGCAGGGCCGCGGTCTTGGGGTCTTTACGCAAAGTCACGTAGTGCCTTGCTGCACAGGTCAGACAAAAAGGAGGCCGGCCCGGCGGCCGACCCCCTCAAAAACACCGCCTTCAGCCAGGCTGCGCGTCAGGCATCCTTCTCGATCTTGATTTTGCGGGCAGCCTGCTTGCCGTCGTTCTTGCCGACCTTCACGGTCAGCAAGCCGTCCTTGAACTTGGCTTTGACGTGCTGCTCATCCGCCGCGGCGGGCAGGCGGATGAACCGCTCAAAGGCGCCGTAGCTGCGCTCGGTATGATGGTAACCTCGTTCATTCTCCTCGCGTTGCTCCTGCTTCTCGCCGGCGATCCGCAACACTCCCTCATCGAACGACACATCAACGTTTTCCGGGTCGAGGCCCGCCAGTTCGGCGGTCACTTTGTAAGCCTTGTCAGTCTCGCTCAGCTCGACTGGCGGCCAGGCAGTGGCAAGACTGCCGATCCGCAGCGCCGGCAGGCGGAACGGGAAATCCTCGAACAGCCGGTCAACCTCGGTCCGAAGCTGGGAAAAGGGCTGGATGAGCTGGTCGGTAAAATCGCTCACCGGCCTACCGGCGATGGCCATCTCCGACTTGCGGACTTGATCCTTCTGCATGGTGCTTCTCCTTCTCGAGTGCGCAGGAGTTTCGCGCCGCCGGATCGTCGATACGATACGAAATTTCCCTTAGGTGCCTTGCGAACTTTAGGCGGCTCCGCAACATTACGGACTGCGGACCTTCCTCACTTTGGCCGAACATTCGGGCCGCAAGGAGGATGCCATGAAAAGGATCAGTCCCATCAAGGCTGCCCTGTCGGTCGGAATCGTCATCGGGCTCTATCACCTGATGTGGGTCATGCTGGTCGCAACCGGCGCAGCCCAGTCAGTCCTGAACTTCATCTTGCGCCTGCATTTCATTGAACTGGACATACGGATGGCGCCCTATGACGCCGTGACCGGCGCCACGCTGGTCGGGATCACATTTGCGATCGGCGCCATGTTCGGGCTCGTGTTCGCGCTTGTCTGGAACTGGCTCGCCGGGAACGCGGGCGCAGCCCAGCCGGCGCAACGCGCAGCGCATAGCGAAGCCTGAAGGCCTCCTGCCCATGGTGATCCAGCTTCTGTTCGCCAGCCTGATGGTTCTGGTAACGGTGCTGGTTCACCTGGTCGGCCTCGCTGTCTTGCTGAGGGTCCTCCGGCTGCATCGTTTACTGCCCAAGGCGAGAGTTGGTCCCTTGGTGCTACTCTTGACCGCCACGGTCGGGCTGTTCGCGATCCATACGGTCGAGATTTGGTTGTATGCCGCGCTCTATCTCGGCCTCGGTGCCACGCCCGCGTTCGAAGAGGCGCTCTATTACTCGACCGTAACCTATGCCTCGATTGGCTATGGCGACGTGCTACTGGCGAAAGGTTGGCGCATTCTCGGCGCAATCGAGGGCACGACCGGGGTCATCATGCTGGGCTGGTCGACCGCTTTCCTGGTATCGCTGCTGGCCCAGCTAAAGCTGTTTGGACATGATTGGCTCTACCCATCCGGACAGCCAAAATCGGGTATCAGCGACGGATAGCCGCCGCCTTTCAACTCGCTTGAGCTGCAAAAGCCAGCCGCAATGCCTCGGACAGGCTGCGCACGTCGAGCTTGCTCATCAAATTGGCGCGGTGGATCTCGACCGTTCGCGGGCTGATCCCCAAATCATAAGCGATGGTCTTGTTCGGCAAGCCTTCCGCCAGTCCATCGAGGACGTCACGTTCGCGGGGCGTCAGGACCTGAAGCCGTACCGCGGCATCCTTCGCGCGCTCCCGGCCGTCGTTCGACCGCTTTAGCGACGAAAATCCAAGCTCCAGCGCATTTAGCAAGACCGCCTTTTCGAACGGCTTTTCGATGAAATCGATCGCACCGGCCTTCATCGCGCGAACGGATAGCGGGATGTCGCCATGCCCCGTCATGATGATCACCGGCAAGGCGACGCCGCGCTCCTTTAGCGCTTGGTGGACTTCGAGCCCGTCCATTTGCGGCATCCTGATGTCCAGCAGGATGCACCCCGATTCGAGGGCTTTGGCATCCTTCAGAAGCTCCATGCCTGACGCATAGGACTGCACCTTGTGGCCTGACGTCTTGAGCATGAAACCGACCGATCGGCGGACCGAATCGTCGTCGTCCACGACATGCACCAGCCTCTCGTCGCCGCTCATTGAGTCTCTCCGACCAGGGGAAGCGTGAAATAAAAGATCGTGCCACCGCCAGGCCGCGGCTCGAACCAGATCCTGCCGCCATGGCTTTCGACAATCGTCCGGCAAATCGACAGCCCGATGCCCATCCCCGTGAGCTTCGAGGTCACAAACGGCTGAAACAGCTGAGGCGCGACACTTTCGCTGATGCCGGATCCGGTGTCCTCCACGCACACCGTGACGAGATCATCCGGGCCGGCCGCAGTGCGAATGTTCAGCGACCGCACCTGGCTGTCGATCATTGCATCGATGGCATTGCGAATGAGGTTGGTCAGAACCTGTTGCACCTGGATGCGATCCACAAACACCTGATCGGCCTCGTGGTCGAGCTGGATCTGCACCTCAATCCCATGTTCCCTGGAGCCAACCAGCGCCAGGGCGTTGGCCTCCGTCACCAACCGCGAAAGGGATTCGACCCGTCGATCCGATTCGCCGTGACTCATGAAGTCTCTCAGCCGCATGACAATCTGACCGGCCCGAAGCGCTTCCCGCGAGGCTTCGTCGAGCGCTTCCCTGGCAGTCTCGATCGCTTCCTGGTCGGGATCGCCTGCAAGCAGGTCGCGGCCGCTTTCGCAGTAGTTGGCGATCGCCGTCAGCGGCTGGTTCAATTCATGAGCGAGCGAGGAAGCAAGCGACGTCATTTCGCTGATGCGCCCAACGTGCGCCAGCTCGGATTGAAGGTCTTGAAGCCTCAACTCGGTTTGCTGCCGGTGGGTGATGTCATGGATGAAACCCGTGAAGATTCGCTTGTCGCCGATCCACGCTTCACCAACGGAAAGCTCGATCGGAAATGTGTTGCCATCACGGTGACGTGCCGTCGTAACCCGCCCAATACCGATGATCCTGCGCTCACCGGTCTTGCAGTAATTGTGGATGTAGCCGTCATGCCGTTCCCGGTCAGGCGACGGCATGAGCATGGAGACATTCTCGCCGACCACGTCGGCTTCGGCGTACCCAAAAAGCGTTTCCGCGGCCGCGCTGAACGACAAGATATGACCGGCTTCATCGATCACTACCATGGCATCCGGAACGGTCGCCAAAATGGAGCGAAGATGCGCTTCGTCATCGCTCAGGCGTGCAGCGGGGACAGGCTGATCCATCGATCCGTTCATAACATTATTGCGGAAGCGCTATGAAGCAACCGGCGATGCACTAATCGGCTCGATGCTGACAACACGAAACGGCAGCGCAACGGCATCAGGTCCAACGATTGTAATATTCTGATCCACCACCAGTCTGTCGTTTTGCATGACGAAGGTGGAGCTTGCTCCGGCACGCGAGCAAATCAGGAGCCATTCGCCGTCGAGCCTGGAGATCTTGCCGGCCTGGTCGGCGTCCGATGCCCAGAAGCGGCGCACGATGGCCTGGTTCACGTTCTTGTCGAGTGCAGCCGCGTCGATCGAGCCATCACCGCACAACGGCAGGCGCAACAGAAAGGCGCGGCTGGCCGATCCGCGCGGAAACTCCGGCGAACGCGCCAGCTCAAGACGGACCGACTTCCAACTCACCCGTCCGCCCTGATACATGTCGGAAGAGTGCAACATAGGTGATCCTACCTAAATGCGATGGCGCGATGGCCGGCTCAATTGAGCGCCGAGATGACGGCGACGACGATCGCCCAGCAGAAGATGACCGCCGGCAACAGCAACACCAGGATGGTGGCCTCGCGCCCATTGGTGCGGCCATCCGCGGTCCGGATGCCCTTGGCGCCAAGCTCGCTCCAGCGCAGGGCCCTGCTGTGATTTTCTTCCGGTTTCATCCTCACCCACATGGCCGGAAGGGTGAAGAAGCCGAGGATGAAGACGATGAAGATGCCGAAGGGCACGACCATCGCGGGCGCGCGAAATGCAAGGCTCAACACGCTTACGAACCCGGCGAACAAAAGTGCGGTCGCGATGTGCAGTGCGGGCGGAAGCTCGAAGGTCCGATCCTCACAGCATCGCTGCAAAGGCGGCGCAACAATTTCATCGCGTGCAACCAGAACTGCCGATTGGTGACGAGCCGACATGCTTTCCTCCTGCGCTCAATGCCAGGATGATGCCGGTTCCTCGTCAGGCGCCGCCATAAGTAGATTGCCGTAGCGTGCCGCCGCCGCGGGGCGGGGTGCTCACGGTTCGTTTCTCGCCAGGCGTCTGGGAGTCGGTCAAGCGATGTGCTTTATCGAGTTTGATGAGGTCACACCGCGTTGGAAAACTGGGCAGTTGAACTTGCGCGCCAGGAGTCGAGCTCGGCTGCTACGCTGCGCGCATAAGGCAATCCCTCCGGCAGCAGATTGAGTCGCCAGCCCGACCAACGGATCAGGCGAGCATACTCAAACTCCCTGAGGTGATAGCGCACGGGCAGCCGGTCGGGGAGTTCCTCTATGTCCGCCGATCCCTGGCACAGCAGTTCTTCGATCAGGCGTCCGCGCAGGCGTTCAGCAGGTGGCGTGGCGATGCCCCGAATTGCGGCCAGCCGCCCTGTACCGATCTTCATGCCGTAGCGACCGCTGTTGCGCTCATTCTGGACAAGCGAGCCGGCATAGCGACTGATCGCCGACGCGCCGAGGCCGATCAGCGTGTCACAAGTATCGTCGGTGAAGCCCTGGAAGTTGCGGCGAACGCGCCGTTCGCGTGCAGCCGCGGCCAAAGGGTCTTGGCTTCTTGCAAAATGGTCGAACCCGACCGGCGTCCAACCTTGCCCGGTGAGCCATTCGTGGGCCAGCGCCGCCTGGCGGAATCGCTCCGGCGATCCGGGCAAAGAAGCGGCGTCGATGCGACGCTGACGTGGGATCAAGTGCGGGACGTGGGCATAGCCAAACACGGCAAGGCGGTCGGCCCCCAAGTCCTGGCTTAGTTTCAGACTCTCAGTCAGTTCGGCGTCACCCTGTAGCGGCAGACCGTACATCAGGTCGAAGTTGAGCGATGTGACACCCGCTTCTCGCAACAATTTGACCGCATTTTCGATGGTTTCGAACGGCTGGATCCGGCCAATTACCGCCTGCACCTGGGGATCGAAGGTCTGAACGCCGAGGCTGGCCCTTGTTATACCGGCTCCTGCCATGGCTGCGGCAAATTCCGCATCGAAGCCTCGGGGGTCGATTTCCACCGACAACAGCGGCGCGATGGCCATTGGAAAGGTAGATTTGAGTCGTTGGACCAGCACCCTGAACTGATCGGGCGCGATGGCGTTGGGGCTGCCGCCACCGAACGCAATGCGCACGACCCGCCCGCGACCGTCGAGGTATCCCGCGACCAGGTCTATTTCCTCGGAGAGGCGCTGAAGGTAGGTAGCGAGCCGCTGTGCGCGGTTGGCAGCGCCGGTGTTACAACCGCAATACCAGCAAATTTCCCGGCAATAGGGAATGTGGACATAGATGGAGATCGGCTCGTCGGGACCGACTGCTTCCAGCCCTGCACGCTGGTCGGCCTCGCCTATTCCGTCGTGGAACTCTGCGGCGGTCGGATAGCTGGTGTATCGAGGGACAGCCCTTGCCAGCAATTTAGGGTAATATGTCCACATGCAGTCAGCCTTGCGCCCGCGAGCTTCCCGACACATTGATGTGGATCATCGGAATGACGCGACATCTCGATAGCTGTGCCGCTCAGGAGGACCGTCCCTTGAAGGTGAGATTTTACGGAAAGCTGGGCGAAAAACTCGGAGCGGAAATCGAAGTCGATCCGCCGACGGGGACCGACACGATTGTGAAGCTTCGTAACGTCCTTGCCGACATGTTCCCCTATGCGTCGGCGGATCTACAGCAGCGTTCGCGCGCCTGCATCGCGGATTCAATCGTCGGCGAGGGCCACAAGCTTGCCGGCATCGAGACGGTAGAGTTCCTACCGCCCCTGTCAGGGGGTTGAGATGCGGTGCATGACACGCCTCGCCGCCGAACGGCTCGATCCGAATGCCGAATATGCGGCGTTTCAGTCAAAACTTGTCGACGAAGGTGCCATCGTTACCTTTGTCGGCATCGCACGGCCGCAGTCTATAACCGGCCGTGAGGTCACCAGCTTGTTTCTCGACTATCACCCGCGAATGACGGAAGCATCGCTCAGCGAAATTGCCGAGGATTCGGCTGGCAAGTTCGATGTTTCGGCAATCAGCGTTGTTCATCGCTGCGGCGAAGTTTCCCCCGGAGAAGCGATCGTTTTCGTTGCGACGGCCGCGCTTCACCGTCGGGCCGCCTTCGAAGCCGCTGAATACGCCATGGACAGGCTGAAGACGGAGGCAGTCTTTTGGAAGAGAGAGGATGCGGTCGACGGTTCGCGCTGGATTGAACCAACGATTACCGACCAGGTCGACCGGGCGCGCTGGAGCAAGTGAATGGCTGGAATTGACGAGACGCTGACATTCCACCCGCTGCGGATCGCGGTGCTGACCATTTCCGACACGCGCACGGAGGGAACCGACACATCGGGCGCCCTCCTCGCCAGCCGTCTGCAAGATGCCGGCCATGAGCTCGCAGCCAAGGCGATCGTCCCGGACGAGGTCGAGGCTATCCGGTCCCAAGTCCGAAGCTGGGCGGATGATGACGGCGTCGACCTCATCATTTCGACGGGAGGCACGGGATTTACACCGCGCGATGTGACCCCTGAAGCGGTCAAACCACTATTCCGCCGCGAAATGGATGGCTTTTCGGTGGTGTTCCACCACGCAAGCCTCGGGACAGTAGGCGTTTCCACTCTCCAGTCGCGCGCATTCGCAGGGCAGATCGACGACACTTTCATCTTCTGCCTGCCAGGCTCAACGGGCGCCTGTCGCGACGGATGGGACCATGTTCTATCGCTAGAACTCGACAGCCGTTACCGGCCCTGTTCGCTGGCGGGCCAGATCCCCCGCCTGAGGCAGGTTTGTGCATGAGCGACCTCACTCATCTGGATGAGGCAGGACGGGCCCGAATGGTCGACGTCAGCGCCAAGGAGTCGACCGCACGACTAGCGAAGGCCGAAGGCCAGCTGCGCTGCGATGCCGGCACCTTGAACCTGGTCCGGGAAGGCCGGACGCCGAAGGGGTCGGTAATTCAGACCGCCGAACTCGCCGGCGTGATGGCGGCCAAGAAGACCGCCGATCTGATCCCGCTGTGTCATCCGCTCGCACTCACCAACATCGGGGTAACGATCGAGCTTGACGATGACCTGCCCGGCTTCCGGGTGATCGCAGAGGTTCGCACCGTTGGTCAGACGGGCGTCGAGATGGAGGCGCTGACGGCCGTGTCGGTTGCCTGCCTCACCCTGTTCGACATGCTGAAAGCGGTCGACAGGACCATGGCGATCGAGGGCGTCCGGGTGATCGAAAAGTCGGGCGGCCGGTCGGGACACTGGACGGCACCGTGATTTCCTTCGACCAAGCCGCAACCATCATAAACGATATTGCACGGCCTCTTGAAGGCGAGCGCGTGCCGATCGGCGAGGCACACCGCCGGGTGTTGGCGGAGCCTGTCATCGCCCGCGTTCATTCGCCGCCTTCGGACGTCTCGGCGATGGATGGCTACGCAGTGCGCGAGGACGATCTTCAAATTTTGCCGGCGCGACTTCGCGTGATCGGCGAATCCTTCGCCGGTACAGGCTTCATCGGCGGCGTATCGCCGGGGTCCAGCGTCCGGATCTTTACCGGCGCCCCTTTGCCGAAGGATGCGGATCGGGTCATCGTTCAGGAGGTAGTGCGCCGCGAGGATGACATCGCCGTCATCGACGATTACCCCGGCGCGGCGAAGCACATTCGCACGCGCGGCTCCGATTTTCAGGAAGGCGCTTTGCTGGTCGAGCCTGGAACGCGCCTTGGATATCGTGAACTGGTTGCAGCGGCGGGCGCCGACCTGGCGGATCTTGGTGTTTGGCGACGCCCCACCGCATTGATCCTTGGCACCGGCGACGAGCTGGCGACGCCTGGCAGCGCGGCGGGAAAGCCGGGCGCCATCCCAGAGAGCGTTTCATTCGGCGTAGCGGCCCTGGCCGAGGATTGGGGGGCCACCGTAATCGGGCGCCGCCGCCTGCCCGATGATCTCACGGCAATGGAGGCGGCTGCGGCCAGCGCCCTGGATCAGGCGGACCTTATCGTCGTGACCGGTGGCGCCTCGGTCGGCGAAAAGGATTTCGCCAAGACAATGTTCGAAAGCCATGGCCTCGAACTGCTTTTCTCCAAGGTGGCGATCAAGCCGGGTAAGCCCGTTTGGATCGGGAAGGCCAAAGGCAAGATCGTCATGGGCCTTCCTGGGAATCCAACCTCTGCATTGGTCACCGCCAGGCTGTTGCTTGCGCCGCTGATCGCGGGCCTATCCGGAATGAACCCTCAAGCGGCCCTGCGCTGGCGCAAGGCGCCCCTGCTGGCGTCGTTAGCGGCATGCGGGGAACGCGAGACCTTTGTCCGCGCTCGCGCCGTTCAGGACGGGGTCGAGCCAGTATCAAACCAGGATTCAAGCGCGCAAAAGACGTTGGTTGAAGCCGAGCTGCTGGTAAGGCGCCGTCCCGGGGCTTCGCGCGCCGAGACCGATGACTCCGTCTGGGTGCTGGATTTCTAGCTAACGAGCATCTCTTCGGCGGCGGCAAGATCGCCTGGACTATTGATGTTGAAGAAGGGATCGCGAAGGCTTGTGGGCCACTCGACCTCGGCATAGCCGAGATGCTGCGCGAAACCCCTGAGCGATCTGCGACCCGATGCGCAGTAGTCCGCGAACTTGTAAGTGGCCGCGTCGCGCCAGAGTGCGCAAACTGGATGCAGAGCGCCGCCACTCGAGGCCACCGCCGCGTCAGATATGCCAATTTCATTTGTCAAACGGGCGACCAGGTCACCTGGCAGGAACGGCATGTCGCAAGGAATTGTCAGGAGTGATTCCGCGCCCTGGCGGCAAGCCCATTCAAGCGCGGCGGCAAGGCCTGCCAGCGGACCGTCGATCCCGGCGGCATCGGCAATCCACGGCAATTGGCATGAGCCAAGCTGCTCCTGGGAACGGATTGAAACGATCGCTGAGCTCGACCATCCCCTGGCTCGATTATAAGCTCGCTCGAGCAGCGTCTTCTCGCCCAGCCTGATGAGCGGCTTTCCACCGCCAATCCGGCTCCCCTCCCCGCCGGCCAGAACTGCTATGGCAATTGCCGATGAATCGATCATGCGAAGATCAACTTGATCCCGGCAATGACCAGAACCAGCCCCAGGCCTTGGAGCAATCTTGGCTTTGGCAGCCGTCCGGCACCCAACCAGGTTCCCACAATCGCGCCCAACACGACCGCCAAGGCAAAGATCGGCAGCTCTGCCGGCAGGGCACGAACCGATGCGACATTGCCCGCCAGGCCGGCAATCGAATTGAGCAAGATAAAGCCGGCAACCACGCCGGACGTGCGCCGCGCGTCCTCCCATCCAAACAGGATGATCAGAGGACTTAGGAAGATGCCGCCGCCGGTGCCGGTCAGCCCGGCGAGCAAGCCGAGGAGCGCGCCGACCGGAAGTGCGACCTTTGCGGACACCGGCCGAAGCTCTTGCCGGGCAATTTGCGACGGTTGCCAAAAAAGGCGCAGGGCCGCGACCCACAGCAGAACGCCGACCAGCGGCCGGTATATTTCCGGCGCGATCTTGATCCCGCCACCAATGAAAGCGGCCGGAACCGCCGTCGCGGCGAACAGCAAGAGCAGCCGCAGATTGGTCTGCCCGGCCCGCCAGTAGCGCCAGCTTCCGAACCCGGCGACGAGCAGGTTTAGCGCCAGCGCGGTGGGCCGCATTGTTTCCGGCGCCACTGCGAAGAGCGCCATGATCGCCAGATAGGCTGATGCGCCGCCGTGACCAACGGTTGAATAAAGCGCCGCCGCAAGGCCCATCAGCAGGGCGATCATCACGATGGTCGAATAGTCCATAACGCCGAGCTCCACGTTGCGGCGGCTTTGGACTTAGTAGCGGCGGGCAGATTTGACGCAAATCATCTGCGCCACAAATCCAACCGCTAACTGGGAGCGGCGCCAAACGGCAATGTCGATACAGCGAAGGACAAGCATCGTGACTCTCGATCTGACAAAAGCTGTGCTTGGCGCTTTGCTTTTCATGGGTTGCGGCGGCACGGTGCTGGCCGCGGACAGGGGGGACAGCGATGGGCTCCGGGTCAAGCCAATCCTCGATGCGCGCCTCCGCTACGAGATTGTCGATCAGCCCGCGCTCGACGCCGACGCGCTGACCTTCCGTCTGAGGGCCGGTGCCGAGGCCGTCTACGGCCATTTCTCGTTGCTGGCCGAAGCCGAAGGCACCGCCGCACTGGTCGACGAATATAACGCCTTTCCCTTCACGCTCCCGGGCGAGAAGCAGTGGCGCCCCGATCATGCGGTGATCGCCGACCCCATGAACATCGAGCTCAACCGGCTGCAACTCCAATACAAGGCCGACAAGACCACGGTTACCCTTGGCCGCCAGCGGATCAACCTCGACGACCAGCGATGGGTCGGGTCGGTTGGCTGGCGGCAGAATGAGCAGACGTTCGATGCGATCCGCGGCGAAGCCAGTATCGGCCCGGTCGTGGCCGACATTACCTATGCCAGCAAGCAGCGGACGATTTTCGGGACCGACGCCGGGCCGCGTACGGCGCTTGACGGCCATTTCATCTTTGCCGGCCTCTCATCCAAGCTCGGACCCGTCCAGGGCAAGCTGTTCGCCTATCTGCTCGACTATGACGAGGACTTCTTCCTGACCAACAGCAGCCAGACTTACGGTCTGACGCTAAGCACAGTCGTCCCGATTGCCGCCAAGACCAAAGTCTCGCTCCGGGCCAGCTATGCCCGCCAGTCCGATTACGCCGAAAATCCATTCGATTATGCGGCGGATTATTGGTCCCTCGACGCGGGCACAACCCTGGTCGGTTTCGGCATCGCCGGCGGTTGGGAGAAATTGGGTAGCAATAATGGCCGCGGGCTGCAGACCCCGATGGCGACCCTGCACAAATTCAACGGCTGGGCCGACCTGTTCCTGACCACGCCCACCACCGGGCTGGAGGACGGCTATGTTTCACTCAGCCGCAAGTTCGATCAGGTGAAAGCGCTGCCTGTCCTCAACGCGACAATTGCCTTCCATCAATTCGACAGCGACGTCGGCAACATCGAATATGGGACCGAGTGGAATGCCTCGCTGGGGTTCAAGATTCGCCGGGTCTCGTTCCTCGCCAAATTCGCAGATTATGACGCCCGGGACTTCGGCAAGGATACCCGCAAATTCTGGCTTCAGGCCGAATGGGCCTTGTAGCGACCGGCCCGCCTATCCGCCGAACCCCTCCGCCATTTCCTTGAGTCCATCCCGGTCAAGGATTTCAATCCGGTCCTGGCTCGCCAGGCGGATCAGTCTTCGGTCGCGAAGCTGGGCCAGCATCCGGCTCACGGTTTCCTTGGTCAGCCCAAGATAGTCGGCGATATCCAGCCTGCTCATTGGAAGATC
This sequence comes from Sphingomonas sp., assembly GCF_023266535.1. GTDB lineage: Bacteria > Pseudomonadota > Alphaproteobacteria > Sphingomonadales > Sphingomonadaceae > Sphingomicrobium. Next base: position 5,779 of record NZ_JAHFPY010000039.1, on the reverse strand, counting down.
AAATTCGGTATGGGTGTGGCAATCGACCAGTTCCTGGCGCTCGAGCAGCGACAGGAAAAAGCTGGCGAGGCGTTCGGCCGCGGTCTTGCGGCCGAGGAGCACCATCTGGGCCTGGGCGGCCGCCAGCTCATGCGCAGCGAGCCGATAGAGTTCGCGTTCGACCGCCGGATTTGCTTCGACAAACCGGTCGAACGCATCTCGGGTGAACCACCACAGCTCTGCCTTGACCAGCGCCTCGGCGGTGAAGGCATATTCGTCGTCAATTGAAATGCCGAGAAAATCACCGGGGAACATGAAGCCAGTGATTTGCCTGCGACCGTCGGCAAGCAAGGTGTAGATTTTCAGCGATCCGTTGGCGAGCATGAAGACCCGCCTGACCGCGTCGCCCTCGTGGAAAATCGGCTGTCCTGGTTCCAGGCGCTGCATTGTGCCGAGAGACCGCAGGTTTGCCAGGGTCACGGCATCCAGGCGCCGGCAAATGGTGATTGGCCGGATTACGCAATGTTCACAGGGATGCCCTGTCGGCAACTCAAGTAGCGGGCCCTTGGCTTGGTAAGGCAATCGACTGGTCCCCAGCCGCGAATTCCCCGCGGCAACGAATGATCTGGCTCAATGTGCCATAGCGCCTCGCGGCTAGGCTTCAAACTCCCGACATCCGCAACGGCGGCCCATGACCAGCTTGACAGTCAGGAACCTTGAACCGGAACGCATGGCGGAAGCTTATCCGCTAGTCCGCCGTGCGGCGGGTGTCGAACCAGAGCGATGGGAAATGTTCGGCCGTCATCTTGCTGCTCAACAAGGAGGCGTGCTGGCGGTCTTCGCCGAGGACAAGCATGTCCATGGAATTGCCGCCTACCTGCCGGTCATCAGCCTGAAGCACGGCAATGTCCTGCGCGTCGAAGCCATTGCAGCCTTCGAGCTCGGCCACATGTCGCTTGTCCGGAAAGCACTTTCAGCCGCACTCGACAGACTGGCACGAGAAAAGGGATGCGAGGTGGTGATGTTCACCCTGGACGCCAAAGGACTGACCAGTCCGCGCTCGCGCCGACGGCGCAGCTGGGAACAGCTTGGACTGACAGCCGAAGCGATCGAGTTCGTTCGCCATCTTGATGGCGGATGCTTGAGCCCCGGTCCTGAACCGGAGATGCCGGTCAGGACATAAAGAAGATCGCCAGCGCGACGCCCAGCACGGTCACGATCAGCCAGACGATTGGCCACCTCTCCCCTTCGCCTTCGTGTGCCGAAGCCGTGTCGATCGGCGGCGGCGAAGGGTGCTTGGTGTCGTAGACGGTTTCCGTGGTGGTCTTCAGCGCCGGGTTGAGCGGAGCCTCTTTAGGCTGATCTCTGGTCGGATCGGTCATTCGGCCGCTCCTTCTTGCGGGTGATGCTGATGAGAATGCTGGTTGCAGGCCCTGACGTTCAGTCGCCAATCGACCATCGCGACCAGGCAGGCCATGCCCGGATCCTCTGTTCGCATTAATGTCGATGTAAGCGTCGCCCAATCCTCCTCGCTCGCGAAGCGCGAGAAATCGGAGATCGCCGTCCGGACATAGGAAGTCGGCGTCAAAGCCTCGGCACAAGCGGCGCCCTGCACAGCGATCGCCAATTCGGGATTGGCGATCTTCAACCACGCCTGAAAATCCCCAGCCCCGTCCCGCGCCGCGGCGAGAAGGTCACCGAACATGGGCATCAGCCGGCCCCTTCGATGAGGATGCCTTCGACCGACCCGCGAGCGGCGAGACCAGCAACGTAGCGGGCCGACTCCACCGACCAGCTTCGAGCTTCCAGCGTATCCACGATCTTGTCGCAGGCCATTTCAAACGGGATTGTCCGACCTGGGATGCGCCGATGCAGCCGCAGCAAATGCCAGCCGAAACGAGAGCGAATTGGCTCGCAGCCGGTTTCTCCGTCCCCAAGAGATTCCAGCTCTTCTTGAATAACGGCGACCAACTCACCGCGCCGTACCTGACCAAGCGACCCATCTTGCTGCGCCGAGGCGCAGCCCGAATGGGTCCGGGCTGCCTTTGCAAATGCAGCGGCGCCGTTCCCGATTTGCTCCCGGACAAGGCGGGCCTTCTTTTCTGCCGCGGCCCAACCCGCCTCGTCATCCGCTTCCGGCTCGATCAGGATGTGAGCGGCGTCGAACAGGTCGGGTGTGCGGAATCGCTCCTGGTAGGCGTCGTAAAATCGACGGCACTCATCCTTGCCCGGATGAGAGGGTACTACTTCGAGCTCCAGCAACGAACGGACCAGCGCGTCGTCCTCCGCTTCCGATCGCCCGGCGTCGTCCTGCTCGGGCTCTGCCTTGAGCCCCAATCTGCGGGCTTCCTGCAACAGCAGCTCTTTCACGGCGAGCGCACGCGCGGCTTCGGTCCATGCAGTCTCGGCGTCCGGCGCCGGATGATGCTGGATTTCCTGGGCGATGGCTTCGGGCGTGATTTCCACACCATTGACGCGGACCTCGCTGAATGTCGGAGGCGGCGGGATCATCGGATCTGGACCGCCGCCACAGCCACCTGTTTCACACGAGCTCATCATCCGAGGCGCCGGCCGCTGCGACGGATCGCCGAAATTGATGACGTCGAGGCGACGGCTCATGTCGCGCGACCCTCGTCCAGCGCGGTGCGCATCACGGTATCGCCTCCATAGCTTGGAGCGACGCCGGCGGGCCCTCGGGTGGGCGAACGATCGCGGCCGACGCGGCGCGATCGCACGATCTGGTATCCCGGCCGGATCAGGAAGAAGATCGGGGCGCTCCAGATGTGAACGAGCCGCGTGAAAGGCGTGACCAGGAACAGCGTCAGCCCCAGAATGATGTGGAGCTTATAGACCAGTGCCACTTCGCGGAGTTGCTCAGGCGCAGCGGGATTGAGCGTCAGTATCCCGTTCGCCCATCTCATGAACCGCACCATCTCGCTCCCGTCGAGGTGCTTGATCGTCCAGAAAGTGGTGAGAATGCCGAGTGTCAGCTGCAGCCAGAGTAGAATGAGGACGATGATGTCGCCCCAAGACGAGCTTTTGCGGATGCGAGCGTCGAACAGACGCCGGTGAAGCAGCAAGGTGCAGCCAATATAGGCGGCGACGCCGGCGATGCCGCCAACCACCAATGCAGCCGTCTGCTTGAAGGAGTGGCTGACCCCGAGGGCATCGAACACGTTGATCGGGGTCAGCAGGCCAACGAAATGTCCCATCAGCAGCACCAGGATGCCCATGTGAAACAGGTTGGACCCGACCATCATCTGGCGCTTGCGCAAAAACTGGCTCGATTGCGACCGCCAGCCGAACTGCTGCGCGTCGAACCGAAAGATGCTGCCGACGACGAGCACAGTGACGGCCAGATAAGGGTACCAGCCGAATGCCATCTGGTTGATAAAGTCGGTCATGCCCCGGCCTCCCTGCTCACGCTACGGTTCGATGCCCTGATCTTGGCGACAACCCCGGTCGGCCCGCCCATTTCGTGCGCACCGCTCGTGTTGAAAGTGACGGGTGCCTCTTCCCATTCCTCGTCGATCGCCTGGGGATCCTCAGCGGGGGTATTCTGGTCGATTTCCGCCAGGGCGTCGGCATCCGGACGCACACCGGCCAGCATCACCAGGCAATGGAAGATCGAAGCGTAAGCCGACTGCCGCTTGTCGAGCCGCTCGGCCAACGCAGCGAACACATGGGCCGGCTGGCCAAGCGTCTCGCGCGCGTCGGCGGGAGGCAGGCAAGACGCATATTCCAGGAACACCGGGACGAAATCCGGCAGCTCATTGGCTTCGAGGAAGAAACCGCTGGCGAGATATTGCTGGCCCAGGTCGATCATCGCCTGTCCGCGCTCCCGGCTGTCGCCATGAACATGCTCAAACAAGTGCAGCGACAGCGACCGCGAGCGGTCGAACAGCTCGCTGTAAGCGGCCTGCAGGTCGAGCAGCTCTTCGGTTTCCAGCGCGCCAAGCAATGGCTCCAGCTGATCGCGCCCGGCGGCGGACAGCGTATTTTCTTTGCCAATGGCGATCCGCAACTCGCCGGCATGCTCCTTGAGTTCCTGCGACGGGTAACCCAGCAGAGCTGCCAGCGTCCTTAGCGTCAGCTTCATGTCGAGACTTTCATGTGCGGTTTGCTCGGCGATCGCTTGGTTCCGCCGAACAGGTTGACCTTGTTTGACCCGCGTGTCGGCTCATTGAAGCCGAAGCCCGAGGAACCGCGCAGGACGTAAGCATCTTCATCAAACTCGCGGCGTGCGGTGGGAATGACGTAGCGGTCCTCATAGGCGGCGAGCGCCATGATCTTGTACATCTCCTCGATCCGGGTGCGGGTCAGGCCGACCCGTTCCGGGATGCTTTCGTCGATGCGGCCTTCGACACTTTTCGCCCGCATGTAGGAGCGCATCGCCAGCATCCGCTCAAGCGCGGCTGCAATCGGCTCCTCGTCGCCTGCGGTCAGCAGGTTGGCGAGATATTTGAGCGGAATGCGCAGACTGCGGACGTCGGGCATCCCATCCAACGCCGAAATTTTGCCGGCTTCGGCCGCCGACTGGATCGGAGATAGCGGCGGCACGTACCAGACCATCGGCAGCGTGCGATATTCCGGGTGAAGCGGGAACGCGATCTTCCACTCCATCGCCATTTTATAGACTGGGGACCGGGTCGCAGCCTCGAGCCATTGGTCGGTGATACCCTCGGCCCGCGCGGCTTCCTGGACCGCCACGTCAAGGGGATCGAGGAACACACTCAGCTGGGCCGGATAAAAGTCCTTGGGATCCTCGACGGATGCCGCCGCTTCGATCTTGTCGGCATCGTACAAAACGACGCCCAGGTAGCGGATGCGGCCGACACAGGTTTCCGAACAGACGGTTGGCTGACCGACTTCGATCCGCGGGTAGCAGAAGATGCACTTCTCCGACTTGCCGGTCGACCAGTTGTAATAGATCTTCTTGTAGGGACATCCGGACACGCACATCCGCCAGCCGCGGCATTTCTCCTGGTCGATCAGCACGATGCCGTCCTCGGCCCGCTTGTAGATTGCGCCCGAGGGACAGGAGGCGAGGCAAGTCGGATTGAGGCAATGTTCGCACAGCCTCGGCAGGTACATCATGAACGTCTTTTCGAACTGCCCGTAAATCTCCTTTTCGATACCGTTGAAGTTGCTGTCATGGCTGCGCTTTTCAAACTCGCCGCCGAGCATGTCCTCCCAGTTGCCGCTCCATTCGATCTTATTGAGCTTTTCTCCCGTCACCAGCGAGATGGGCCTGGCCGTCGGCTGGGCCTGTAGTTCGGGAGCAGCCTGCAACCAGTCATATTCGAACGTGTAGGGCTCGTAGAAATCGTCGATCTCCGGCAGATGCGGGTTGGCGAAGATCTTCGACAGGATGCGCCATTTGGCTCCCTGCCTGGGCTGGATCTTACCGTTCTTCTTACGGATCCAGCCGCCCTTCCAACGCTCCTGGTTTTCCCAGTCCTTGGGGTAGCCGATGCCGGGTTTCGTCTCGACATTGTTGAACCAGGCGTATTCGACGCCCTCGCGGTTGGTCCACACGTTCTTGCACGTGATCGAGCAGGTGTGACAGCCGATGCACTTGTCGAGGTTCAGGACCATCGCGATCTGCGCGCGGACTTTCATCGCGCCACCTCCTTTCCGGTGGCGTGGGCATCTTTGGCGCCCGTCCCCCAATCGGCCGTTCCGCCCTCGACATTGGCGGTATCGTCGGCGGCCTTGTCGAACCAGTTCACCTCGCTCATCTTGCGAACGATGACGAACTCGTCGCGGTTGGCGCCGACCGTCCCATAATAGTTGAAGC
>NZ_JAHFPY010000038.1 GCF_023266535.1 Sphingomonas sp. | reverse complement strand
CGCATCGACGATGCGCAAGCAGGACCTGATGTTCTCCATCCTCAAGGTCCGGGCCGAAAGCGGCGCCGAAATCAACGGCCAGGGGACCATCGAAGTCCTCAACGACGGCTTCGGCTTCCTCCGTTCGCCGGAGGCCAATTACCTCGCCGGGCCGGACGACATCTATGTCGCGCCGAACGTTGTGCGCCGCTTCGGCCTGCGCACCGGCGACACGGTCGAAGGCGAGATCCGCGCCCCCAAGGATGACGAACGCTATTTCGCGCTGACCAAGGTCACGCAAATCAACTACGACGACCCGGACGCGGTCCGCCACCGGGTCAATTTCGACAATCTGACGCCGCTCTATCCGGACGAGAAGCTCAAGCTCGATACGCTCGACCCGACCATCAAGGACAAGAGCGCGCGGGTGATCGACATCGTCTCGCCGCTCGGCAAGGGCCAGCGCGCGCTGATCGTCGCGCCGCCGCGGACCGGCAAGACCGTGCTGCTGCAGAACATCGCCCGGGCGATCACCGACAATAATCCCGAGGTGTTCCTGATCGTGCTGCTGATCGACGAGCGGCCCGAAGAAGTCACCGACATGCAGCGCAGCGTGAAGGGCGAGGTCATTTCCTCGACCTTCGACGAGCCGGCATCGCGTCACGTCCAGGTCGCCGAAATGGTGATCGAGAAGGCCAAGCGGCTGGTCGAGCACAAGAAGGATGTCGTCATCCTGCTCGACTCCATCACCCGCCTCGGCCGCGCCTACAACACGGTCGTGCCGAGCTCCGGCAAGGTGCTGACCGGCGGTGTCGACGCCAATGCCCTGCAGCGGCCGAAGCGCTTCTTCGGCGCCGCGCGCAACATCGAGGAAGGTGGCTCGCTGTCGATCATCGCCACCGCGCTGATCGACACCGGTTCGAAAATGGACGAGGTCATCTTCGAAGAATTCAAGGGCACCGGCAACAGCGAAATCGTGCTCGACCGCAAGGTCTCCGACAAGCGCATCTTCCCGTCGCTGGACGTCGGCAAGTCCGGCACCCGCAAGGAAGAGCTGCTGGTCGAGCAGAGCGTGCTCAGCAAGATGTGGGTGCTGCGCCGCATCCTGATGCAGATGGGCACGGTCGATGCGATGCAGTTCCTGCTCGACAAGATGAAGGACGCCAAGTCCAACGAGGACTTCTTCGCCTCGATGAACCAGTAAAGCCTGGCGACGCGTTAGGCGGCCATGATCAGCGGGTTCAGTTTCTCGAGCATCTTCACCGCCGCGGGCATGGCCAAGCTCGGCCAGATTGTCGTCGGCGACCTGACCATGGCCGGCGACAATGTCGTGATCATGGGCTCGCTCGCCGCCGGCCTTCCGGCCAAGGACCGCAAGCGGGTGCTGATGCTCGGCGTCGGCATGGCGCTGGTGTTCCTGATTACCTTCGCGGTGCTGGCGACCCAGCTGCTCAAAATCACTGGCCTGGTGTTTGCCGGCGGCCTGCTGCTGATGTGGGTTGCCTACAATATGGTGCAGGAGCTGCGACCAAAGGTCTTGGTGATCCACGACGATCCCGACACGCCTGAAGTCGAGGGCCCGCCGGCGACCAAGACCTTCCTGCAGGCGGCGATCCAGATCACCATCGCCGACCTCAGCATGAGCCTCGACAATGTGCTGCTGGTGGCGTCGATCGCGCGCGACAATCCGGCTTTATTGTTCGTCGGCCTGACCTTCTCGGTGCTGTTCATGGGGTTCGCGGCCAATTATGTCGCCAAGCTGATCCAGCGCTACCACTGGATCAATTACATTGGTCTTGCAGTGATCCTCTACGTCGGTCTCTCCATGATCTACGAGGGCTGGGTCGGCGGCGAGCATGTGCTAGGCCTGCGCAACGCATTGGGTTTCGCATAATAGGGATTCGACGATGAGCTTTGTTTCGGCCGAACTGGTTCAGCAGGAACAGGGCGTCGCGATGCTGGACCTCGCCTGGCTGGTTCTGGCGGCGGCGGCAGCGGGACTCAGCGGCTTTGCCGAGATGTGGGGCGCGATCACCAAGGATTTCGCCAACATCACCGATCCGGGCGCCTTTTCCGCATTCGTCCAGGTGCTGATGATCGACCTGGTGCTGGCCGGCGATAACGCCATCGTGGTCGGCGCGCTGGCCGCCGGCCTTCCCGCCGAGCAACGCAAGAGGGTCATTGTCATCGGGGTCGCGGCGGCGCTGGTGCTGCGCATCGCCTTTGCCCTGGTCGTCACCCAGCTGATGCAGATCATCGGCCTGATCCTGGTCGGCGGCCTGCTGTTGCTGTGGGTTAGCTGGCGGATGTGGCGCGACTTGCGCGCACCCCAGGAAAGCTCGCCGGGCTCCGAAGAGATTGTCGGCGATGAGCATAGCGGCCTGAGGCCGGCCAAGAGCTTTGCCGCCGCCGCCTGGGCGGTTGCCATCGCCGACGTGTCGATGAGCCTCGACAATGTGCTGGCGGTGGCCGGCGCGGCGCGAGACCACCCCGGCATCCTGATTGTCGGCCTGGTGTTCGCGGTCGCGCTGATGGGCGTCGCGGCCAATTTCATCGCGCGTTACATCGAGCGCTATCGCTGGATTGCCTACATTGGCCTGGCGGTGATCGTCTGGGTGTCATTCAAGATGATCTACGACGGCTGGATCCACCCCGAAGTCGGCATCGGCAGGCTGTTCGCCTGATCGCTTGCGGTCGGTCGAGCCCGCTGCAATGGCGGCAGCCATGAGCAATGCCGATACCATCGTTGCCCAGTCGAGCGGCCGTCCGCCGGCGGCCATTGCCGTCGTGCGGACCAGCGGGCCTGCGGCCAAGGCGGCGGCGGAGGCGCTGGCCGGTCCGCTGCCGGGCCCGCGACAGGCGGCGCTGAGGCGGCTGGTCGATCCTCGCGACAATAGCTTGATCGACCAGGCCCTGGTGCTGAGATTTGACGCACCGAACAGCTCGACCGGCGAAGATATCGTTGAATATCAATGCCATGGCGGAAGGGCGACGATTGACGCGTTGATCGGGGCGCTGCTTGCCCAGCCCGGCATTCGTCTCGCCGAACCGGGAGAATTCACACGCCGTGCGCTGGCCAACGGGCGCATCGACCTGACCGAGGCCGAGGGGTTGGCCGATTTGCTGGATGCGGAGACCGAGTTGCAACGGCGGTCGGCCATGGCCCGCGCCGGCGGAGCGCTGCGGACGCGGCTCGATGGATGGCGCGACCGGTTATTGGCGCTGGCGGCGCGGGCCGAAGTGGCGATCGACTATGCCGACGAGGAGGATGGGGCGGTTGACTCGGAATTGCGGCCCGAGATTCGGGCATTGGCTGAAGACATGGCGGGGTTGCTCGACGCGCCACGGGTCGAGCCGCTCCGCGATGGCATCCGGGTCGTTGTCGCGGGGCCGCCAAATGCCGGAAAATCCAGCCTGATCAATGCATTAACGCAAAGCGAGAGAGCGATCGTCACGCATATCGCGGGCACGACCCGTGACGTCATCGAAGTGCCAATTGCGATCGACGGGGTGCCGTTCGTCCTGGTCGACACGGCAGGATTGCGTGAATCGGACGATGTGGTCGAATCGATTGGCATCGAGCGGGCCCGAGGCGAGGCGGAAGCCGCCGACATCCTGCTGTGGCTTGGCCCATCGAGCGGCGCACCGGCTCACGCCGGGCGCATCCAGATTGCGCCCAAGGCCGATTTGGGAGAGGCTGGTAACGGCATTGCGGTGTCGGCCGTCACCGGCCAGGGTTTGTCGGAGTTGACCAATTTGCTGGTCAAGCGGGCTCGCCAGCTGCTGCCCAAGGGCGATCAGCTGGCACTGGACCGGCGGCAGCATTTGCTACTGGCCGAAGGACGGGCGGCTCTGGTGCGCGCTGCGGGCCTGGAGGATCCGGTGTTGATTGCCGAGGAGCTGCGCGTCGCGCGGCTGGCCATCGATCGGATTTCCGGTCGGGCCGGGGTCGACGAGCTGCTCGACGCGCTGTTTGGACGCTTTTGTCTGGGCAAATAGTTTCACGTGGAACAGTCGCGTTGAAGGACGTGCGGTCGGCTTGTATGGGCGGCTGATGTTCGACGTTCTGGTCATTGGTGGCGGTCACGCTGGATGCGAAGCGGCATGTGCCGCCGCTCGGCGTGGCGCGCGCGTGGCGCTGCTGACGTTCAGGGCGGACGATCTCGGCCAGATGAGCTGCAACCCGTCGGTCGGCGGGGTCGGCAAGGGCCATTTGGTGCGCGAGGTCGATGCGATGGGCGGGATCATGGCTCGCGCCGCCGATCGCGCCGCGATCCATCGCCGGATGCTCAATGCCAGCAAGGGCAGTGCCGTTCGCGGGCCTCGGGTGCAGGCGGATCGCCAATTGTATCGCACGGCCGTGGCCCAAATGGTCAGGGAGACTGGTGTCGCCGTTGTCGAGGGCGAGGTGGTTGCGTTGCTGTTTGCCGGCGGCACCGTGGCAGGGATCGAGCTGGCCGATGGCGCCTCGATCGAGGCTCGAGCCATCGTGCTGGCGACGGGGACGTTCCTTGGCGCCACCATGTTCCGCGGCGAAGAGCGCTGGACGGGCGGCCGGCAGGGTGGCCAGGCTGCTGCGGGGCTCGGCGGTCAAATCCGCGAACTGGGCCTGGCCCAGGGTCGGCTCAAGACCGGTACGCCGCCGCGGCTCGACGGCCGGACGATCGATTGGTCGAGGACCCAAACGCAGCCCAGCGATCGGACTGCCTGGACCATGGCGCTGGCGCCCAATCTTGCGCCGCTGCCGCAATTAAGTTGTGCGATTACAAGGACTAACGCGCGAAGTCATGACGTCATTCGGGCCGGGCTCGGCCGCTCGCCGCTGTTCGCCGGGGCGATCGAGGGCAGGGGTCCGCGCTATTGTCCGTCGATTGAGGACAAGGTCCATCGCTTTGGCGACCGCGATGGTCATCAGATCTTCCTCGAACCCGAGGGGCTGGCCAACCATCTGGTTTATCCCAACGGTATCTCGACCTCGCTGCCGGCCGACGTGCAGCTTGAGGTGGTCCGGAGCATCCCGGGCTTGGAGCGGACGGACATTGTCCAGCCCGGCTATGCGGTCGAATATGAATATGCCGATCCGCGCCGGCTCGATCCGACGCTGCAGCACCGTGAAGTCGGCGGATTGTTCTTCGCCGGGCAGCTCAACGGCACCACCGGTTATGAGGAAGCGGCCGCCCAGGGGCTGGTTGCTGGGCTCAACGCGGCGGCCGTTGCGCTCAATCTGGCCGAGGCCCGGTTCGACCGCGGGACGAGCTACATCGGCGTGATGGTTGACGACCTTACTCTGCAGGGTGTGAGCGAGCCTTATCGGATGCTGACCGCGCGTTCCGAATACCGGCTCCATTTACGCGCCGACAATGCGGTGTCGCGGCTTGGGCCGATGGCGCTCGAACTGGACGCGCTCGACGATGAGCATGCGGCGCTTGTCCGTGAACGGATCCAAGCCAAGGCCAAGGCCGCCGCGGCGCTACAGCTTGTGACATCGGGGACGGAGCTCGGGCTTTCCGACCCAGGCCGGAAGCCACTGGCCGACTGGGCGCGCCGGGAGGATCTTCTAGGGCGAATTCGCGAAAAGTTGCCGGATCATGCTGCCTCGGACGAGGCAATCGACGATGCGGCCTATGCCCCTTATCTGACCCGGCTGAACAGCGAGTTGGCGGCGCGGGAGAAGGACCGGCGGCTGGCCATCCCGCCCGCCTTCGATTTTACGCAAGTGCCTGGATTATCGAATGAAATGCGCGAACGGCTGGGTCAGGCGGGGCCCGCCGACATCGATCAGGCCGCGCGGGTACCGGGCGTCACCCCGGCTGCCCTGTCGGCGCTGCATTTCGCCTTGGTTCGCCAGGCCGCATGATTGACAACGAGGCGCGACTCGCACTGCAGGAGGTGCTGCGCGCGACATCCGGCTTCGCCTGTCCCCCGGACAGGCTGCAGGCGGATGTTCCACGTGAAACATTCGAACGACTTGAACGGTACGTCGAGCTTCTGTTGGACGAAAATGAGCGGCAAAACCTGATTTCACGGTCGACGACCGACGAGGTCTGGCAACGCCATATCCTCGACAGCGCCCAAATCGTCCCCTTCGCGCCACGTTCGGACTCGTCGTGGCTGGACATAGGCTCCGGAGCGGGGCTTCCAGGGCTGGTGGTGGCGATCCTGACGAAAGGCCCGGTGACGCTGGTCGAACCGCGCAAGCTGCGGGCCGATTTTCTGCAACGCGTCGCCGATGCCCTGGGATTGTCGGATCGGGTTGCGGTTCACGCGGCCAAAGCCGAACGAATCACCGGTTCCTTTGACGTGATTACCGCGCGCGCGGTGTCGTCGCTGGACGATTTGCTCAGGATATCCCGCCATCTGTCCACAGATAAAACGCGCTGGCTGTTCCCAAAGGGGAAAAGCGCGCAATCGGAACTGGATGAGGCCCGGCGGACATGGCAGGGTGAGTTTCGTCTGGAACCAAGCCGGACGGATCCCGCAGCGGCAATCATTATTGCCGAGCATGTCCAGCGGAGGGGGAAGCGATGATTCGCGTTGCGGTCGCCAATCAGAAGGGCGGGGTGGGCAAGACCACCACCGCGATCAATTTGGCGACGGCGCTGGCGGCGATCGGCTGGAAAGTGCTGCTGGTCGACCTGGACCCCCAGGGCAATGCCTCCACCGGCCTGGGCGTCGGGCGGGCCGCACGCGAGCGATCGACCTATGATGTGCTGCTCGGGGAAGCGAGTGTGGTCGAGTCCGTCGTGGCGACCAAGGTGCCGCGGCTCGACCTGCTCCCCGCGACCGTCGACCTGTCGGGCGCAGAGATCGAACTGGTGGCCATGGAGGACCGGACGCACCGCCTGGCTCAGGCGTTCGACGAAGTGCCGGCCGGACGCTGGGATATTTGCCTGCTGGACTGCCCGCCGTCGTTGGGTCTGCTGACCGTCAATGCCCTGGTCGCATCGCGCCAGCTGCTCGTCCCACTGCAGTGTGAATTCTTTGCTTTAGAAGGACTTAGCCAGCTCTTGCAGACGGTCGAGCGGATCCGCCTGGCCTATAATCCCGAGCTGTCGATCCTCGGCGTGGCGCTGACCATGTTCGACCGCCGCAACAATCTTTCGTCGCAGGTTGCCGAGGATGTCCGCGCCTGCCTTGGAACATCGGTGTTCGAAACAGTGGTGCCGCGCAATGTTCGCCTGTCGGAGGCGCCGAGCCATGGCTTGCCGGCGCTGATCTACGACCTGCGTTGCCCGGGATCGGAAGCCTATGTTCGCCTGGCCCGCGAAATCATGGCGCGGCTGCCCCAGGTCGAGGCGGTCGCCGCGTGAAGAAGGTAACCGGCCTTGGGCGTGGCCTTAGCGCGCTGATCGGCGAGGCGCCGGCGACGCGGCCGGACGCCCTCTCGGGTGGCGGTGTCCGGACGATCGAGATCGCTCGCATCCGGCCCAATCCGGCGCAGCCGCGGCAGGTGTTCGACGAGACCGCCCTGGCCGAGCTGGCGGCATCGATTTCCGAGCGCGGGGTGCTCCAGCCGATCATCGTCAGGCAAGTTGAAGATGGTTATGAACTGGTCGCGGGCGAGCGCCGCTGGCGCGCTGCGCAAAGGGCGCAACTTCATGAAATTCCAGCCTTAGTCCGGGAATTCGATGAGGAATCGCGGGCCGAGGTAGCGCTGATCGAGAATGTCCAGCGCGAGAATCTGAACGCGATCGAAGAGGCCGAAGCCTATCGCCGGCTGATCAGCGGTTATGGCCACAGCCAGGAGGTCGTCGGCAAGCTGGTCGGCAAGTCGCGGAGCCATGTCGCCAACCTACTGCGGTTGCTGGAATTGCCCGACACAGTGCGCTTAATGCTGCTGCGAGGCGATATCAGCATGGGCCATGCGCGGGCCATCGCCACCGCGCCCGACCCCGAAGAATTGGCCAATGAAATCGTCGAGGGCGACTTGTCGGTGCGCCAGGCCGAGCATCTGGCCAAGCGGGTGCGCCCGGGAGCGGGGACCGATATCGGCCGGGCATCGGCGCGCAACGCGCAGCGGCCGGTTGACGCCGATCTGGCGGCGCTGGAGCGGCAACTGAGCGATTTGCTGGGCATCCGCGTCAAGGTGACGCACGGCAAGAGCGGCGGAACGGTGGCGCTTCACTATAGCACGCTCGACCAGCTCGACTTGATTTGCCAACGCCTCAGCGGGGAACCGATTTAACGACCGCGGCCTGCCGCGCGGGCCAGCGTCACCAGCGATTCCCCCAGCGCGGACTCATCGTCCAGCGGGCGCAGCATAATCTGCCGCTCCAGCGCCGCGACGCGCGTAGCTGCCTCGGCCAGCCGCTCGGCCGGCCAGATCGTCAGCAGCCGCTCGATCAGCGGTTTGTCTTTCCAGAACAATGCTTTACCCATTGACGCCATGACGCCCTCGACCCGCTCCCCACGCTCGATCCGGGCGCGCAGCGGGGCCAGCATCAGCAGTCGCCGCTGCAGGGCGCGCAAGACCGGAACCGCCTCCGACCCGCCATGCGGCAGGCGCGCCAATTCCTCGAGCAACGCATCCATCCGTCCGGCCAGCGCCAAATCACCGAGCCGCATCAAATCGGCTTCGGCCGAATCCGCTCCCAGCAAATCCACGGATTCGGGATCGAGATCGCACGGATTGTCCGGCCCGGCGCCAAGGTAAAGCGCGAACTTGACCACCTCCTGCGCGGCGATCGCCTGGTTTCCCGCCGATGACGCCGCAACCCGGCGGGCCAGGTCGGGCGAAATGCGCAGCCCCTGGTCCCGCCCCATGTCGATGATCGTTCGCTCCAGGTCCCGCGCGTCGGGCGCATAGCTGATGTGCGACAGGGCCAGCGGATGAGCATCGGCCAGCTTGAGCAGTGCCGATGTCTTCCTGAGCGACCCAGCGATGGCAATCGCCGCGCTTTCGCAAGCCGCCGCGTCGAGCAGGGCTTCGACGCTCTCCAAAATCTCCTCACCCGCCGGTTCGATCCAGATCGCCCGTTTGCCGCCAAACAATGAGATAGCACTCGCTTCATCGGCCAATAGCGCCGGATCGGACTTGATCGCTTGCCCGGCCAGGGCAAACTTCTCCGCCTCAAGCCCGCGCAACAGCTGGTTGGCAAGCGCGCGCGATCCGGCTTCGTCGACGCCGTGGAACAGGTAGAAACGGACCGCGGGATCAGGCCGGTCCAGCGCCTTGGGAATGCTGCCCTTGGCGGTCCTCATTGCTCGCCGGAGCGGCGAATGAACAAGGCCAGGCGCGACACCATCTGGTCGGCAATGCCATCGGCCAACCGCTCCTGCGCTGTCTGCTCGGCGGCGACGGTCGCATATTCCGAGCTGACAATGTCGATGCCGGCATCGGAGCCGGCGGTTGCATCGAGCACCACCGCGCCGGTCTTGAGCTCGACCAGCCGGTAGCGGGCGCGCAGCGTCCGGCGCTCGCGCGTCGCCGCACTGTCGCCACGGATGCCGAAGGCGGTGATATTGTCGTCGAGTTCGACATCCAGCCGATAGCTAGCATTGCCGGGCTCTCCGCCCAGCCGGTCGACCAGGGCGTTGCGGACCAGCCAGCCGGCCCGTTCGGGAATCGGAGCCACCTGGATGGTGGTGAGCCCGCTTGCCACATGCCCGGAACCCCCGCCACCATACATCGGCTGAAGCCCGCAGGCGGCGAGCAGCAGCATCAAGGCCAAGGCGGCGACACGCATCATGCGACGATATTGACCAGCCGGTCGAGAACCACAATCACCTTGCGTGGGGTTCCGCCCGCCAGCTGCGACTGGACCTTGGGCAGCGCCAGCGCCCTGGCCTCGGCATCTTCCCTGGCAAGACCCCGCGGCGCAGTCATGGTTTCGCGAAGCTTGCCATTGACCTGCACCGCGATGGTCACCTCGTCATCGACCAGCATCGCCGGGTCGAAGCTCGGCCAGGCCGCATCGGCAATCATGCCGCTTTCGCCGCGGGCCGCCCAAGCCTCCTCGGCCAGATGGGGCGCACCCGGGGCAATCAGTAGCAGCAGCGTGCGGATCGCCTCGTCACGCGTCGCCGACGGCTTCGACTTTTCGATGCCGCTGGTCAGCTCGTAGAGCGCGGCGACCGATTTGTTGAACTGCAGCCCCTCGATCGCCTCGCCGACCGCGGCGACGGTCCGGTGCACCTTCTTCAGGAGGGTCAGATCCTTGCCCTCGTTTCCGGCCGGGGATCGGACTAGGCGCCAGACGCGCTGGACGAAGCGTGCGGCGCCCTCGATCCCGCTCTCAGACCATTCGAGATCGCGCTCCGGCGGGGAATCCGACAGCATGAACCAGCGCACCGCGTCGGCGCCGTAGCGGTCAAGAATCGGCTCGGGGTCGACCGTATTCTTCTTCGACTTGGACATTTTCTCGACCCGGCCGCGGCGCACCTCGGCCCCGGTCGCACGCTCGATCAGCACATCGCCCTCGCGCACTTCGACCTCGTCCGGATTGAGCCAACGCCCGTCCGGCGTTTCGTAGGTCTCGTGGGTCACCATGCCCTGCGTGAACAGGCCCTTGAACGGCTCCTTGACCGAAATCTTGCCCATCCGCTCGAGCGCCATGGTCCAGAAGCGCGCATAAAGCAGGTGCAAAATGGCATGCTCGACCCCGCCGATATATTGTCCGACCGGCAGCCATTTCTCGGCCTCGGCGCGATCGAACGGCTGGTTGTCGGGCTGGCTGGCGAAGCGAATGAAATACCAGCTGGAATCGACGAAAGTGTCGAGCGTGTCGGTCTCCCGCCGCGCCAGCCCGCCGCATTGCGGGCAATTGACTTTGGTCCAGTTCGGGTGCCGGTCGAGCGGGTTACCGGGAATGTCGAAGCTGACATCCTCGGGCAGCACCACCGGCAGTTGGTCGCGCGGCACGCCGACCGGTCCGCAGGCATCGCAATGGATCACCGGGATCGGCGTCCCCCAATAGCGCTGGCGCGACACGCCCCAGTCGCGCAGCCGATACTGGGTCTTGCCCTGGCCCCAGCCGGCGGTCTCGGCACGGCGGATCACCTCGGCCCTGGCCTGCTCGCTGGTCATGCCATCGAGGAACTGCGAATTGACCGCCACGCCGGGATCGGTTTCTGGCTCGATGATCGGCGCCGATGCGCCATCGCTGGCGGTAGCCACCACCCGCCGGATCGGCAGCTTGTACTTGGTCGCAAATTCATAGTCGCGCACGTCGTGGCCGGGCACGCCGTAAAGCGCGCCAGTGCCATATTCCATCAGCACGAAATTGGCGATCCACACGGGCAGGCGCCAATCGGGATCGAACGGGTGGATGACCTCCAACCCGGTATCGAGGCCGAGTTTTTCGGCGGTCTCGATCTCGGCCGCGCTGGTCCCGCCGGCCTGCGCCCGGGCGATGAACTCTGCCACCTCAGGCCGCTCGGCGGCGAGCGCTTCGGCGATTGGGTGGCCGGGTGAAATGGCGACAAAGCTCGCCCCGAAGATGGTGTCGGGACGGGTGGTGAACACGTCGATGTCACAGGTCCCGCCCGGCATGCTCATCGCCAGCCGGAAGCAGAATTGCAGCCCCTGGCTCTTGCCGATCCAGTTCCGCTGCATCAGCCGGACCTTGTCGGGCCATTGGTCGAGCCCGTCGAGGCCGTCGAGCAATTCCTCGGTGAAGTCGGTGATCTTGAGGAACCACTGCGACAGCTTCTTGCGCTCGACCGGGGCGCCCGAGCGCCAGCCCTTGCCGTCGATCACCTGCTCATTGGCGAGCACAGTCATGTCGACTGGGTCCCAGTTGACCTCGCTCTCCTTCCGCATGACCAGCCCGGCTTCCATCAGGTCGAGGAACAGCGCCTGTTCATGGCCGTAATAGTCGGGCTCGCAGGTGGCGAGCTCGCGGCTCCAGTCTAGCGCGAAGCCGATCCGCTGCAGCTGCTCGCGCATCGTCGCGATGTTCTGCCGCGTCCAGCTTCCGGGGTGGACCTTCTTTTCCATCGCCGCATTTTCGGCCGGCATGCCGAACGCGTCCCAGCCCATCGGGTGGAGCACTTCAAAGCCCTGCATCCGGCGGAACCGGGCCAGCACGTCGCCCATCGTATAGTTGCGGACGTGTCCCATGTGGATGCGCCCCGACGGGTAGGGGAACATCTCCAGCACATAGGCCTTGGGCTTGGCCGAATTGCTGTCGGCATGAAAGCTTCCGGCTTCCGCCCAGCGCCGCTGCCAGCGCCGGTCGGCAACCGCCGGATCGAAGCGGTCGGTCATTCTTCGATAGCCTTAACCGCCGACGGTGGTGCGCCGAAGGTCGCGGGCGCGGGTGAGGATGATGTCCTCAAGCTTCTGGACGGTTGCCGCCGCCACCGGCGCGTCGACCCAGGTGCCGTTCTGGTTGACCTGGCGGCTGGCTGCGACCCGCAGCGCGTCGGCGCGCAGATCCTGGTCGATGATCGACACGGTCAGCTTGACCCGTTCGCCCGGCGAATTGGGGTTGGTGTACCAATCGGTGACGATGACGCCGCCATTGCTGTCCGCCGTGACCAGCGGCGCGAACGACAAGGTGTCGACCGCGGCGCGCCATAAATAGCTGTTCACGCCGATGCTGGTCATGCGCGACGGCGCCAGCTCGATCGGAATATCCTTGTTCTTGGAACAGGCCGGGAGCGCGATGGCCGAAGCGACCATGGCAATAAGGGTAAGGCTCAGGCGGGACATAAACTCTCTCTTTGCGAACAAGGCGGGCTTGGACAGGCGTTATAGATGCTGCCACCGTCTCGGCAAGCGACAGAATCAAAGGGACAAACGGCGATTCTTGTGGACTCCGCGCAACAGGGGGCGCCGGAATCGATTCCAGTCATGGAACCGACAGGTTCGAACGCCTATATCCGAAAACGAACAGGAGTCTTTGACGCGTGTCCAACAGGGAGATCATGACTGGCGGAAAGCTGGCGCTCGCGCTGGCTGCTGCTGCCATGGTGATGACCCCGACGATTGGCCTCGCCGCCGTAGGCAAGCAACGTCCGCCGGCTATCTCCTTGAGTTTCGACAATATTCCGAGCTTCACGCCGGCGTCTGCTGATCCGCGCCTGGCGGCGCTGTTCGCCAATGGCGGTCCGTCGATCGCCGATTTCCGATTCACGCCGGCGGCCGCCAAGGGCCGTCCGTCGCAGTTGCGAGTCGCAGTCCGAGCGAGCGGCGCGCCGAGTCCCGCCCGCCCGATCGAGGTCGCGGTGGCCTCCCCGCTGACCGGTTTGGCGCCCGCGCAATATGATCTGGGCCTGGCCGTCGGCTGGAAGCGCCTCGCCGTGTCCGGCGACGTCTCCAAGTCTACCAGCTTCGATCCGGCGATCGGCACGCGCGAATCCGCGGTGGTTGGTGTCAGCTACAACCTTAAGCGCTTTACCGGCCGGGTCGCGGTCGGCGGCGAGCGCAATGACAGCCGCATCGCCCCGCTGGCCCGCCCGGACAGCTATTCATTGGACGTTGGCGGTTCCTACAACATCAGCCGCAACATCGCGCTGACCGGCGGCGTTCGCTACAAGGTCGAGCGCGACGAGATCCCGGCGCTGGCCGACACGCATCGCGACAGCAAGGCCGTCTACGTCGGCACCGCCTTCAAGTTCTAAGCCAGCAATCGATCCCGGCAAATCCATGGAATCCGCGCTGGTGCAGTGCGGCGAAGCGATTCTCGTCCATTCCGCCAAGGGCAATGGCCGGGCAGCCGACCAGCAGGGCCAGCTCGCGCGCGCGTTCCTGACCTAGTGCCGGCCGTCCCGGATGCGAGCGAGTCGGGAAGATCGGACCAATAAAGGCAAGCGCTGCACCCATTTTCCGGGCGGCTGCGGCCTGGGCTTCATCATGCACGGCAGTTGAGGCGGGGAGGCTGCCGGGCTCGCTTGGATTGTGCACCAGCGCCGCGTCGAGGTCGCTCGCCAGGGATCGGCTTCCCGCCACGCCCAGCACCAATCCTCGGTCGACTGCGCGCCGTCCGAGCTCGCGGCCGATCTCCAGGCGTTCGGATTCGGATAGGCTGTAATGGCGAAAGACGATGCCGCCACCGGCGGGCAGCCGATCGACCGCTTCCCATAGCCGCTCGCCAAGCCGCTCGTCGGTCATCAGCCACCGCCGCGGCCATGAGGGCTGGTTCGTTGCCATCGCGCTTCCTATAGCGCGCGCCATGAGCGATGCCGCAACCCGCCTGGACATTGTGCGCGAGCAAATCGTCCGCGCCGCCAAGGCCGCGCGGCGCAAGGCCGGGGATGTCACGCTGGTCGCGGTGACCAAGCAGCGCGGGGCGAACGAGATTGAGCCGCTGATTGCCGCGGGGGTCACGGACTTCGGCGAGAATCGCGTCCAGGAAGCCGCCGAGAAATGGCCGGCCCTTCGCAATGCTCACCCCAACGTCAGGCTGCACATGGTCGGGCGGCTGCAATCGAACAAGGCCGACGAAGCCATTGCGCTGTTCGATGTGATCCACTCGCTCGACCGGCGCTCGCTGCTCGATGCGCTGGTCAAGGCGGGCGACAAGGCCGGCCACTATCCGGACGTCTTTGTCCAGGTGAACATCGGCACCGAGGAGCAGAAGGGCGGCGTGGCCATCGAAGATCTGCCCGGCTTCCTCGGCCAGGTCCGCGCCTCGCCGCTGCCGCTGGCAGGATTGATGGCGATGCCGCCGCTCGAAAAGCAGCCGGGGCCCTATTTCGCCTTGCTGGCCGAACTGGCCCGGCGCCATGACGTCACCGGTCTCAGCATGGGAATGTCGAGCGACTATCCGACCGCCGTGATGCTGGGGGCGACAATCATCCGCGTCGGCAGCGCACTCTTCGAAGACTAGTCGAGGTGCCCGCTCTTCTTGCGCTTGGTCGCGAGATAGTCGGCGTTGTGCGGGTTGGTCGGCATATGGTGTGCTACCCGCGCAGCCACCTCGATCCCTTCCGCCGCGAGCCCGGCGATCTTGTTGGGATTATTGGTCAGCACCCGCACCCGCTCGGCGCCCAGCGCGCGCAGCATCGCCGCGGCCATGCCATAGTTGCGCTCGTCATCGGCAAAGCCGAGCCGGCGGTTGGCATCGACCGTGTCGAGTCCGCGATCCTGCAGCGCATAGGCGCGCAGCTTGTTGGCGAGGCCGATGCCGCGTCCCTCCTGCCGAAGGTAAAGCAGGATTCCGCCGCCCTCGGCGCCAAGAATCCTGAGCGCTTCCTTGAGCTGCGGCCCGCAATCGCATTTGAGGCTTCCGAAGACATCGCCGGTCAGACACTCGCTGTGCAGCCGGATCAGCGGCGGCTTTCCGCCGAACGCGCCGACAACCAGCGCGACATGTTCTTCGCCGCTGGCAGGATCGCGGAAGGCGACCATCTGGCTCGGCGGCAGATCGTCGAGCGGCAGCTTGGCCCGGGCCACGATCGTCGCCACCGGAGCAAGTGTGGCGGCAGTGATATCGGCGGGTGCGATCGCAACATTGGTTTCGGTGTCGACCAGCCAGAGCGCCGGCAGCAGGCCTGCCAATCGCGCAAGGGTTAGCGCGGCTTTGGCGCAATCGGGATGCTCGACCGGGATTGCCTCCAGTGGGCCCAGCGGGCCGCGATCGAAATCCCGCCCCGGATCGGCCAACGCCCTGGCAGACTCGCGGTCGAGCCACTCGCAATGATTGACCTCGACCGGATGGGTTGGATCGGCCGCCTCGCGCTCATTGGCCAGGCCCAGCGCCATTGCCCTGGGGCCGCTGATCAATAGCGGCGCGCATCCGTCCGGATCGACCAGCTCGAGCATCGCCTCGCTAGCAGTTTCAACCGACAGCACGGTCTCGCTGCCGACCTGGACCGGCCGTCCGGCCTTCAAGGCGGCGATTGCCCGCTCGATCGCCGATGTCTCGCTCACACGGCCAGCTCGAGGATCAATGGAACATGGTCCGATGGCCGTTCCCAGCCGCGGCAGGCTTCGAGAACGCGGTGGCCTGTGGCCTGTAGTGCCAGCTCGGGCGATGCCCACATATGGTCGAGCCGGCGGCCGCGATCGCTCACCGCCCAATCCTGCGCGCGATAGCTCCACCAGGTGAAATTGCGGTC
Organism: Sphingomonas sp.; assembly: GCF_023266535.1. Taxonomy (GTDB): domain Bacteria; phylum Pseudomonadota; class Alphaproteobacteria; order Sphingomonadales; family Sphingomonadaceae; genus Sphingomicrobium. The sequence goes on along the minus strand of NZ_JAHFPY010000038.1, from coordinate 10,273 downwards.
GGGCGCCGGGATGAATTGGCGGCCGAGGTCGACCCAGTCATGGGCCGCCTGCAGCCGACCAAGCGTTTCGACTTCGATCGGTGTGTGGCTGACCACGTCGAGCAGCGCCTTGTGGTTCCACACGTCGCATTCCAGCGGCGCGATATTGAAGTCGCCGACGATCAAAGTCGGCTCAGCCAACTTTTCCGACCAGCGGGTCATGCGCTCGATAAAGTCCAGCTTCTGGCCGAACTTGGAGTTTTGCTTCCGGTCGGGAATGTCGCCTCCGGCCGGAATATAGACATTCTCGAGCCGGATCCCGCACGGCAGGCGGGCGCCAACATGCCGCGCCTCGCCATTGTCCTGCCAGTCGTGGCGGCCGGGATCGCCCAGCGGCACCCGCGACAGGATGGCGACGCCATGGTGCATCTTCTGGCCGTTCAACTCGTGATGAACATAGCCGCGCGAATGGAACAGCTCGGCCGGGAAGACATGGTCCTGAGCCTTGGTCTCCTGCAGGCAGAGGATGTCGGGCTGCTCCTCGTCGAGCAACCGCTCGACGATCTGTGCGCGGGCGCGGATCGAATTGATGTTCCAGGAAGCGATTTTGAGCTTGGTCACGGAATGCCATGTAGCGCCCTTCACGGCTGTGTGAAGGAGGGCCAGCAAAAGGAGGGCCCTCACATTGGCGGAGGGCCTTTCCATAGGGGTGCCCCACACACCTATGGAAAGGCCCTTGCTCCGGGGGCATGGAGCAAGGGCCGACCAAGCGTTCGTCACGCAAGGTGATCGTCGCGGACCCGGGTAACAGGGGGAAACCCCGGTATGCGGCGATCTAACCCTATGTATAGGTTCGCCAAGCTGTCGCCAAGCTTAACAGTTTTGGATTGCTACGCTTTCTTGCGCTTGGGCTCGGCAAAATTGAAGGCATCGTCGGGCACCGCGACATTGAAGCGCTGGTTCGACAATCGCACCGTGGTCTTCTTGTTCTGGGCGTCGATTGCCGTCCAGCCCTCCAGCCTGAGGCCGCCCGGCGCATTGCCGCTGCGGACAAAGGCCAGCACCAGCGTTCCGAACTCGGGGCGACGCGGATCGCGGGCGCGAACCACCACCACTTGCTCATTGTTGCTGGGCACGATCCGGGCGATGCGGCCGAGATCGGGGTTCGGTGCCAGCAGCACCGCCAGCGGCGAGCTGCCGATTGCCCATTTGCTGTGCTGGGCGACGTCATAGTCGAGGTAGTGCAGGGTCTTGCCGTCGGCGACCAGCAGGGCGTTGACCCCGCCGCCATAGGCAAAGCGGATCTTGCCGGGCCGCTTGAGGCTGAGCGTTCCAGCCAGCTGGCGTCCCCTACCGTCGGTCTGCACGAAATCGGCGGTCAGCGACTGGGTGCCGCCAAGGCTTGCCTCGACCGCCTTCAGCTCGCCGGACGTTGGTGCCGGCGCCGCGGTCGCAACGGTTGCGACCAGGGCAAGCGGAGCGAACGCGCGCGCGGCCTTGCTCATCAAAATCATCACAAAACTCCCGAAAACGTTCCGCCTGATGTGGCGCTTGGGGTTTGAATGCGCCCTGAACCTGTGGGTTCCGCTTCGTTCAGCTAAATTGGATGCCCGTCGGTGTCGATCAGCACCTCGCGCCGGCCGACATGGTCGGGTTGCCCGACCAGCCCGTCCTTCTCCATCCGCTCGATCAGCCGCGCCGCGCTATTGTAGCCGACCCGCAGCTGGCGCTGGAGATAGGAAGTCGATGCTTTCTGGCTTTCCGCAACGATCTGGATCGCCTTGCGATAAAGCTGGGTTTCCGGATCGTCGTCGCCGACCGGCTGGCCGTCGAACAAATAGCCGCCGTCCTCGGGCTCCTCGGTGACCGCCTGGATATAATCGGGGACGCCCTGCCTGCGCCAATGGTCGGCCACCGCGCGCACTTCCTCGTCGCTGACGAACGGGCCGTGGACGCGGATGATCTGCTTGCCGCCAGGCATGTACAGCATGTCGCCCTTGCCGAGCAGCTGTTCGGCGCCTTGCTCGCCAAGGATGGTGCGGCTGTCGATCTTGCTGGTGACCTGGAAGCTGATCCGGGTCGGCAAATTGGCCTTGATCACGCCGGTGATGACGTCGACCGACGGCCGCTGCGTCGCCATGATCAGGTGAATGCCGGCGGCACGCGCCTTCTGCGCCAGCCGCTGGATCAGGAACTCGACCTCCTTGCCGGCGGTCATCATCAGGTCGGCCAGTTCGTCGACCACCACCACGATCTGCGGCAGCACCTCATATTCCAGCTCTTCGGTCTCATAGAGTGGTTGGCCGGTGTCGGCGTCATAGCCGGTCTGGACCCGTCGCCCGAGCCTCGAGCCCTTGGCCTTGGCGTCGCGAATTTTGGCGTTGAAGCTGGCCAGCTGGCGGACGCCGAGGCTGGCCATCATCCGGTAACGCTCCTCCATCTGCTCGACGGTCCATTTGAGTGCCCGGATCGCCTTGCCCGGCTCGGTCACGACCGGGGCGAGCAAGTGCGGAATGTCGTCGTAGGTGCTGAGTTCGAGCATCTTCGGGTCGATCATGATCATCCGGCATTCGTCGGGGCTCATCTTGTAGAGCAGCGACAGGATCATGCAGTTGAGGCCGACCGACTTGCCCGATCCGGTGGTGCCGGCGACCAGCAGGTGCGGCATCGGCGCGATGTCGGCGATGACCGGATCGCCCGAGATATTCTTCCCCAGGATAAGCGGCAGTGACATGTTCTGGTCTTCGAACGCCTGGCTGCCGATCAGCTCGCTTAAGCTGACGGTTTCGCGCCTGGCGTTGGGCAGCTCGATGCCGATCACGCTGCGGCCGGGGATGGTCGCTACGCGCGCCGACAGCGCCGACATGTTGCGGGCAATGTCGTCGGCTAGCTGGATGACCCGGCTGGCCTTGATGCCGCTGGCCGGCTCCAGCTCGTACATGGTGACGACCGGCCCGGGACGGACTTCGACAATGTCGCCGCGGACATGGAAATCCTCGAGCACGCTTTCCAGCAGCCGGGCGTTCCGCTCCAGGCCCGCGCGATCGATATTGCCTTTGGGCTTGTCCGGTGGCCGCGCCAGCAGGTCCAGCGCCGGCAGCTGGTAATTGTCACCCAGTGCCAGGCTGGTTTGGCCGGGAAGCGCACCCTTGCCTTTCTTCGGATTGGGCTTGGCGGCCGGGGCGATGGCCCGCGCCGGCTCCGCCACGGCGACCGCCGGGCGCGAACGTGGCGGTGCGGCAACCCGCTCGTCGTCGTCGATGGCGACCTCCCGGCTGCGGCGAGGCTTGGGGGCGATGCTCGGGTCGCGCCGGAAACGGTCCGCCGCCCATTGCCTCTCTTCCGGCCGGATGCCGAGCGCCAGCCAGCCGATGACAAATCCGCCCAGCGCGAGGATGGCCATCAATGCCAGCCGCAGCGGGCCTTCAATCTGCGGGTTATCGAACAGCCGCACCGCCGAATCCACGCCATAGGCGCCGGCCAGGCCAAGCGCGCCGCCGTAACCCGCGGGCAGACCCGACACCGCCGAACCTGCGTAAAGACCAAGTGCAATCCCGATCAGGAAGACGCCGAGCGCGGCGACCAGCAGCGCCCGACGCAACGGCCCGGTATCGACCCCCCGCACCATCCGGAGGCCGATCAGCGCGACCAGCGGCAGGAACAGCGCCGCGGCCGGTCCGAACAGGAACAACAACGCGTCGCTCGAATAGGCGCCGAACGACCCCAGCCAATTGACCGGAGGGCCTCCGGCGGCGGTGGTCAGGCTGGGATCGGTGCTGGAATGGGTGATGATGGCGACGCCAAGCGCGATCGACAGGCCGATCAGCGCAACGCCAATCGTCTTGCGGACGAAGCCGCGGATCGAGGCCGCCAGCGTATCGCGCCAGTGCGGCTCCAGATCCTTCTTCTGCGCGCGCTGCGCGGCCGTCGCCATGACGTCACTTCCCCCGGCATTTCCGTCGGCTTCCATTGTGCCTGTCGCCGGACTCGGGGGCAAGGCTTCCCTCTTGCCGATGCGACGATTAGTGAAGCGGCCATGGATCGGGCGGACGTAATCATCCTTGGCGGCGGGCTGGTCGGGCTGGCGCTGGCGGCGGCGCTGGATGCCAGCGGGCTTTCATCGATCGTGGTCGATCCCGCCGATCCGGACGCGCGCAAAACGCAAGCGTTCGACGGTAGGACCAGCGCGCTCAGCTCCTCGTCGAAGCGGATGTTCGATACGGTCGGCATCAGCGACCATTTCCCGGTGCCCGGCTGTCCGATTCGGCGGATCGAGGTAGCCGATGGGCTCGATCCGGGCGGGCTGGCGTTCGATCCGGGCGACGATGACGAGCCGCTGGGCTGGATGAACGAGAACCGCCATTTGCGGACCGCGCTGCTGGCGCGGACCCAGGCCGGCAAGAATATCTGGCTGATGTGGAAGGCCAAGCCAGCGCAGGTCGATCGCGGCGACCATGGCGTCTCTGTCCGGCTGGAAGATGGCCGCGTCATCGGCGCGCCGCTGCTGGTTGCCGCGGAAGGGCGCAACTCGCCGATGCGCGAGGCGGCCGGTATTCGCATCGCCCGCTGGAAATATGACCATAGCGCGATCGTCTCGACGCTTCGCCACGAGCGCAGCCATGACAATGTCGCCTACGAGATTTTCTACCCGTCCGGCCCCTTTGCGCTGCTGCCGATGACCGACGATGAGGGCGGACATCGCTCGGCGATCGTCTGGTCGGTCAAGGCCGAGGATGCGGCCGGATTCCTCTCGCTAAGCGAGGGCGATTTCGCGACCGAGGCCGAAGCGGCGATGGGTGGCTTCCTCGGCAGAATCGAACTGCTTGCGCCACGTTCAACTTACCCGCTCGGCTTCCATCATGCCGCGCGGATCACCGATCGCCGCTTGGCGCTGGTCGGCGATGCCGCGCACGGCATCCACCCGATCGCCGGGCAAGGCGTCAATCTCGGCTATCGCGACGCGGCCGCGCTGGCCCAGGTGCTGGTCGAGGGCGCACGGCTGGGGCTCGACCTTGGCGACCAGCAGCTCCTCACCCGCTACCAGCGCTGGCGCGGGCTCGACACCTTCATGGTCAGCCTGGCGACTGACAGCCTGACGCGAATCTACGGCATTCGCGGCAAGACGGCCTCAAAGGTCCGCCGGTTCGGCATGGGCGTCATCAACCGCATCGGCCCGGTCAAGGAACGGCTGATGGCCGAGGCGCGCGGCACCAGCGGCGACCTGCCACTACTGCTTCGGGGATTGCCGATTTAATCCTCCCCGGAACGGGGAGGGGGACCTTGCGAAACATGGTGGAGGGGGTCCTGAGGTCCATGCTCGCTTGTTCCCCGGACAAGCTGCGCGTGGACCTACTGGAGTGTTTGCCCGACGTCGGCGCCGCCCGGCGCCAGGCGCTGGAACTGCATCAGCTGCACCACCAGGTCGGCGCGTCCGGCCAGCGTCGGTTCCTCGAGAAGCGCTTGCTTGGCGCCGACGTCGAACGGTGCGACCTGGGCGATGGCATTGACCAGCATTTCGTCATCGAGTTGGCCGACCGCGGCCCAATCGATTGCAAGGCCAAGCGCATCCCCAAACCTCTTGGCCTCGCGCTCGACCTCCGCGCGCTGGACCAGCGCCAGCGCCGGCGGCTCGCTGTCGTCGAACGCCGCCAAATCGACGTCGGCCTGGCGATAAGCGGTGCCGAGGTCGCGCTCGGCGATCAGGCGGAAGCGGTTCGACCCGTGCAGCACAATGTTGAACCGGCCGTCGTCAAGCTCCTCCGCCGCGACGATTTCGCCGAGGCAGCCGGCCTGGAACAGTTCGACCGGCTCGACGATCTCGCCTTCGATCTCACCGAGCCTCGGCTGGATCATGCCGATCCGTCCTTGGCCGGCGAGCGCATCACGGACCATATCGCGATAGCGCGGTTCGAAAATGTGGAGCGGCAGTTGCGCCCGCGGCAGCAGGATCGCGCCAGCCAGCGGAAACAGTGGAATCCGCGCCGGGTTGGCCCCCATCATGTGAACAGCACGGCCGACAGGCGGCGGCGTTGCGCCCGCGCCCAGGGGTCCTCGAGGCCGGTTGCCACAAGGATTTGCAGCAGTCGCGACCGCGCTGCGCCGTCATTCCATTCCCGGTCGCGGGCAATGATCGCCAGCAGCGCATCGGCTGCGGCATCGCGGTCGCCGGCCGCCAACCGCGCCTGGGCGATGGCGAAGCGCGCCTCATGGTCATCCGGATTGGCGGCGATGCGCGCCTCTTCGGCCGACACGTCGGCTGCCGGCGCCGCTGCCACTTCGAGCATGGCCAGCGCCCGCGAAATGGCCGGGTGCTTTTTCTGCTCATCGGTCAGCGAATCGAGCAATGCCCGCGCCTTGTCGGTCTTGCCGCCCTCGACCATCGCCCGTGCAAGGCCGCCGATCACGACCGGGTTTTCAGGATCCATTTCGCGGATCTGGGTAAAGACATTCTCGGCGCGCGGCGCGTCGCCGTCGGCCAGCACTTGCTCGGCCATCGCAATCAGCGGCTCGACCTGCGCGGCGAGGTCCTGTGCCTCGCCCTTGACCGGCAGCTGCGCGAGCAGCTGATCGAGGATGCGCTTCAGCTGCCCTTCGGTCCGATAGTTGGTGAGGTCGGCGACCGGCTGACCCTGGAACATGGCGTAGACGGTCGGAACTTGCTGGATCCGGAATTGGGTTGTGATCAGCCTATCTTGATCAACATCGATCCTGACCAACTTGACGCCCCTGTCGGCGTAATCGGCGGCGATCTTGTCGAGCGTCGGTTCCACCTGCTCTCGCTGCCCATGCCGGCCCGACCAGAAATCGAGGATGACGAGGCTGGTCATCGACGGTTCGATGACCTCGCGCTGGAAACGCTCGATTTCCGCGCGTTCTTCCTCGCTCACGCCCAATGTCGCCACGAACAACTCCTCGCCGATGGTCCCCGCATATGGGCTTCGGCGATGGGGGCGGCAAGTCAAGCGCATGGGGGTTGCGTGCCCCGACCCGCAATGCTAGGCGCCCGCTCCACCCCAGCCGCACGACCATATGCGGCTCGGCGCCAGAGCGGGCGTAGCTCAGGGGTAGAGCACAACCTTGCCAAGGTTGGGGTCGAGGGTTCGAATCCCTTCGCCCGCTCCATTTCTCGCATCACCGATTGACGCCGTTGGGGCAGGCAGACATTCGTCGGTCAATGCTCGACCACGCTGGCACGCGGCCATTCTGGCAGCTCAAGCTGCGCACCGCCGCGGCGATGGCGCGCTTGTGCGCGGCGCGCCTGCTGGTTGCCTGGGTTCCGTTCAATCGCTGGCGGGGCACCCTCGGCCTGGGCGGAGGCAATGGCGAGCCCTCGACGACCGCAGCCGCAAAATTGGCGGGTGACGTGGAATGGGCCGCGACGCGCTGGCCGCTCGAGAGCAAATGCCTGCCACGTGCCATGGCGCTGAGCTGGATGCTCCGCCGCAGGCAGATCGCCCATGCGGTGGTGATCGCGGTTCGGCCCGATCAGCTGCGCCAATCGCCCGACGCCCTCCACGCCTGGGTCGAGGTGGGTGGCGAGAAGGTGCTCGGCGATCTGCCGGGGCCGTGGATCGAAACCGCACGGCTTGGCGGATAGGCGCGATGGGGTCACAAGGCGTCACCATCAAAAAGGCCAGCAATCCATCGTGAAATCGGTCGAGTTCCTGCTGACGGTCGAATGTTGCCGCGCCGCGTTCGACGGGGGAAAATCGCGCAAGCTCGCCGAGCTGACCGCAGCGGTCGATCGGGACCGGTTTGTGCGGGTTGCCCGCTACCACCGGGTCCAGGGGCTTGCGTGGAACGGCTTGCAATCGTCCGGAGCTGATGTTCCTGGCGAGATCGCGGCGTCCCTTTCCGCCGACACCAAGGTCATTGCCGCATCGAACCTCAAGGCTTTGGCCGAAGCCGGTGCGATGCTGGCCCAGTTTGAGCGGGCCGGCATCCCGCTGCTGTTCGTAAAGGGCCTGACACTGGGCGCGCTGGCCTACCCCAATCCGATGCTCAAAATGGGCTGGGACATCGATATATTGATTGGCGAGGGTGACCTTTTGCGGGCGGCCGGGGAGCTGGAGGCGCGCGGCTATCGCCGCATGATTCCTGCCCCGTCCGCGGATTTGAAGAACTGGCACCAACGCAGCAAGGAGTCGGTATGGGCCAGGCCGGAGGAGCGCCTCTATGTCGAGCTCCACACGCGGCTGGCCGACAATGTCGAGCTGATTTCCGGCATCGGCGTCGATTCTCCCCGACAGCTGGTTGGGGCCGCATCCGGGGCCGCATTACCGACCCTCGCCGGTGATGAGCTATTTGCCTATCTTTGCGTCCACGGCGCTTCGAGCCTGTGGTTCAGGCTCAAATGGATCACCGATCTGGCCGCTCTGCTGCACCACCTTCCTCCCGGCGAAATCGAAGCGCTTTACGACCGCTCTCAACTGCTAGGTGCCGGCCGGGCCTCTGCCCAGGCGCTGCTCCACGCCGATGACCTTTACGGGACACTTGCCGGAACAGATCTTCGGCAGCGCCTTCAGGGGGATCGGGCTTCGTCCTGGCTGGCCGCAGCGGCGATGAAGCAGGTCGCCGGCCGGGATGAGCCGCGCGAGCCCGTCACCCTGCCATTGGGAACCGCCTGGATTCACCTCAGCCAGTTGCTCCTGCGGCCCGGCATCCGCTTCAAACTCGGCGAACTGATGCGCCAGCTGCGCGGCATGGCGCTTGGCTGAAGCCGCCCAAAAGCATTGGGGCCGCCCGTTTCCGGACAGCCCCACATGAAAACCCATCAAGTCCGCCGTGCGGTTACTTGATCTTGGCTTCCTTGAACTCAACATGCTTGCGCGCGACCGGGTCGTACTTGCGGAACGACATCTTCTCGGTCTGGTTGCGCGGGTTCTTCTTGGTCACATAGAAAAAGCCGGTGTCAGCGGTGCTGACCAGCTTGATCTTGACGGTTGCCGGCTTGGCCATCGCGAAAGTCCTGTTGCGCTAAAAAATGAAGGCGGGCCGTAAGGCACCGCCCGAACCGCGGCTCCATGACGGCCAGGGGTGATTCTGTCAAGCCAAAGGGCTTTGACTCCTCGTTAACCATTTTCGGCGAGCCTTGGCCAGTGAACGGAGATTCGATCATGGCTGGCCTCGATTCGCTCAATATCGTCCGCCTTCGCCTCGGCGAGCGCATTGCCGAGATCGAGGAGCGCGTTGCGCGGCTGAAGCCGATCGATATCTGCGCCAAGATGGAGGCCATCCGCTCGCTTGCCGCCGAGCATGGCATGGCGGCGATGGAAGGCCTGGCCGACTATGGCGCGCATCATGCGCTGCTGCCCGGCCATGTCGCCGCGACCCGCGCCTGCCTCGAACATATGGGCGAGGCTCTGGTCAGCGATGGCGGCGTTCGGGACCGCGAATCGATCCTCGCCGCATTGGCGATCCGCCTGCACTAAGAAAAAAGCCCGCCCGGATCGCTCCGGACGGGCTTTTGTATCCCCGCTCTGGGGAGAATTCAGGCCAGCGGCTGCAGGTTCACTGCCGCATATTTGCCGCGCCGGTCGACCTCGATGTCGAACTCGAAGCGGTCGCCCTCGTTGATCGTCGGCAGACCGGCGCGCTCGACCGCCGAGATATGCACGAATGCATCCGGCTGGCCGTCGTCACGGCTGATGAAACCGAAGCCCTTCATCGAGTTGAAGAACTTGACGGTGCCCTGGGCCTTTTCGCCGGTCAGCTGCCGCTGCGGGCCGCCACCGAAGCCGCCCTCACGGCCGCCTTCGCGCGGCGCCGAAGTGCGAACGACTTCCATCGGTTCGCCTTCGATCTTGAGGTTGGTCGCCGAGATGCGTCCGCCGCGATCCACCAAGGTGAAGTCAAGCGGCTGGCCGTCGGCCAGATCGGTCAGGCCGGCCTGCTCGACCGCCGAGATGTGAACGAACACATCCTCGCCGCCATCATCGCGAACGATGAAGCCGAAGCCCTTCTGCGGGTTGAAGAATTTGACGACGCCCTTGCCTTCGCCAACGACCTGGGGGGGCATTCCGCCACCGCCAGCGCCGCCACCGCGGAAACCGCCGCCGCCACCGCCGCCGCCGCGGAAACCACCGCCGCCGCCGCCGCCGAAGCCGCCACCGCCGCCGCGATATCCGCCGCCGCCACCGGCACCGCCGCCGAAGCCGCCGCGATCGCCGAAGCCACCGCCGCCGAAGCCGCCACGATCGCTAGGACCGCGGTCGAATCCGCCGAACTCCTCGCCACCACCGAAACTGTCGCGCTTGTCACGGCCGCGACCACCGCGGTCACCCTTACGCCCTCG
>NZ_JAHFPY010000037.1 GCF_023266535.1 Sphingomonas sp. | reverse complement strand
CCGCTCGACCACCAGCCTGCCGGCCAAGGCGACCATGGACAGCTGGGTTACCAGCAATGCCAGCGCCGCCAACGACCGCGCGACCCGCTTCTATTATGATGGCTCGGGCGAGCTTCGCTACACCATCGATGGCGAGGGCTTTGCGGCCCAGGTCGACGTCGATGCCGAGGGGCGGGTGACCAAGACCACCCGCTGGTCCAATGCGATTACGGTCGGCGACTCAACCACCATCGACAATGTCACCAGCCTGCTTGCCGCAGGCGGCGGGATCAAGGTCGAGACGCTGACCGCTTATGATGCGCTGGGCCGGGTTGATACGGTGACCGACGCCGAAGGCAGCATCACGCGGTTCACCTACGGCGCCAATGGCCTCACCAGTGACCAGACGATCGCCTGGGGGACCAATGACGCGGCCACCGCCCATTATGTTTATGACGGGGCTGGGCGGGTGATCGAGACCCATGGCGCCTATGGGTCGCCGGAAGTCGCGATCGTCCGCCAAAGCTATGACGGCCTCGGCAATGTGCTGACGGTGACCGACGCCAACAACAAGGTCACCAGCTTCACCTATGATCATCTTGGCCAGGTGCTGACCCAGACGGATGCGCTCTCCGGGGTCGTTACCTACCAATATGACGGGTTCGGCCAGGCGGTGAAGGTCACCGACAAGCTTGGGCGTTCGAGCTTCAGCTATTATGACAAGCTCGGCCGCCTGATCTCGGTGCGTGATGCCGAGGATTATGTCACCGAGACCAGCTACACCGCGTTCAGCCAGGTGCTGAACGTCACCCGGCGCTACAACAAGGCGACCGGGACCGCGGTAGTTGGAACGCTTCCCACGGTTACTGCCGACGCCAAGGACGCGGTCACATCGTTCGAATATGACAAGCGCGGCCTCACCACCAAGGCGACCGATGCCGAAGGCTATTATGAGCAATATACGCTCAATGCCTTTGGCGACCGGACCAGCGTTCTTGGCAAGCTCGGCGGGAGCATCACCAACGCCTATGACCGGCGCGGGCTGCTCACTTCCGAGATCCTGCCGATGGCGGCGATGCGCGCCGACGGCACGACCCAGGCTTCAACCGTCACCAACAAGTTCGAATATGACGCGCGCGGCAACCGCACCAGGATGATCGAGGCGTTCGGCCTCACCGAGCAGCGCACCACCAACTACGTGTACGACAAGGTCAACCGGCTGACCTCAAAGACCCTGGATGCGGTCTCAACCGTCTCCTACAGCGACTTTACCTCGACCACCGCGGTGACGGTCACCACGTCGACCGGCGTCATCCCGACCGAGAGCTATGTTTACGATGCCGCCGGGCGGTTGAAGCAAGTCACCGACGCTTATGGCGGGCGCACCGTCAGCTTCTACGACGACCTTGGCCGCAAGACCGATGAGGTCGGTCCTCTGGGAACGATGACCCATTGGACCTATGACGCCAATGGCAACATGCTGACGGCGCGGGTCTATGGCGATGCGGTGACGGTGCCGCTGGCCACCGCGACCGCCCCGCCGGCGCCGATCAACGCCAGCAACTATCGCGAAACCGTCTACACTTACGACAACCTCAGCCGGTTGAAGACTACGTCCATCGCCAGCGTGCTGGTCGGCACGTGGAATGGCACCAGCGGGGTGGCTCCGACCACCGTGACCATCACCAGCTCGATCGATTATGACGCCAATGGCAACGTCATCCGGACGACCGACGCCAACGGCAATGCGGCCTACTCCTATTATGACAAGCTCGGCCGCAAGACGGTCCAGGCCGATCAGGAAAATTACCTCACCAGCTGGTCCTATGACGCGGAAGGCAATGTCCTTGGCGAGACCCGATTCGCCACCAAATATGTGGGAACGCCTTCGCTCGGCGGAACCCCGCCGACGGTCGCGGCGGACGCCACCAACGACCGCACCACCAGCTTCACCTATGACCGGAACGGCAACCGGCTGACCGAGAGCAGGGCGAGCGTCAAGATCGCCACGGTCAACACCACTAATGGCGCCATCACCGAAACCACCGTCGCTTCGACCATCACCTACACCTACAACGGCCTCGGCCAGGTGCTGACCAAGCAGGAAGCGGCCGGCGATACGGTCGCCTACACCTATGATGCGACCGGTAGGCTCACCAAGGAGAGCCGCGCTTCCTATGGCGATCAGACCTTGACGACGGTGACGCCGACGGTCGACTATCTCTATAACGGTCTCAACAACCTCGCCCGCACCCGTCAGGGCGGGGCGACCGCGGTCGCGGGTGATCGCATCACCACCTATGCCTATGGTGCGGGTGGCCGTCTCGCCTCGGTCACTGACCCAGCGGGCGGCACCCACTCTTATGATTATGACGCCGCCGGCAATATCGTTCGCGACAGCTACACCAGGGTGAAGTCCGATGGCACCACCCAGCTCAACGAGGGCATCCTCTACCGCCGTGACCTGCTTGGTCGGGTGGTGGGTCAAGCGATCGCCACCAAGGTCAGCGCTACCAGCTGGACCCGCGGCGATGGCCAGAACACGGCGTACAACGTCTATGGCGACGTCTCGCAGCGCGGCATTAACGGCCTATGGCAGGAGACGTTCAGCTATAACAACCGCGGCCTCTTGGAGAAAACCAACTCGGGCGACGGGGTGTGGCGGTTCTTTGTCTACGACGCCAATGGCAACAAGACGCTGACCATCGAGGATGAGAATTACACCGCCCAGGATCTCTCGACCAAAACCATCAGCCAGGTGCTCGGCTACCTCGGCGCCACCGCCGGCGCGACGTTCGTCGATGGGCTTAACGCCTCGATCGCCACCTATGACAAGCGCGGTCAGGCGCTGTCGTCGATCCTCACCCAGCGCGAACTGAGCGCCACCGGCGGCAAGGTCTCGATCACCGCCAGCCAGACCTACAACGCGTTCGGCGAGACCGCGTCCCAGACCGACGCGCGCGGCTACACCACCGATCTCACCTACAACACGATGGGCCGGCTCATCCAGAAGCAGCTGCCCGCAGTAAACTGGACTAGCGTAGGCGGGACGGTCACCAGCGCGCGGCCGACGCTGCTATACTATTATGACGCCTCGGGCCGTCTGGTCGCCAGCAAGGACGCCAATAACAACCTCACCAGCCGCACTTTGCTCGCCGGCTCTGGCTTTGGCGAGGCCGAAGCGCTGGTCACCGCCGAATATCATGTCGATGGCGGCATCGCCCGTACGATGTACGACGTGTTCGGCGACGCGCGGATCCTAAGGAACGAGCTCAATGTCGACGAGACCCACGTTTACGATACCATGGGCCGTTTGATCACGCAGACCCACCGCGGCGGCCTGGTCGATAATTTTACCTATGATCTGCTCGGCCAGCGGATCACGCACTGGAACAGCTTCTACGGTTCAGGAACCAAGGAAACCACCGATTACGACCTGCAGGGTCGGGTCGTAAGCACCAAGGATTTCGCCGCCGACCTTACCACCAACAGCTATACTTGGTCGGCCAGCATCGCGACCGCGCTCGGCACCACCGGCGGCTGGACGCAGACCACCACCTCGCTCGGCAAGACCAAGTCCGAGACCAGCGACATTTTCGGAAACGTCACCACAGAGACCGACACCGGGGCCCACACCGAGACCAACACCTATGACAAGGCCGGCCGCCTCACCAACGTCTCGGGGTCGAACGGCACTTACACGACCACCCTGGTCCACAGCTATTTCAACACCGGCCTCGTCAGCCAGACGGTCGACACCGCCGGGACCGGCCTCAACACCATCACCGGTACCTTCGCCTATGACGCCAACGGCAACCGGACGGCCGAGAAATATTCCGGTACAGTCTACAAGAGCGTCAGCGACGCCAGCTGGAACAGCTATGTCTCCAGTGCCCAGACGCTGCAAGACGCGACGGTCACCTATGACGCGCTGGGGCGCCTGACTGACCTGACGAGCACCAGCTCGACGGGCACCACCACCCTCCATCAGGAGTATGACCTCAACAGCAACATCCGGAGGACCCAGGCCACTTCACCCAACCTCGTCGCTGGCGGAAGCTTATCGACCGACAAATGGTTCGACTATGATGCCATGAACCGGATGGTTGCCGCGAACGGATTTAGCAGCGGCACCGCCATCATGATCAGTGCCGACACTGACGGCACCTATATGTCGTATGACCTTGCCGGCAATCGCAAGACCGAGACGCGTCGCGTTTCAGAATATGAGGCGGAGATTCATCACACTTATTACTTCAACTACAGCGAGCAATTCACCTACGATAACGACGGCAATCTTACGTCGACCTACGATGAAGAAACCGGATACACCGCAACCACGACGCGGAACCTCGCGGGTCGCGTCACGGCCTACACGGAGAAGGATTCCCTCAACAACTTCCTCCAGAACCGCTACAGCATCACCTACAACGCGCGCGGCCAGGTCACCTATGACGAGACCAGTCAGAAGAAGGGCACCGACACCTTCCTCAACAAGGTCACCAACACCTACGACGCGGTGACCGGCATGCTGACCTCGACTGTCAGCGACAATTACAAGAATGGTTCGGATTCGGGTGCGCTCGATACGTCGCTGACCAACAGCTACGCCTGGTACGACACCGGCAAGACTCTGCACACCGATTACGACCGCGACACCGGCTCCTCGTCGAACAGCATCTATACCTCCGACTACATCTACGACGGGCTCGGCCGGCTACAGCGGACCAAGATCAATGATGGCATCAACCGGACGGTCCATTTCGCGATGACCGCCGACGAGCAGATCCTGCTGCGTGACGTCAACAATTCTGGGCCCAACGACCCCGAGGACCATCATGTCTTTGTCAGCGGCCGGCAGGTCGCCGAATATACCAGCGACGACAAGAAGAATATCGACAATATCAACTACAAGCAGTCGATCGATGACCACATGTCGACTGCCTCGGGCAGCAGCAAATTCTATCACGGTGGCGCCTCGGTCGCCGGCGCGGAGGTCGGCACGTCGACCTTCACGCCGCTGAACCCGATCACCGCCGGTACCGGCCAGAACGCCAGTCGCTACGTCGTCCAGTCGGGCGACACGCTGCAGGGCATTGCCGCCTCTCTGTGGGGCGATTCCAGCCTCTGGTACAAGCTGGCGGAGAGCAACGGCCTCGGCGCCAATTCCGCGCTGGTTGAGGGGCAGACGCTCAGCGTCCCGGTCGGCGTGGTCAAGAGCAGCAACAACGCCGCGACCTTCAACCCCTACGACACCGCTCGGGCGACCGGCGATCTCAGCCCCACCACCAACAAACCGCCGAAGAAGAACAAGTGCGGCATGTTCGGACAGCTCCTAATCGTCGTCGTAGCGGTGGCGGTGACGGCTATTACTGCTGGCGCAGCAGCGGCGGCACTCGGCCCGGCGTCCGGCATTTTGAGCGGCCTTGGCGCGCTCGCCAGCGGCTCAATGGGCGCCCTGGGCGTCGCGATCGGCGCTGGTGCTGCGGCGATTGGTTCGGCGGTAAGCCAGGGCGTTGGCATAGCCGCTGGCATCCAGGACAGCTTTAGCTGGAAGGCCGTCGCACTGGCGGGCATTGCCGGTGGCGTGACTGCGGGGGTGAATGCCTCCGGCGTGTTCAGCTCCATCACCAGCACCGCGCTTCGGGCCGGTGTGAGCGCCGCCGCATCCAGCGCGATATCGCAGGGCATTGGTGTTGTTACCGGGCTTCAGAAAAAGTTTGATTGGGCCGGCGTTGCAGCGGCCGGCGTCGCGGCAGGCGTAAGCGCGGGCATTGGCAAGGCGATTGGAGCCAAGCCCTATATCGACAGCAGAAGCATCGCGAATTTCGGCGTCAACACGGTCGCGGATATGGCCGGATCAATCGCCAATGCGGCTACGCGCAGCGTGATCAATGGCAGTGATTTCGGCGATAATTTGCTGGCCGGACTGCCGGATGTAATCGGCAATACGATTGGCAACATACTTGTCTACGGGGGGCGGCACGCCGCCTCGCAACAGCCAGCGCCTCGAGCAGCAGCGCCACTTAGTGGGACGGCCGTGGAGGCGCCGGGAAGCACGGGTCAAACTGCTGAACCGACGCCGGAGTCCACGGGCGATGAGCAGGAAATCGTTGTTACAGGTACGAGGACCAAAACGAGAATGCGTGGCTTTGCCGCAGCCTATCACACATATCTGTATGGCCAGAAGGCCTCATCGGCGGCGTCCGTGTCTCGCCCGCTAGCGGCCGTGATCTATGCTGATGGTCCGAGGGCAGGCGAAAAGATCGTTCCTGTTGACCCTGCCGTTTGGGTCGACCCCTATCACATGAAAGGTGACGATGGCCTCGACTACTTCGGTCGGTATGGGATAAATCTGGAGACCGGGGAACAGCACTGGCAGGATTTTGTCAGCGAGGATGCTTGGAACCGAGCACAAATCGACTACGCGCTCGAAGCAGGAGGCGAGGCGCTAGTCGGAATTGGCAGTGATGTAGTCGGAGGCCTCTATGACGTGGGAAGGAGTCTCGTTGGCGCCGGGATTGCTACCGGCAAGTTCGTAATCGATGCCAATTTGGCGCCTTATGATGCCAATGCAAATGCGAGGACAGGGGCTCGAATAGACGCGATCGGCGCTACATTGTCAGACCTATGGGATAATCCTGATAAGGTCCTGGCAATCGTTGCCGAACCCTATCGCCAAATGTTCGAAGAAGGCAGGATTAGGGGCTACACGTCAATGGTTGCGGGCGAGGCGCTTGGCGCATTCGTGGGCCCAACCGCAAGCTATTCGCCAACGATAAGATCATTCGACTTCGCGGTCGAAGGCGGGATGCCGAGTCACTTGGCCGCGGGCGTTGCTGATGAAGCCGCCTGGATGGCCGAAATGGGATTCGACAACAGCAGCAAGGCCCTCTGGCGGCCGAGTGCCGCTGAAATTGATAGCCAACTCTTCCAAGACATTGTGGGCACAGCGAAATATACGCCTGGCGGAAAGCCTGTCGGCACTATATTCGATGCGATTGACGGTGGATTCTTTGAGCGCAAGAGCGGATCGAGCACGCTGAATTCCAGCTATCAGTTGCGGTTACAGACGTATCGCTCGGTATCAACAGGAACGGACTTTACACTTTCCACAGCCCGTCCCATCAATCCGACATTCAACCAGTGGCTGAACCGCTGGGGCGTCAACGTGACAAAATGAACAATTAGGAGAATCTTGTGAAGCATGATTTCGCCAGGCCGGTACCGCGAGCGACGCGACCGGACGCCGAGGTTGGGAATCAAATCCATCTATTGAAGAGCGCCTCCCATTTGCACGCTACTTACCAAATCCGGCTATTGCTCTTCAGGGCGATTCAGGAAGGGAAAACTCTAGTTTTGAATGTTCGCCAGCAATGTGAGTTCTACGATGACTTGTCGTCGCTCATCAGTGAAAATCCCGCACACATCCAGATCGTGAGGCGATAGTGGGTCTTTATTTGACGATTTTTGATGGTGACGAAGAACTCGATGGAGTTGAGATCGGTTCTTATGCGGATTTCGCCTTCTTTCGGGAAGCGGTCGTGGCAGCACTTGAGGGAGGTAGAGTTGGAAGCCGTTTTCCCACGCTAATATTGCATCCCGATAATGATGGCGAATGGAATTCTACCGATGCTATCAAACTGGAGCGCGAGTTGACGGAGATTGCTAGCGAATTTCAAAACTATCCGCCCGTAACCCTTCCAGCGGGATGGAAAACGGAGGTCGCTAAGTCGGCTAAAATTGAAGCAGCAACATTTTATGATTGTTTCTTCGATATTGATGGAGTTCCTTTGCTGCAACGGCTTATTGATCTAGCAAGACTCAGCCAAGAGAGAGACCTGCCCATATTATTTCAATAGGATTGGGATTACGGTGACAGGTGGAATTAGATTACGGTGACAGTTTACTAAATGCACTAATTCCCGCGTCTCCCAAATCCTGATCTCCCGCCTCGATCAGCTGCCGACGACGTCAAGCAAAAATCGCTGTCCTACAGAACCTATCTGGTTCATAGGCCGTCGCCAAAATTGGAGGACGGCTGATGGCGGCACGGGCTGGGCAGGACATGACGATCGAGGAATTCGACGCCTGGGTCGAAGCCCGGCGCAGCGTGGCCGAGGGAAGGCGTGCGCGGAGGAGGGCGGGCCCTCGCGACGTGAACTTTATGAACATTTGGCCACGGTTCACGCCCGTTAACCAAAACTGTGGCTCGGATGCATCAGTCCAACCCCGATCAAATTCTCTCTACGTGCAGAGGGAGAAATTGAACGGAACCAATTCCAAAAAATAAAGTGGCGAAAGAATCCAGCTTGCGAATCAGTCGGCTCCCCGACCATTAACCATCCCGCCGAAAGTTTGGGGGTGGAATGGCCGACTTGATCGAGTCGGCGCGAGCGATCCTGAGTGTTTCCGAACGTCGAATGGAGGCGACGGCCAACAACGTCGCCAACCTGACGACTCCAGGTTTCAAATCACAAAAACTCTATTCCGACGCCGTTTCGGAAGCGAGCACGCTTGCGCCCAGCACAGTTGAGAAGAGCCGCGTCGACCTGACACAGGGCAAGCTTTCCAAGACCGGAAATCCGTACGATCTCGCCATCGGCGGGGCGGGTTTTTTCCGCCTCGCCGGCGCCAACGGAAACATCGTCTATTCGCGGCAGGGCCAGTTCCACCGCGACGGCGACGGGCGGCTGGTCAACGCCCAGGGTATGGCGGTGCAGGGTGCCGACGGGGACATCGTGCTGCCCTTCGCCAATGCTCAAATCCTCGGCGACGGCACCGTCCTCCAGGACGGCGCGGCGGTCGGCAGGATCGCCTTGTTCCAGCCCGGCGACGGTGTCGAGACGCGTGCCCTCGGTGGATCCTTTTTCGCTCTGTCGGACGCTGAGGAGGTCAAGGAAGTGCAGCTTCACCAGGGCATGGTCGAAACGTCCAACGTCGCGCTGGCCGACGAGATGGTCGCGATGATGGAAGCGATGCGCAACGCCGAAGGCGGCGCGAAGCTCGTTCAAACTTACGACGATCTGATCGGCCGAGCGATCACCACCTTCGGGCAACGATAGGAGCAGGCGGGAAAACTATGAGCGGTGCATTCCAGATCGCGGCCATCGGGCTCGACGCGCAGCAGAAGGCGCTCGACACCATCGCCAACAACATCTCCAACATCAACACCACGGCGTTCAAGCGGACCGAAGTGCGCTTCTCCGAAGTGCTGGCCTCGCAGCCGGTCGACGGCGCCACGCCGGCGAGCGCGCTTTCGGGTGAGGTGTCGAACGCCGGCGTCGAATCCGATGCGCTCTATCTCCTCAATGAGCAGGGCCGGATCGACTCCACCGGCAACCCAACCGATCTCGCCATCAATGGCGCCGGCTTCATCGAGCTGATGGGCCCCGGCGGCCAAACCCTGCTGTGGCGTGGTGGCGGCCTGAAGGTAGGGACCGAAGGCCAGCTGATGACCGCATCTGGACTTGAGCTCAAAGCCGCGATCTCGATCCCGACCGACGCCAAGGCGATCGAGATCGGCTCCGACGGTGTGGTCCGTGCCAAGACCAGCGCTGACGAAATCGTCGAGATTGGCCAGATCATGCTGGTCAAGGTCGACGACCCCGCCTCGGTCGAGCGGATGGACGGCGGCCTTTACCGGGCGCTCGACAGCGCGCGGCTGGACGAAGCCAAGCCCGGCGAAGATGGTGCTGGCCTCATACTCCAGGGCTCGCTCGAGCGCTCGACCGTCGAGCTCAATGAAGAAATGGTCCAACTCCTGATGGTCCAGCGCGCCTATGCCGCCAATGCCCAGGTGGTCCAGGCCGCGGACCAGTTCATGGGTCTCGCCAACGGGCTTCGCCGCTAAGCCAATGATCGCGCTCACCGCCTTTCTGCTTGCCGCCGTTCCGGCCGCGCCCGTGGATTCGGGCGATTCCTCGCCGGTGGCGACAGCCATATCGAGGGGGGACCGTTTGACGCTCGTGTCTCACGTCGGGCCGATTACAATCGAACGGCCGGTGACCGCGCTCCAGGGCGCGCGGCCGCAGGACCGGCGCATCTTCGTGCGCACCGACGATGGCGAAGTCTTCGCCGCGACCATCGACGTGCGGGAAAGCGCATCGAATGACTAGGTGGCTTTGCCTTGCCCTGCTCGGCCTGGCCTCGGCCGGCCGGGCCGACAATCTTTACCAGGATCCAAGCTGGTCGGCGATGACGGCGGATCGCCGCGCCTCGGCAATCGGCGACATACTGACAATCAATATTTTCCAGGCTGCCGAGGCTACCAATTCGGCCCAGAACAACTCGCGCAAGGCGACCGATCTGTCCGGCTCGATCTCGGGCGGGCATCTCTCCGAAAGCGGCGAACTCCAGTTTGGCGGCGGCTATGCGGGTCGCGGCGAAGTGCGCCGCAGCGAGCGCTTCGTCACCCAAATGTCCCTGACCGTTCAAGCGGTTCTGCCCAACGGCGACCTGGTCGTTGGCGGCGATCAATGGCTCCGCATCAACGGCGAGCGAACCCGCGTCGCGGTTAAGGGCCGAGTGCGGACCGCCGACATCGCCAGCGACAACAGCGTCCTTTCCAGCCGAATCGCGGACGCCGAGATCGACTATGACGGGAAGGGCTTCGTTTCGCGTAGCGCCAAGCCCGGCATCATCAACAAGATCTTCAGTTTCCTGGGGCTGACTTGATGCGGCACCTAGTGCTTGCCCTGCTTATCGCCCTGATCGGCGTGTCCGCCCCGGCCGCCGCGCAACAGGTGCCGCTCTCTGCGATCGGCCGGTTTGACGGCTGGCGAGAGAATTCGCTAATTGGCTATGGGTTGGTGACCGGCCTGGCCGGATCAGGCGATACCCGCCGTAACGCAGTCACTCAGCAGGCATTGAAAAATGTCCTGAGCCGGCTCGGAACGAGCGTCACGGAAGATCAGATTTCGAGCCGCAACGTTGCGGTGGTGATCGTCATCGCCAAGCTTCCGGCGTCAGCCAACGTCGGCGACAAGCTTGACGTCACTGTCTCGTCGATCGGCGATGCGCGGAGCCTTGCCGGCGGAGCGCTTTTGATGACGCCGCTGATGGCGCCCGACCAGCGGGTTTATGCTCTCGCCCAAGGGCCGATCGTCACTGGAGGGCATAGCTTTGAATCCGATTTGAACAGCCAGCAACGCAACTATCCGACGACGGCGGTATTGCAAGGCGGAGCCACGGTCGAGCGCTCGGTCGACGCTTCGATCGTCGGTGCTAATGGCACCATCAATTTCCTGCTGGCCGAGCCCAATTTTTCGACCGCCAGCCGTATCGCCAATGCGATCAACAACCGCTTCGGCGCCAATGTCGCGGTCGCCCGAAACGCCGATGAAGTTCGGATCGCATATCAAGGCGGATCCAACGACCTCGCCTCCTTCGCCGCCGAAATCCAGTCGCTCATGATCGAGCCGGAGCATGAAGCGCGGGTCGTCATCAACGAGCGAACCGGAACGGTGGTCGCCGGCGGCGACGTGATGATCTCGAGCGTGGTGATCAGTCAGGGCGATGTGCGCGTCACCGTCACCGGCGATCGCTATGCCTCGCAGCCAAGCTTCATCGATGGTTTCGCCCGCGACATACGCAGCCTCACGGTCACCAATACGAGGCTCGATGTCAGCGAAGATCAAGGCGATGCCGTCGTTCGTCTTCCCAACACCAGTGTCGCCGACCTGGTCGAGGCCTTGTCCAGGGCCAGGGTCAATACCAGGCGAATGATCGCCATCCTCCAGGCGGTCAAAGCCGCCGGCGCTCTCCACGCCGAACTCATCGTCCAATAGGAGCCATCATGGATAGCAGCATCTCAGCGATTATTACGAAAGCGCTCGATGGCCTCACGCTTCGCGCCGAGGCGACCGCGCAAAATATCGCCAATGCCAATAGCCCCAATTACCGGCCGGTCCGGGTCAGCTTCGAGGAGGAGCTCGCCTCGGCCGCCAAGGGAGGCGAACTTTCCATCCGCGCGGTCGAGCCCAAACTCAACGAGGCCGCGGCCGCAGGGACTTCAGCACAGAACCGGATCGACCTTGAGCTGGCGACGGCCTCCGAGACGGCCCAGCGATTTGGCGCGCTGGTCGATGTCCTCAGCCGTGAGCTTTCATTGCAGCGAACTTTGATCCGGGGAGGCCAATAATGGAGGCGATGGCGATCAGCCGGACCGGCATGGATATTGAGTGGCAGCGACTTCAGGTCATTGCCCAGAACCTTGCCAATGCCAACACTAGCCGCACCGCTTCAGGCGGCGCCTACCGGCCCTTAAGGCTCCTCTCGGGCCCTAAGGGAGGCTTTGCTTCGCTAATGAACAGTAGCGCGCCAACCGCTTTAGCTGGGGTGCAAAGCCTCGGTCTGGAGGAAGAGCCGGGCTCGGTGCGCCGGGTCCATGATCCCAAGCATCCCCATGCCGATGCGCAAGGCTTTGTGACTTATCCTGATATCGACCGGGCCGGCGAAATGACGCTGATGATCCAGACGAGCCGCGCCTATGAAGCCAATCTGGTTGCCCTCAACCTCGCCCACCAAATGTATTCGAAAGCGCTGGAGCTGGGACGGCAGTCATGAGCGCCATTCCTCCCATCGCGCCGGTCGGCGCCGGCATGATCCCCTCGGTTTCGCCGCTATCTTCATTGGCGCCCGCCCAATCCGCCGGCACCAGCTTTGGCGACCTCCTGGCACATGGGCTCCAAACGATGGAGACCAAGCTTTCGAAAGCCGACGAGCTGGTGAAACGCTTTGCCGTCGATGACAGCGTGCCGGTTCACCAGGTGACCTTTGCGCTTGAAGAAGCGCGCCTTTCAGTTGAGCTTGCGATGCAGGTGAGGGCGCGGATCACCGAAGCTTACCGCGACCTCATGAACATGCAGCTTTAACGCGTCATGGCCACATCCTCCCATCTGATCACCTCGGGCCAGGCAAAGCAGATAAGGCTCATCGGCCTTATCCTCCTGCCTGTGCTTGCACTTCTTGCCGCGGGCTATTTCCTGTTCCTTCGCACCGATTACGCACCGCTGGCCTCGGGGCTGAGACCCGCCGAAGCCAATGCGATCGTCGCCGAGCTCAAGAAGCAGGAAATTCCCTATCGGTTGGCATCGGGAGGAGGTACGATCCTCGTTCCCGCCGGCCAGGCCGACGAACTTCGCCTGGCGGTCCAGAGCGGCTCGGTCAGCGAACCCGGCTCGGTCGGATTCGAGCTCTTCAACGAATCTGACATGGGGCTCACCGACTTTGCCCAGAAGATCAATTACCAGCGAGCGCTCCAGGGCGAATTGGCTCGGACCATCATGGAAATGGACGGGATTGCCCATGCCAGGGTCCACCTAGCCCTTCCCGAACGCTCGTTATTCCGCGCCAGCCGGAGCGAAGCGCGCGCGGCGGTCACCATCATTCCCAAGCCCGGGATACTGATCGACGAACAGCGGGTCGAGGGCATCCGGCGGCTAGTTGCCTCGACCGTTACCGACCTCAAGATTGAAAATGTCGCGGTCTTAAACCAGCGCGGTGAGCTCATGACCGCCCAGCCGATCAGCGCGCCCGACCGGATGGCAGCCGCCACCAAGCTCGAGCGGGCCTATGCCGAGCGGATAGGAGGGGCCATTTCGACCGTTGCCCCCGACCTTAACTTCGATGTCAAAGTCACCACCTCGCCTTCGGTCCCCGATGGCGAGGATGGAGCGGTTCCTGACCTCAAGTCTGCGAACCAACGCAATTATGCGGTGAGGATCGAACTCTTTACGCCAAGGCCGGTCCCGGCTTCGCTCCAGGCGGGGCTCGAGCAGGCGATCACAAGGTCGGTGGGAGTGACCGCGGCAGCCGGCGACGATGTCCAATTCCTGATCGAGCCGCAGGTGCCGGCGCCGGCGCTTGTGCCCCCGAGCGCCGTCGAGGCCGCGGCTTCGCGCCAGCCCGACCCATCTCCGGCGGCAATGCTAAACGGGAATATCATCGCTCTCGCGGCGCTCGGCGCCATGGCAATCGCCGGCTTTATGATGCTCCTGGCGGTCCGCCGCCGCCGGCTCGTTCACCGCGAGGAGCTCTATGTTCGACTTCGCGACCAGCTGCTCATCGAGCAAAGCGTATGAAGCGCGCCTCGCCGGCCCTCGTTGACCTCGTCCTCGAGCTTCACCAGCTCGGGGCCGGCGACCGCAAGGCAATTCTCCAAAGGCTGGAGGATGAGGAGAAGAAACTGATCCTTGCCCAGCTGGGCCGGATCAAGAAGCGGCCCGAAACAAGCTTCGATGCGCTCGCCAGCCTCTCGCCCTGGCTGGCCGAAAGCCTGGCGGCGGCGAGGAACGGAGCGCCCAGTTTGACGCCGGCGACCCGTGAAGCGCTGCTTGATGCCGAGCGGCTGCTTCCGGCCGAGGCCGGGCCCAAGGTTCCGTTTTCGTGGCGCTCGAAAAAGCGGAAGGCGATCGCATGAGCCTGATCAAGGCGGCCCATGCGGAAGTCTTACTCCGCCCGCCCGGTGGCGAGCAAGGCGGTGCTGGTGCGGCGCCCATCGAGCGGGCGGCCGATCCGGCCATCCTGCTTGGACAGCGCATCGCCGAGCTCGAAGAAGAGCTCGACCTATTGAAGAGCGGTATTGGCGGTCGGCTCGAAAAGGCGCGGGCTGAAGGCCTTGAAGCAGGGCGTAAGCAGCGAGATGAAAAATCCGCCGAGCGCCTCGCGCTTATCGGCGACGGGATCGAAAACGCGCTTGCTGCCTGGGAAGCTAAGCTTAGCTCGACCGGCCAGCTCGCCATCTTGATTGCCAAGGGTGCGCTTGGCCGTTTGATCGGCAATCCCGAATGGCGAAGCGAGCTTATCGTCGGCTCGATCGAGAAGCGCATTGCCGCGACGGACAAGGCGGCCATCGTCAGGGTTAGGGTCAGCGGTGTCGATTTTTCCGCAGACGAAATCACCGCCCTTGGATCCACCGCGGGAGCTCAGGTCGAAGCCGACCCGAAGCTTCGTTCAGGCGAGTGCCTGGTCGACCTTCATATGGGCCATGAGGAATTGGGGGTGGGCGCCCAATGGGACCGATTGGCCAAGCTGCTCGATGAGCTTGCGACTGCCGCATGCTGACACAAGACCAATTGCTCGAACGGCTGGACACGGTTGAGCTCGCGCCGGCGCAGGGGCGGGTCATCTCGATCGCCTCGCATATGGTGGAAGCCGATGGGCCCGCCGGGACAATCGGCCAACTTTGCGAAATCTTGGGCGAAGGGCCGCCTACCTTAAGCGAAATCATCGCCGTCGAGCCCGGCCGATTGCTTTTGAGCCCGTTCGGACCGGTCGAGGGGATCAGCGTCGGATCGAGAGTGGTTGCAACGGGCAAGGGCGCCACTGCACCGGCAGGTGGAGATTTTGCCGGGCGCGCGATCGACGCGCTCGGCCGGCCGATCGATCAATTAGGGCCGCTCCTCGGCGCCCGGCCCTGGCCCATCCATGGTGACCTTCCGCCACCGCTCGACCGCGAGGCGCCGACCCAGCCGCTTTTGACCGGCATCAGGTCGATCGACGCTTTGCTCTCGCTCGGTCGCGGCCAACGGATCGGGATTTTCGCCGCTAGCGGCGTCGGCAAGACCAGCCTCATTGAGCAGATCGCATTTCAGACCGAGGCCGACCAGGTAATTTGCTGCCTGGTCGGCGAGCGCGGCCGCGAGGTTGAAAGCCTGTGGCGGTCGATTCAAAAGCGTGAAGACAAACAGCGCTTCACCATCGTCGCTGCGACCTCGGACGAAAGCGCGCCGTCACGCGCGCGGGCGCCGCTTCAAGCGTTGGCGCTCGCCGAATATTGGCGCGCCCAGGGCCGCCATGTCCTTATCATCATCGATTCAGTCACTCGTCTCGCCATGGCCCAGCGTGAGATCGGCCTTGCCGCCGGCGCCCCGCCGACCTTGCGGGCCTATACGCCCAATGTTTTCGCCGCGCTTCCCCGCCTGGTCGAGCGCTGCGGCGCGGTTCGGGGCGGCGGCGCAATCAGCGCGGTGATGACGGTCCTAAGCGAAACCGACGAGGTCGACGATCCCATCGTTGAGGTGATGAAGTCGCTCTTGGATGGGCATATCATCCTCTCACGGAGCCTCGCCGAGCAGTCGCTGTTTCCGGCGATCGACGTGGTCAAGAGCGTAAGCCGCGGGCTCGAGCGGCGCACGCCCACCTCGCACCGCAAGCTCATCGCCGAAGCCATTCGCCTGATGAGCGCCTGGAACGAGGCGAGGGTGCTGATCGAATCTGGCGCTTACAAGAACGGGTCCGACCCGCTGATCGACCGTGCGATCGCCCGGCGCGAACCGCTTCGCCAGTTCCTTGCTCAACCGCAGGATGAATATTGTCCCACCGAGCAAGGCGTTAAGCAGCTCGCTGATGCGCTTGGGGAGGCCCGTCATGGCTAAGGCCCAAGAGGTTCGAATGCTTGCAGAGTTGTCGGCCATTGCTGGAGTCCGGGAAGCGATCGCCCGGGCTGAATGGAACGAGGCGGAGAGCCACCGCCAGACCTGCGAGGATCAAGAGCGTGACGCTGGGCAACAAGCGCTCGATGCCTTTGAGGACTGGTCGGCATGCGTTGGCTCGTCATTGCTTGGGCCGGGTTCGATTCGCTCCGCAGCCGGCCGGGTCATCGCCGAAGAGCTGGCCCTGTCGGGCGCCAGGAAGCAGCACGAGGCGGCCGCGCGCGAAGCCGGCGAGAAAGGTTCAACCGCACGTCTCGCCAAAGCCGGGGCCGAGGCCGACACAAAGCGGCTGGCCAGGGCCCGGCGCCGCCACGAGGTGGTCCTGGATGAGGCGCGGATGAGCGAGCTTGACGATCTGATGCTGGCAAGGAGGCTTGGAAAGCGATGAGCATGAGAATTCCCCCGTCACCCCCGCTGCCGATACCGGTGCCGACATCACGATCAGCGGCCAGCGATGGCGGCATTCCGCGGTTCGGAAATCTGGTCCGCGAATTTGAAGGCGGACCCCCCGGGGCGACGGATTTCCTCGGTCAGCGAGCGGCCGGCGGCGGCGCGAATCTGTTCAACGCCGACGGTTTCTTCACCAAGCTCGAGCAGCACCTCGCTGAGGGGCCAGTGGAGCAGTCGGCATTTGCAGAAGTGCCGCATCCCCTGCCGCCAGGCGGCCCGGCGGAGGACGGACAGCCTCGGCCGGAAACGATCCCGGGCGAACCGACGGCGGATCACATGGCCGCCGTCCTAAAGAAGGCCCCGCGACACGTTCCTGAGCTTCCGCCCCAGGCGGCGGGACGTGACCACGGTAAGCAGCCGGCCGCCTCGCCGGCCGAACCGAGGGCCGTACCTGGCGAGAGTCCGCAGATCGGCGAAGAGGGCCCAGCCAAACCCACCCGTGCGCATAACCCGCCGGTCCGGCTCGACCTCGGCTCGACCCCGTTTCGTGCTTTCATCGACGGTGACTCGGTCCGCATCATCGGACCGGCCCGCTACCTCTCCGAGGCTGAGGAAGAAGCGCTTGCCACGGCCGTCGCTGAGCTGATGACAACTCATGACCTTGGCGTTGACGATCTTTGGTTCAACGGCCGCCGGATGATGCCCGGTCAGCCGGGAGTGGGCTGATGCAAGTCTCACCCATTTCCGACGCACAAACTGCGGCGCAGTCCCAATCCAGCTCGACCCAGCAGGCCGCGACCGACGCCTTCGGGCTCAGCTTTGAATCACTGTTGAAGATCATCCTGACGCAGCTGACCTACCAAGATCCTTTAAAGCCGATGGACAATTTCGAGTTCGTCTCCCAGCTCGCCCAATTCTCGCAGATCCAGATCGGCCAGACCGGGAATGACCGGCTCGAACAGATGGCGACCGCCCAAGCCAATGTGCAGGCGGCCAGCCTCCTCGGCCGGACGGTAGAGATCCCTGCGGGTTCGGCGACGCTGTCGGGCAAGGTGGTCGCGGTCACCTTTGACAATGGCGCGCCCAAGATCGCCATCAAGACCGCCCAGGACCAGACCATCAGCAATATCTCGATATCTGCCGTCACCAGCATCAAGGAAGGAAATTAGCCATGTTCGGTGCCATTTATATCGGCCTCTCGGGCCTAAACGCCTATTCGCGCGGGCTCCAGCAGGTGAGCGGCAACGTCTCCAACTTGAACAGCTCGGGCTTTAAGTCGTCGAACGTCAGCTTCACTGACATCGTCGGTTCGGCGAATAATGGCGGCCTCTCCTTGTCGGGCACTTCTTCCTCGCCTGGCGCCGGTGTCGAGCTTGGCGGAATTCAGCGCGATTTTACCCAAGGCGAACTTCGCCAGACGCAGCGCGACCTCGACCTTGCGATCGATGGTACTGGTTTCCTCGTTCTGACGCGGGGCGATGAGGTCTTCTACACCAGGACCGGAAGCTTCGAAGTCGATAAGGACGGCTTTATCGTCCTTGCCGGGACCGACTATAAACTTGCTACGCTCGACGGATCGGGCCGGGCGGTGACGCTCTCGATCGACGCTTCGCGGACCAGCCTTCCGGCCAAAACCACCACCATCAAATTCGCCGACAATCTGTCATCCACTGCCACCACCTATGGGCTAAGCGATATCAAGGTTTATGACGCGGTCGGCACTGCTCACACTTGGCAGGTGAAGTTCGATAAGCCCGCCGCCGGGGCGCCCGGCGAATGGACCGTCACCGTCACCGACGACAAGAATGTGACGATCGGAACTCAGACATTGAAGTTCAACGTCGGCGTGGTCGACCCGGCGACTTCCAAGCTGGTGTTCGACGATGCCGCCAACGGCCTATCGGTAACACTCGATTTTTCGTCGAACGTCACCTCTTTCTCTTCAGGGCAGGTCTCAACGCTCAGGACCTCATCGGTAGACGGCCAGGGTATCGGCACCATCACCAGCGTTACGGTGAATGCCGAGGGCGAGCTCGAGCTTGGCTATTCCAATCAGCAAAAACAGGTGCTCGGCGCCATCGCCATCGCCGATTTCCGCGACCCCCAGGCGCTCCAGGAACGGAGCGGCGGGCTTTATGCCGATAAGGGCGATGCTGGAAGAGAACTCATGTCGAGCGCGTCGGAGAAAGTCGGCCGGGTGGTGTCGCATCGGCTTGAAGCCTCCAACGTCGATCTGGCCAAGCAGTTTGGCGATTTGATCACCATCCAACGCGGCTACCAGGCCTCTTCCCAGATCATCAGCGTCGCCAACGATATGATCCAGCAGCTGTTCGGCATCCGTGGCCAGGGCTGAGGCGGATAAGGGACCGACGAGGAAGCGATGACCGCCACGAAACCCTGGCTCCCGGCAGGCGCGATGGATCCCGTTCATTTCGAGCGGGCCGTCCAGCAGCTCATCGGCGAATGGAGCAGCCACTGGTTTGCCAAAGCGAGCGCGAGCGTTCGCCCGCGCCTTCGCGAAGTGGGAGGGATGGCGCCGCGCTTTCCCAATTGGCGGAGCATTGACGGGCTTTGCGGCCTTGCCTTCGACGAAACCGGCCAGTTGGTGCTTGCCGAGGCGATGCTCGACCGCCAGGTTGCGGCCAATGCGGTGCAGAGCGCCGATCGGCCGCTGTTCGAGGATATAACGCTTCGCGCCCTCGACGATCTGGTCGAGCGCATCGCCGCGCTTGTCGGCCGTCCAACCGCTGCCCGCATCAACTGCGAGGCGCTTGGCCTCGGCGGCTCGATGATGTGGGAAATTAGCCTTCGCCGGAGCGGTACCTCCCTTCTGATGGCGATTGATAGGTCGGAGATGATCGCCTGGCGCAAACGGCTTGCGCCCGCCTCGATCCGGGGGAAGCTTACCGGCATTACCAGTGCGCTTGGGCCACAGTCGGTCGAGATCGATGCCGCCTTTGGCAAGGGCTCAATCACCTTGTCCGAGCTGGAGCAGCTCGCCCCAGGCGATGTCGTCCTGCTGGATGCAGCAAGCGGAGCCGTCGCGTTAAGGGCAGCCGGCCGGCCGACCGGGCTCAGCGGCACCATCGCGGCCGACGGGCCCAAAGCGACGATCAACCTCAAGGAACGAAAGAAGATGGCAAGGTGACGGACAAGAAGCAGCCAGTGAAGCTGGTTGGCGATGAGCTTGGCGCCGCCGGTGTCGATCCTGACCTCATCGGCTCGGTCGAGGTCGAGTTGGAAGCCGTCGTTGGGACCGCCAGGATGACGGTTGCCGAACTGATGAAGCTCGACAAAGGTTCGAGCGTGACCCTCGATGCGTCGCTAGAAAAGGATGTCGAGCTTCGTTTGAATGGGGTTGCTGTTGCTCGCGGCGAGCTGGTTGCGATCGGCGACCAATATGGCGTTCGGATCATCGACATCGCCCGATGATCTCGAGTGTCCAAATAAAGACGATTGCGGCGCTTGGTGCACTGATCGCGCCCGCTCCGCTCGCTGCCCAGCAATTGGGGGGAGGCGGCTCGCCCGACGTCTCTATCGTGCGCATCGTCGGAGCGCTCATCCTCTGTCTGGTGATGGCCCTGCTCGCCATCCTCTATTTGAAGCATCGCGCCGGCGGGCGGACCCCCCTTTTCATTCGCCGACTGGTCCAGGCCGAACCCTTGATCGATGTGCGCGAAGTTCGCCGCCTTACCGTCCAACACAGCATCTCGCTCATCCGCTTTCGCGACGAAGAATATCTGCTGCTTTTGACCCCTGGTGACGGCCAGGTCTTGAGCAAGGAAAAAGTCGAGCCGCAGGCTAGCGAAGGAGCCTCATCATGAGGCTCGCCTATCTGACCCCTATTGGACTTGGCCTGGTTTTGCTTGTCGCAGCGCCCGCTTCGGCGGCGATCGTCCCCACCACCGCCGGCGCGCCGGAGATGGTCCGGACCGCGCTCTATCTCTCCATGCTCGCGTTCCTGCCGGCGATCGTCATTTGCATGACCAGCTTTGTGCGGACCGTGATCGTGCTCGCCATGGTTCGCCATGCCTTCGGCATGCCCGAAACCCCACCCAATGCGGTGCTGATCAGCCTCGCCCTTTTCCTCACTGCTTTCACCATGTCGCCGGTCATCTCCCGCATCAGCCAGGACGCCTACCAGCCCTATGTTGCGGGCCGCATCTCCACCGAACAGGCGCTTTCGAAGGGGAGCGCGCCGTTGCGCGACTTCATGCTGGCGCAGACCCGCGACAGCGACATTGAATCGATTTACGCCATCGCCAAGACGCCGGTCCCCAATACGCCGGAAGAGGTCGAGGTGATGAAGCTCGCCCCCGCCTTCCTTTTGAACGAGCTGAGGGTCTCCTTCACCATCGGCTTCATGATCTTACTGCCCTTTCTCATTATCGATTTGGTGATTTCGGCGATCCTCCTGTCCTTAGGTATGATGATGGTCCCACCGGCGACGATCTCGCTTCCGATCAAGCTCTTGATGTTCGTCCTGATCGACGGTTGGCGACTGGTCATCGAGGGAGTGCTTGGCAGCTTTCGATGAAGGTGGAGCGCTCCCGTGGCCTGAGGATCATCACCCGGCCCGAACGGGTCGAGGCCTTGCTCTGGGCGACGCTGAGGTTCGATAACAGGCAGGAGGCGCGCGAACCCTTGTTCCATTTGTACCGTCCCTACGCCCGCTCAATTGCCACCCGCCATTGGCGGCCCACGACCGATTGCAGCCTTACGTCTGATGCCGAGCAATGGGCCTATGAAGGCCTCCTTCAGGCGATCGACAGTTTCGATCCGCTGCGCGGGGCGCCGTTCCGTGGCTTTGCCCGCCGCCGGATCCTGGGCTCGATCCGCGACGGCTTTTCCCGGAATTCCGAGCTTGACGCCCAGCACAGCACCAGGCGCCGGCTTGAGCGTGAGCGATTGCAATCACTGAAAGAACAGGCGGAGGACGGTAAGGACGCGATCGAGCGGATTGCCGAGATCGCCGTCGGGCTCGCGGTCGGTCTGATGTTGTCCGAGACCAGACTGATTGCTGGCGACGACGATCCCGATCCTGGTGCAAGCGCCTATGATACTTTGGTCTGGCGCCAGACCCAGCAGCTACTGGCAAGAGCGGTGGAATTTCTGCCCGAACGGGAAGCCATGGTCATCGTCAACCATTACGAGCATGGCCTAAGCTTCACCCAAATCGCCGATTTGATCGGCGTATCGCGCGGGCGAGTGTCGCAGCTTCATCATTCGGCGCTCGGCAAGCTCAGAAAGAAGATCAGCAAGGAGAATTTGACGTGACCACCAATGAGCCTCGTTTGTGCGATGAACAGACTTTCGCGTCCCTGGTCGAGGCAATCCAGTCGGGCGCGGATGACGAGATGGCCCAGACTGACCGGCTGCTCGTTGAATATCCCGATGATGCGAGGTTGCACTTCTTGCGCGGATCTCTGCTCGCCGGTTTGGGCCGGCCAATCGAGGCCCTTCCGGCTTTGAGGAAATCGGTTGAGCTTGCTCCTGAGTTTGCCATCGCCCGCTTCCAGCTGGGCTTCTTCCTGTTGACGTCCGGCGATCCAGCCGAGGCGCTGTCCGTTTGGGGACCGCTCGCCTTGCTTCCCAGGGACCATTATCTTCGCACGTTCGTCGCTGGCCTTACCCACTTGATCCGTGACGAGTTCGGCGAAACGATCCGCCACCTCGAAGCTGGTATTGCCGCCAACCCGGAAAACCTTCCCCTCAACCGCGACATGCAGCTCATCATCGACGAAGTTCGTGGCCTTGAGGCCGGCGAAGCAGCGGGGACCGCGGCCGGCGACGACAGTATTTCGGCGGCGAGTTTTCTCCTCAACCAGTTCGGCGCCAAGCCGACGCAGCACTAGGGGCTTCTGGCACAGCATCATGACCGGTATCGGCAAAGTCGACCAGATTGTCCTCCAGCTGAGGGCGCAGCTGCAGCGGGCCGCCAAGAACCGCTCGCGTTCTTCGGCCGGTGCGAACCGGGCAAGCCCAGGACCGCTTCAGCGATTCAAGGCGATCGAAGGGTCCGATGCTTTTGGAGACGGCGACCTGCGGAAAAAATTCGTGCGCGCGCTCTTGACCGAAGAGCTGGGCGAGGAGCTGGCCAACCAGCCGGAATTTGAGCGCATCTCGAATGAGGTTTGGACGCTTATTGAAGGCGACGAAGCGCTTCGACCTCAGCTCGAAGAAGCGCTGCGACAACTCACGCGTGACTAGACCCCGCAACAGCAGGACACCGGATCTTATGTGAAACCGGGTTCGGGTCGCTCAAGGGTGGGTGCCGGGCCGCAATACGGCGGACCCCCATTTAGGGAAGATCGCACAGACTAAAAATCAATGCTGGGACGAAGATCGCCGATTAGGTCGTCGTAGCTTCGCGCGTAGTAGCTGAAGCTCGTCATTCCGCCGGTTGCATATTGCTGCAAGCGCACTGCTCCGTCGTCAAAGCACCAATAGATTGAGTCACCAGGCCCTCGCCTTCGCTCGGTCGATGGATTGACCAAGCACGGCTTCCCGTAGCGCTCGTCCAAAGCACCCCTGACCAAGCCAAAATATTGCGACGACACGAGCGCACCAATGTGGACCATCCGCCCTTGGCGAAATTGCACGACACCAAAGAGCGTCGATCGGCCCGCAAGTGATCGATCCGTTAAGGCGCACTCGCGCACGCCAGGAATCAAATGCTTCTTGCACGAGTTCACAATGCCGCGCTGAACAGCCTCCGCTTCCGTCGTTGCGACCGTCAAACCGCGAAATTCGAATGGTGCTGTGGTTGACGACGCTTGCAGAGCGATAAGCAAAGCGGTGAATGATGGCGACATCCGACTTCGTCCCCATATATGGCTAATACATATTATAGTTGATAAACTCCCTCGCTAGGGAAAGCCAAGAGTTTCTGCATGGATATGCGGAAACTCGTCGGCAGGAATGCGGAACATTTCCGACGTGCGCGCGGGATGACCCAGGAACAATTGTCAGCGGCGTCCGGGCTTAGCCAGCAATACATCAGCGATCTTGAGCGCGGTAAGCGGAACCCGACAGTGGTGACGCTCTACGAGCTCGCAGTCGCGCTTGGCGTTGAACCCGCCGACCTGATCAAACCGTCTCCAGCCAAGGCATAGGCGCTCTCCTCAGGAGAAGTAGTCGCAAGGATCGGGCGACCTAAGGATGATAGGTGGCGCGACTGCTCTTACCCGCCGAGGAAATGCTTTTCGTGACCAACTCAACAACTGGCTAAGGGCGTCGACCTGATCGTCATATCGGGCATTGGGAAAACCGAGCAGTTCGGCTTGGAAGGATGCTAGCCACGGCGCGTCAACTGGGAGCCACAGCTGACCGCTTTCAACCTGGGCGCTTACGCCTGCCACCCGCGACACTTTATCCGCTTCGGGCTTGCGACCAATCGGCCGGGGTACACCGCTGGGGCACTCTGACCTCAACGTCTGAAGTAGCTGCGTACCTGAAGCCGCGTCTTCAATCAGCAGGACGCTGGCATTGTGTTTGCGCGCCAGGCGAATGCATGCGGACTTTAGTGCTGGGAACGCTAGTCGCTCGCGAAAGACGTCGAGCAGCTTGATAGTCCCACGCTGGAGATGGGCCGTAACGCATGCCGAATAATCGCTAAACGTCCCGTCCTTGCTTGCGGTATCCCAGGATTGAACGATCTGGCCCGGCTCACCTCGCGGATCGAAGCCC
This sequence comes from Sphingomonas sp., assembly GCF_023266535.1. Taxonomy (GTDB): domain Bacteria; phylum Pseudomonadota; class Alphaproteobacteria; order Sphingomonadales; family Sphingomonadaceae; genus Sphingomicrobium. Next base: position 1,806 of record NZ_JAHFPY010000037.1, on the reverse strand, counting down.
CCGGCGAAGTATTTCAGCCATTCCGATTTGATGAGGTTGCCAGTCGCCGGAATGGGCTGCTGCAAATACTGAGCCGAGAAGTCGAAAGATCCCATGGTCAAACGAAGCTGGTCCAGGACAGCTTGAGACTCCCGCTCGGGATGGAGCAATTCCCCGGCCTTGCGATGGCGGATGCGTCCGCCTGGTAAGGGAATGGATTGATCTTCTTGCGCGATCGCCGGCAGCGACAGTTCAACCCAACCTCCTGCCTCCATCAGCATGCCAGCAAGGTCGTCCTGGTGGAGGCGCTGCATGACGACGATGGTGCCGCCACGTTCTTTATCGTCAAGGCGCGAGGACAGCGTCGACCGAAACCATTGGTTGACCGAATTTCGGGTGGTTTCCGAATGGGCTTCGTCCGGCTTGATTGGGTCATCGACGATGATGATTGAGCCCCCGCGCCCGGTCAGCGTTCCGGTGATTGATGTGGCAAGTCGGCCGCCTCCGACGGTGGTCTCGAAATCCCAGGTCGCGGATCGTTTGGGCGAGAGGTTCGTCGCCGGAAATAATGCGCGGTACCAATCGCTTTGGATCAGGGAGATGCAATCGCGCGCCATCTTGGCCGACAATTCATTAGAGTAGCTCACGCAGACGAAATTGAGCCGCGGGTCGCGGCCCAGCATCCACGCCACCCAAGCCACCGAAATGGTGATCGACTTCAGGTTTCGAGGCGGCATCGTAACCAGCAGATTTCGGGATTGGCCGGACGCCATGCGCCCGAGCTCATAAGCGATCGCATCGAGGTGCCAGTTCCAAGAGAGCGGTGCGCCGCCACGGATTGCTGGGAATGCCTTGCGCAGAAATGCGCAAAAATCGTGGCGCATCAGCCTACGGAGGAGGGCAACGGGATCGTCTATCCCCCTGCGCTCTAAGTCTCGATGGGTGACCAGGCGCGGACTGGTCAATCTTTACTCGGCGGGACTTGAGGTGCGCCCTCTGAGCATGCTGAATCGCCAATGTCAGCGTTCTTGATCAACTCGTCGAGGATCGCCTGATCGCCTGTAGACAGGGTTTGGCGTGCGGTCCCTCGATCCTCAGTGCCCAGGACCTGGAGGATGAGCTGCGACAAAGTTTGCGCCGCCCTTATGTCACCGGTCGCCGCCTTCGACGCCAAGGCGCGGACAAATAGGCGCTGACGTGTGTCGGTGACGGGATCGCCGTTGATGCGGATCGTCATGCGGCCTTCGAGCTCGGCCTTAAGATCGGTCTTGAGGCCGCGCGCCCCGTTCGGCCTGCCCCTCGAATTGCCGGACTGGCCGGGCTTGAACTGATGCTGTTTGGGCGGCTTCTTGTAGCCTACCGCATAGTCTTGAGAGCTCACTGGGCGGCCTCCATCCCAGCGAGGCGCTCGGCCGCGACTTCGTCGAACGTACGACCGTCGAGATGGTAAGGGACGAGCCCGGTGGCCAGCACCAATCGCTCGAGCGCCGTGTCCACATAGAGTGGATCAATCTCGATCGCAGCGCCTCGGCGACCAGTGTGATGCGCCGCCAGCAGGGTGCTGCCCGAACCAGCAAATGCATCCAGCACTAAATCGCCGCGGCTCGAACAATCGAGCAAGAGATCGGCGATCAAGGCCGTCGGCTTGACGGTCTCATGGGCTTCGAGATCCTGGTTGCGGCCCTTATAGAAACCGTTGGCCCCAGCGTATTCCAGGACGTTAGTGCGATAGCGACCGGTTTCACCCAGCTTGAAGTGGTTCTGATGGGGTTCGTGGCCGTGCTTGAACACCAAGATCAGCTCATGCTGGCTCCGATAGAAGGCGCC
>NZ_JAHFPY010000036.1 GCF_023266535.1 Sphingomonas sp. | reverse complement strand
GCCAACACCTATCTGACCGGGAAGGAAAGGCAGTTAGCCGCCGGACAGCCGCAGGGCATGGTCCGCATCGCGGTCGCTTCCTTACCTTTGACCTACGGCAACGAAGTCACGCCCGACAAGGTCAAATTCGTCGAATATCCCGCCGCCAGCCTGCCGCCGGGATCGTACAAAACGCTGAAGGAGCTGCTGCCCGAGGGTAAGCGCCGCGTCGCGCTCCGCTCTATCCAGGTCAACCAGCCGCTGATCGCTGCCGACCTGACCGGTGAGGGCCAGGCGGCCTCGATCGCCGCGCTGCTGCCCGACGGCATGCGCGCCGCGACGGTCCGCATCAACGACGTTTCCGGCGTGGCCGGCTTCGTCAAACCCAATGACACCGTGGACGTCCTGATCACGCGCCAGCCGATCAATGGCGACGGTTCGCAGGTCACCGACGTGCTGCTGCAGAACATCCGCGTTATCGCCATGGATCAGAACGCCAACAATCCGGATGGCAAACCCAATGTGTCTCGGACCGCGACGCTCGAGCTGACGCCGATCGACGCGCAGAAGGTCGCGCTTGGTCAGCAGCTGGGCGAATTGAGCCTCGTCCTGCGCAAGCCCGGCGAGGAACAGAATATCCAGAAGATCGAAACGGTCAGCCTCGCTGACCTGCGCTACAGCTATTACGGTTCGAAGCCGCCCGGTTCACCAGCCGGCACAGCGCCGGCCGTCGCCACGGCGCCCGTTGTCCGGGTCCACCGGCCGCGCGTGCCGGTGTTCAAGGTGGTGGTGCCGCGGACGTCGACGGTTAGCGTCACGCGGGGAATGGAATCCAGGGACTATGAGGTGGGGGGCTATGCTCAGCAGGACCGTTAAGGGCGCGCTTGCGGGCGCCGCCATCGCTTGTAGTTCGGCAGCGTTGGCAGCAGCTTCGCCTGCTGCCGCGCAGGTCACGGTCAGCGAAGCCGACGGGGTTCGCGCCGGGGAGCTGGCGGTGCCGGTCAACAAGAGCCAGGTGCTACGGACCGACCGGCCCTTCGCCAAGGCGCTGATCGGCAGTCCCGACATCGCCGACGTGCTGCCGCTCTCCGATCGCTCGCTCTATGTGCTGGGCAAGAAGATGGGGACTACCAACCTCACGCTTTACGACCGGCGCAACATGCTGATCGCGGTGATCGATGTGGCTGTCGGGCCCGACGTGATCGGGCTGAAGCGCCAGCTCAGCGAGCTGATGCCAAACGACACGGTCGGCGCGCGCATCGCCAATGAATCGATCGTGCTGGAAGGCGTGGTCAGCTCCGGCCCGGCCGCCGACAGGGCGGTCCAACTCGCCGAAACCTATGCCCCGGGCAAGGTCATCAACCTGTTGTCGATCGGATCGTCCCAGCAGGTGATGCTCGAGGTCCGCTTCTCCGAGATCAAGCGCGGCGCGCTGAAGGACCTCGGCTTCAGCAGCTTCGTCACCGGTAGCGGGGACCACGGCTTCCAGGGCGCGTTCGGCGGCGGCGCCAGTCTGGTCAGCTCGACCGGCACGACCACCACCAGTTCCACCGTCGGCGGCGTTACGACGACCACAACCACGCCCAATCCGCCGCAGCTGTCGCTCGGGGCGATTGTCGACAGCTTCGGCATATTGACCCGGGTGTTCCACATCGGCGGGCTAGATATCGACGCGACTTTCAACGCGCTGGAGCGCAAGGGTGTCGTGACAACGCTGGCGGAGCCGACGCTGGTTGCCTTGTCGGGCGAGACGGCGAGCTTCCTCGCCGGCGGCGAATTCCCGATCCCGGTCGCGCAAAGTTCAGGCAGCGATGGCGGCGGAACGTCAATATCGGTCCAGTTCAAGCAGTTCGGCGTCAGCCTGGCCTTCACGCCGACAGTGCTGGCCGACGGGGTAATCAACCTCGAAGTCGCGCCGGAGGTCAGCTCGATCGATCCGACCGCCTCGGTGGTCGTCAACAATTTGCGCGTGCCGGGCCTGCAGACCCGCCGCGCGAAGACGACGGTCGAGCTGCGCGACGGCGAGAGCTTCGCGCTGGCCGGCCTGATCCGCCGCGACTTCCAGGATACCGTCCGGCAATTCCCGATCCTGGGCTCGATCCCGATCATCGGCGCGCTGTTCCGCTCGACCAACTTCCAGAAGGAAGAGACCGAGCTGGTGATCATCGTCACGCCGCGGCTGGTCCGGCCGGTCAAGGCGGCGGCGATGAAGGTGCCGACTGATCGCGCCGGCCCGCCGGACGAGGTCGACCTGTTCCTGCTGGGCCGCACCGACAGCGGCGTCGGAGTCAATCCGCTGGCGCCGACCCAGCCGTCACCGGTGGGTCGCCCGACCGGCGAAATGCCGCGGGGACCGGCCACGGCTGGCCCTGGCGGAATGGCGGCGCTCGATCCCTCCAAGCTGGAGAAGGACTATGGCCATGCGTACTAAGGTTCTTCTGCTTTCGACCGGTGCGGTGCTGTTCGCGGCGGCGGGCTGCACCCCGGTCGATCCGGGCTTCGGCGAAGCGGTGCGCTATGACATGGCGGTCCAGACGGTCGACCCGGATCCGCAATATCCGGCCGACGCCCTGCAGCCCGGCTATCATGGCGAGAAGGCGCAGAAGGCGACCGAACGTTACCGCAAGGGCACGGTCAAGGCGGTGAACTCCGGCGGCAATGGCGGCAATGGCAGCAATGGCGGCGGAGCGTCCGGCGTCGGCGGCGGGAACACTCCGGGAAGCTGAGGATGCGGGGAGATGAGGCGGCGTCTTTTTGGACATGGAGGCGATAACAGCGCGGCGGTGGCACCGATTGTCGCGCTGTCGATGTTTGCGCTGATCGGCGCGGGTGGAATCGCCTTCGATTATGCCCGCTTCGCGACCCTTGATACCGAATTGCAGCAGGCAGCCGACCAGGCAGCATTGGCGGCGGCGACCCAGCTCGACCGCGCCGATGGCGCCGGCCAGCGCGCCCGCGATGCGATCACGTCAAATTCCAAGGACCGGCTGGCTGAAAATCTGACGCGGTTTGCCAACGACGCTAGCTCCGATGGTTCGGCCGTCGAAATTCAGACCATCAAATTTTGCAGCGAGTTCGACGACGCCATCCAGGACAATGCCGCCGCCTGCACGGCGGTTGCCGATGGCGATGCCAATGGCGACAACAAAACGACCTTTGTCATCGTTACGACCAAGGTCCGGGCGGCCAGATATGCGCTGACCCCGATCGTCGGCGCATTTGCCCATGACGCTGTGGCAACCGCGGTGGCGGGCGTCGAATCATCGATCTGCAACGTCGCGCCGTTGCTGGTTTGCGCCCCGTCGGACGATTTTCCGACCGATGCCGACATCGGCAAGGGAATCATCATGAAGACCGCGGGCGGCAGTGCCTGGGCGCCGGGCAATTATGGCTACCTCGACTTCGGCAACGGCAACCCGGCGGTGCTCAATGCTCTGCTCGGCAACGGCCTGAACGGCTGTCAGAGCACCGACGACAATTCGACCGAGCCGGGTAACAAGAATGCGACCGACGCGATCAACACGCGGATGGATGTCTACGCCGGTCAAAACAAAAATGACGCCAGCAAATGCGTTCCATCGACCGGCTTCGCCTGTCCCGCGCAAGACACGCGCAAGGACATGACTCGGCTGATGACCTATACCATTCGGCAGGCCGCGCAGCCGACCACCTCGCCGGCTTGCGGTACTCCCGCAGGCGGCAGGCCGCAGGATCCCACAGGTCAAGTGCAATATGCGGACTTCGCCCAGAACAAGGATGCGCGGCAATTTGGTCGCGACACGTGCCATTATACGGGCACCTGCCCAACGGCGGGCGGGGCGCAGAATTTCGGCGACGCCAACTGGGATCGGGCCGGATATATCGCGGCCAATCATCCGGGCGAGACGGCAGCGACGATCGCGGCCGCCGTTGGCAACGGAGCGACCGCCTCGACGCTGACCCGCTACCAGGTCTACCAGTGGGAGATCGCCAACATTGCCACCGGCAAGCTTGACCCGAAGCTGATCTCGACTGGAGCATGGAACAAGCAGGGACAAAATTGGAGCATCACAAAGCAGTGCGCCTTCAACAAGCCGCAGTTTGCGACCGCAGCAGCCACAACGGTCAAGGATCGCCGCGTGTTGCCAATCGTCGCCGCCAATTGCGACAACCTCCATGGCAAGGGGGCGGCGTTCGAGGATTATATCATCCTGCGGGTGTTCGACATTTTCCTGACCGAGCCGTCGTTGCAGCGATCGGCAGCGGAAACCGGTATCGCAGGCGCGACCCAGTCGACCGACGACAAGGAAATTTATGGCGAGGTGGTTGGCCCCGCCCAGCCCGTCGGCGGGAGCGGCGGATTCCAATATTATAGCCGCAGCCGGCCCTATCTGGTGCGCTGATGAAGCTGCCGAATCCCTTCAAGCGCGACGACGGCTCGGCCGCGGCGGAAATGGTGATGGTCCTGCCGTTCCTGCTGGCACTGATGTTCGGCAGCGCCGAGGCCGGCAATTATTTCCTCGATGAGCATGGGCTGGTCAAACAGGTTCGCGATGGCGCGCGCTATGCTGCCCGCCTGCCGCTCGAGGCGAATTATACATGCCCCAACACCATCAGTTCGTCGGCCGACACGCTGATCAAGAATGTCACCCGGACAGGGACCGTTACCGGTGCCGGTACGGGCCGTTTCAGCAGCGCCTATTGGGCCCGCACCTGCACCGGGGTTGCCCAGCCGATCACCGTTACCATCCGTTGCGTCGATGCCAACGACTATAGCGGGATTTACTCCTCGTTGGTCGGCGACATTCCGGTGGTCAAGGTCAGCGCCGCGATCAGTTACCGGTCGGTGCTGGGCGAGCTTGGCATGCCGACCGCAAATCTCTGCCTGCGGGCGGAATCCGAAGCGCCGGTGATCGGGTCATGAGCCGGTCGCTTTTCATGCTGCTCAATGACCGACGGGCGTCCAGCGCGGCCGAATTTGCGCTGGTCCTGCCACTGTTGATCCTGCTGCTGTTCGGGATCATCGATTTGGGCCGCTTCTTCTGGCAGCTCAATGAATCCGAAAAAGCGACCCAGATGGGCGCGCGAATTGCGATCGTCACGACCCCGGTGTCGCCCGACCTTGTCGGGGCCAGCTACATCGCCGGAACGATCAAAAATGGTGATCTGATTCCGGCCAGCGCGCTCGGAACGCTAGAGTGCACCAACACAAGTTGCACTTGCGAAACGGCTCCGTGCCCAGGCGGAGCCGGCGATGTCGATCCGGACGCATTCGGCGTCATAGTCCAACGCATGACGCAGATGAATCCTGAAGTCACTGCCGCCAATGTCGTCGTTCGATATTCGGGTTCCGGCTTCGGCTACGCTGGAAGCGCTGACGAAACGATGGATGTGCAGCCGCTGGTGACTGTCAGTCTGCGGGACATGCGATTTAGGCCAATTTTCTTGCTCGGTTTTGGCGGTTGGGATTTGCCCGCGGCTTCCGCAACGCTGACCGCCGAGGACAGCTCTGGAACCTTTTCGAATTGAGGTAGCGTGTGATGAGCGTACATAACCCTGACCGACCCAATGCCCAGTGGATGGCCGATACTGGCCCTGCACCGGTGCGGCTGTTGCTGGCCGGCGCCGAAGGCGAAGCCAATGAATTGGTTGGCGCCCATGCCGCCGGCTTCCCGCTGGAGCTGGTAATCGTCGACACGGCTGCCGACATCGAATCGTCCATACTGTCCGGCGCTGCCGCGGCGGTGGTCCAGGTAACCGACGGCGATGATCGTTCGCTCGCCCGGTTCAAGAAGCTCGCCGAAGGCCCGGTGCCGCTGATCGCGGCGTCGTACGAGCCATCGATGAAGCTGGTTCGCGCGCTGGTCCGCGCCGGCGCGCACGATGTCGTGCCGCTGCCGCTGGACCCCGAAGAATTGGAGACAGCGCTCGACCCGATCCGCCGGATGGTGGCGGCCCAGGGTCCGCGGCCGCGCGCCGGCCATCAGAAGATTGTCACGATCATCAAGAGCGAGGGTGGCATTGGCGCCACCGCATTGCTGACCCAACTCGCCGCGCGGTTCGCCGCCAATGAAGCGAAGGCAGGGCGTGAAGCCTGCCTAATCGACCTCGACGTCCAGTTCGGCAATGCCGCCCTTCAGTTGGGAGTGCAGTCGGCGCTGACGTTCAAGGATTTGGTGGATGCCGGCAAGCGGCTCGATGGCGATTTGCTGCGGTCGACCGCAACCCAGGACGAGAGCGGTCTGAAGGTCATTTCGGCGCCGCATGATATCATGCCGCTGGAGCTGTTGACCAGCGACCAGCTGCTGGCGATCATGGACATTGCCGTGGCTGAGTTCGGCACGGTGTTCGTTGACCTTCCGACCAACTGGACCAACTGGTCGCTGTCGCTGCTGGCGCGGTCTGACCTGGTGCTGCTGGTCACCGAGCTAAGGGTCCCCAGCCTACACCGCGCCCGCCGCCAGCTTGATCTGCTGGTCGAACAGGATCTCACCAATCTTGACGTTCGCGTGGTGATCAATCGGGCCGAGAAGGGCTTCTTCCGGACGCTGAGCGAAGCCGATGCCGAGCGGGTGTTGCGGAAGCCGGTGTCCTACTGCATCGCCAATGACCATGAGACGATGAGCCAGGCAATCGACCGGGGCATTTCGATCGACCAGGTCAAGCGCAAGTCGTCGCTCTGCCGGGACTTCGACGCGCTGGAGCGCGGCGTTGCCGGCGCCCTTGGATTGGAGCGCTGACCATGTGGCAGATCCGCAAACCCAAGGACCAGGTCTCGCCCGAAGAAGTCGCCGAGCGGACCGAGGAAGATCGCAAGCTCAGGACCACCGGCGATGCCGGTGCGTTCGCCGCTAAGGAACTCCACACCGACCTCAAGGTTGAGCTGCACCAGCGGCTATTGGGCCTGATCAACTTGAGCGCGCTCGACACGATGTCACGCGAGCAGATCGAGGACGAGGTTGGCGATATCGTCCTCGAAGAGCTCGACAAGCAGCGCCATGCCCTGAACACGGCCGAGCGCAGGCGATTGGTCGACGATGTGCTCGATGAGCTGCTCGGCCTCGGGCCGCTGGAGCCGCTGCTCAAGGATGCCACGATCACCGACATTTTGGTCAACGGCCATGACAGCGTGTTCGTCGAGCGTTTTGGTGTCCTCGAGCCGTCAGCGGTGCGGTTCAAAGACGAACGGCATCTGATCCGCATCATCCAGAAAATCGTCTCGGCAGTTGGACGGCGGGTCGATGAATCGGCGCCGATGGTCGACGCCCGCCTGGCCGACGGCAGCCGCGTCAATGCTGTGGTGCCGCCGCTGGCGCTCGACGGCGCGCTGCTGTCAATCCGCAAATTCGCCAAGACGCCGATCAGCATGGCTCGGCTGACCGAGATCGGATCGGTCCCGAGCCAGGTCGCCGAAGTGCTGAAGGCCGTCGTCGCGGCGCGTCTCAACGTGCTGATTTCGGGCGGCACCGGCTCCGGCAAGACGACCATGCTCAACGCCATGTCGGCGTTCATCGACAATCGTGAGCGGATCGTCACGATCGAGGATTCGGCCGAGCTTCAATTGCAGCAGGAGCATGTTGCCCGGCTCGAAACCCGCCCCGCCAATATCGAAGGCAAGGGCGAGATATTGCAGCGCGACCTGGTCAAGAACTCGCTGCGCATGCGGCCCGACCGGATCATCGTCGGCGAGGTTCGCGCCGGCGAGGCGTTCGACATGCTGCAGGCGATGAACACCGGCCACGACGGTTCGATGACCACCGTCCACGCCAATACGCCGCGCGATGCGCTCAGCCGTGTCGAACAGATGATCGGCATGAGCGGAATCGACGTCCCGGCCCGCTCGGCCCGCGCGCAGATTGCCTCAGCGATTCACGTCGTGGTCCAGGTCGCGCGTCTCAGCGACGGCCGCCGAAGGCTGGTCAGCCTGTCGGAAATCAGCGGCATGGAAGGCGACGTCATCACCATGCAGGAGATTTTCCGCTACCGCCAAACCGGCATCGGTAACGACGGGATGGTCCAAGGCCGGTTCGAAGCGAGCGGCATCCGCCCGCGCTTCCTCGAGCAGGTCACCTCGCACGGCGTTACTCTGGCGGCCGACCTGTTCCGTCCGGACAGGAATTTCGAAGCATGAGCGACATCTGGATCCGCGCGCTTGTCCTCGTTCTCGTCTTCGCGGCGGTGGTATTTGCGGTCGAGCGGATCGTCTCGGTCATTGTCGGCCGGCGGCTTGAAACCCAGGCGATCAACCAGCGGCTCGACCTGATCGGCCGCGGGGTGTCGCGCGGCGAGGCGATGCAGCTGCTGCGCCGCCGGGCAAGCAACATCCCCGAGGGATTGCCGGAGATCATCGCCCGGCCGGCAATCGCCTTTGAAAAGACGCTGATGGCGGCTGGCGTAGCCATGCCGACGGGCCGGCTGATGCTGGCGCTGCTGCTGGCGCCCGTGCTGATCTTCCTTGGCATCCTATTGTTCATGATCATCGGCAATGTCGCGCTAGGCGGGGGCCGGGTGCTGATCCTGGCGACCTTCTCGTTCCTGATCGGCGCCGGACTGCCGATGCTCTATTTCAATATTCGCGCCACGCGCATGCGCAAGAAGATGCAGGACCAGTTCCCGGTCGCGCTCGACGTGTTCGTGCGCGGCCTGCGCGCCGGTCACCCGATTGCCGCCGCGCTCGACCTGCTGACGGTCGAAATGCCCGATCCGATCGGCAGCCAGTTCGGAATCGTCGTCGACGAGGTGACCTACGGCGCTGACCTGCGCGACGCATTGAGCGCGATGGCCGACCGATGGGACCTCGATGATATGCGGATGTTCGTGGTCAGCCTGGCCGTTCAGAATGAAACGGGCGGCAACCTCGCCGAGATCCTTGAGAATTTGAGCCAGGTGATCCGCGAGCGGGCATCGATGATGCTCAAGGTGCGGGCGCTGTCGAGCGAAGGACGGATGACCGCGGCGATGTTGACCGCATTGCCGATCATCGCTTTCACCATCCTGTTTATCGGCAATCCCCGTTTCTACCTCGATGTCGCCGACGACCCAGCATTTTTGCCGGGATATGTCGTCCTGCTCATTATGTACCTGATCGGTTTTTTCTCGATCCGGCGCATGATCGATTTGAAGGTGTAGGCGGATGACCGAGCTCCTCGCCAACAATACCGCCCGGATGGCGCTGCTGATCCTGCTGTTCCTGGCGGTGGCCGCGGTGACGTTTGGCGTCACGCTGACGGTCGAGGAGCGGCGCGAGGTTCGGCGACGCCTATCGACTGGCTCGTCTTCTTCGATCGACGATGAAGGCATCATTCCGGGGGCTGGCCTGCGCGTGCATGACGCCCGCGGGGCCTGGATCTCGCTGGTATCGGCGATCGAGAAAGCGGGCGTGCCGCTGGTCGACACCAAGGACGCGACGCTGCGCAGCCGGCTGGTCGCGGCCGGCTATACGCAGGATTCTGCCCCCAGGATTTACTCGCTTATCCGCCTGATGGCCGTTTTGGGTTTCCCGATCGCGGCGATCGGCTTCATGTGGGCCGGCGGCAGCTCGCCGTCGGCGATCAAAATCTATCTGGTCGGCATGATCGCGGCCCTGTTTGGGCTCTATCTGCCGAGCCTGTGGATCCGGGCCAAGGCGGACCGTCGCCAGCAGGATATTATTAACGGCTTCCCCGATGCGCTCGACCTCATGTTGGTGTGCGTCGAGGCGGGCCTCGGCATGGAAGCGGCGTTCAGCCGGGTCGGCATGGAAATGACCCGGTCGCATCCGTTGCTGGCCGAACAGTTTGGTTCGGTGGTGCTCGAGCTTCGCGCCGGCCGCAGCCAGGAGGACGCGCTGCGGCGCATGGCCGACCGTGCCGGAGCCGACGAGATCCGCGCCTTCGCCACCCTGCTGATCCAGTCGAACAAGTTGGGCTCGTCGATTGCCCAGACGCTGCGCGTCTATGCATCGGAGATGCGCGAACGGCGGCGAATGCGTGCCGAGGAGAAGGCGCACCGCTTGCCGGTGCTGCTGTCGATTCCGCTGGTGACCTGCATGTTGCCGGTGATGATCGGCGTGCTGATGCTGCCGGCGGTAATAAGAACGATCAGGATAGTCCTGCCAGCGATTGCGAGGTGACCATGAAGCGGTCTTTAACACTCATCTGGACGACAGCGGCGATCGCTGCCGCGTCGTGCAGCACCAGCAGCATCGAGGTGCGCTCGATCAAGCAGCCGCTGGCGCAAGGATCGCAGCCGGCCAATTTCCGCGTCGCCGAAGGCAATGCCCAGCTGGCTCTCGGGAATGTCGGCCTGGCGCTCGAATCCTATCGCAAGGCGCTGCGCGAGCAGCCGGACAGCGTGCCGGCGTTGATCGGGCTGGCGACATGCTACGACCGCATGGGCCGGATCGATTTGTCGCGTCGCAATTATGAATTGGCGCTGGCGGTCGATCCCGCCAACACCGAGATTTATTCCCTCTTCGCCCAGTCCCTGGATGCCCAGGGACAGCGTGACGAAGCCGCACGGGTCAAGACTGAGTTGGCAACGCGCGTCGTCGCCCCCGAGGCGCCGCGTGAAGTGCCTGGCTCGGTTCCCGTGCTGCCGCCGCCACCGGCGCAAAGTGTGACGGTAGCCCTCGCGCCGCCACGCTCCGCGCCGGTGGCGGTTGAGCAACCGCTTGCCCAGATGCGGCTGGAGCGGCTGTCGCTGCGCGAAGTGGCGCTGCTAACGCAGCCGGAGCAGAAGTGGGAGGCGAAGAGCGTCACCAGGACGGCGACCAGTACGACCATCCAGTTCGAGCGCAAGGCGCAGCCGGCGGTGACCCTGCTCAACGCCGCCCGGGTCCAGGGGCTGGCGGCGCGCACCCGCGCCTTCCTGGCGATGCGCGGGTTCAAGGGCGCCGAGATCGGCGATGCGCCGGCGGTGCGCCGGCAAAGCGTGATCCAGTTCACGCCGGCCGATGCGGCGCGGGCACAGCGGCTGGCGGCCCAGTTCGGCTTCGAGCTGGAGCGGCGCGCAGCCGGCAGCGGCGGCCTTACCATCCTGCTCGGACGTGACGCGGCACGCGAGAGCGCGCTCAAGCCCAGGGCATGATCCTTAGCCTGGCGCTGGCATTGGCCCTGGCCGATCCGGCGCCCGCGGCGCCACCGCAGCCTGCCGCTCCGTCGTCGGCGATTTCGCTGAGCGAAGCCGGGCGCGCCATTGCCGCCGGGCGGCTCGACCAGGCCAAGGCGATGCTCGGGACGGCGGTCGCCGCCGGTGCCCGGGGGGAGCCGGTCGATCGGCTGCTGGCCGACCTTTCGCTGGCCCGCGGTGAATATGAAACGGCGTTGAACCTGTACAAGGCGCTGCTCGCCAACCATCCCAATGAAGCGCTACTGCTTGAGCGCGGCGGAATCGCGGCGCTGCACCTCGGCCGCGACGCCGAAGCCACCGCGCTGCTGGATCGGGCAACCCAGGTGCCCGGCGCCGGCTGGCGGGCGTGGAACGCGCGCGGCGTGGCGGCCGACGAGCAGGGCCGGTGGGATGAAGCCGATGCGGCGTACGCCCGCGCCGCCCAGCTGGAGCCGGGCCGCGCCGAAATTGTCAACAACCAGGGCTGGTCGATGATGCTCAGGGGCCATTGGGCCGAGGCACTGGCCAGCTTCGAGCGCGCCGCGACGATCGATCCCAAGCTGCCGCGCCTGGCCAACAACCTCGAACTGGCGCGCGAGGCGGTCGCCGCCGACCTGCCGCCCAGGATGCAGGGCGAGAATGACGAAGCCTATGCGTCGCGGCTCAACGACACCGGCGTGGTCGCCGCCGCCAGCGACCAGCGGCAACGCGCCGAAGCGGCTTTCGCCCAGGCAATCGAACTAAGGAGCCGTTGGTATGCCAAGGCGGCCGCAAACCTTGCCGCGCTGGACGGCCCCAAATGAAGCTGTTGCTGACGGCCCCCGACTGGCTGGCCGGATTCCTGTTGCTGCTGCTGGTGCTGGCGGCGATCCAGGACGGCTGGCGCCTCAGGATCAGCGACTGGATTTCGGGCCTGATCGCGATCGGCGCCTTCGCCGCGCTGGTGCTTGACGGTCCGATCAGCGGCCTGTGGCAGAATTTCCTGCTGTTCACGGCGGTGCTGGCGATCGGCACCTTCATGTTCGGTCGTGGCTGGATGGGCGGCGGTGATATCAAGCTGCTGTCGGCCTCGGCGCTGTGGTTCAACCTCAGCGACGGGTGGAAACTGCTGGTTGCGATCGCCATTGCCGGCGGGATCGAAGCGTTACTGATCATCTTGGTCCGGCGCATGCCCTGGTCCGATGCAACGCGCGGCAAGGTCTTGCTGCTTCGGCGCGGAGGGCCCATTCCCTATGGGATCGCGATTGCGCTGGGCGTCGCGCTGATGGGCTGGTGGCTGCGCGTTTGGAACTCGCCATATTTTCATTTCTGACGCTGGCAGCGGCGCCGTCGATCGTCGCCGCCGATGGGCAGTGGGCGACGCTGAGCCAGGGCCGCACCTGCGAGGCGGCGGCGAAATCAGTCGGTGCGACGATCAAGGATCGCCCGCCGGCCCGGGCTAGCCTGGCGTTCGATGCCGGCGGGCCGCGCCACGGCCAGCTGGCCGTTCGCCTGAGCCGCCTGCCGCGTCCTGGCGCCACCGTCATGCTGACGATTGGCGACCAGCCATTCCTGTTGATGAGCCAGGGCGACATGGCCTGGAGCCGCGGGCCCAAGCAGGAACAGGCGATCATCGCCGCGATACGCTCCAACAGCGGCATGCGGGTCGAAGCGAGAAGCCCGGGCGGCGGCCGGATCGTCGACCGTTACAGCCTGGACGGTGCGCCGCTGGCAATCGACGCGGCGGCGGCCTGCTCCGTAACACTGGTAAATCGCTGATAATTCTTATATTGGCGCCCACCTGCCATGAGCGCCGATACATCCTTGATGCCGATTCCCGGCCCCGTCGATCCCGTGCCCGTGCCGCGCGCGGCCGCTCCGCGTGCCGACGGCAAGGTCGAATTGATCGGCCGCTCCAGGGAAGCAATCCGGGGCGCGCTTGAGGAAGCCGGCCTGGAGCCGAAGCAGGCCAAGCTCCGCGCCAAGCAAATCTGGCACTGGATCTACAATCGCGGGGTCAGCGATTTCGCCAAGATGACCGACATCGCCAAGGCCCAGCAGCCGTGGCTGATCGAGCGCTTCGCCATTACCCGGCCGGAGGTGGTCGAGGCGCAAGTGTCGACCGACGGCACGCGCAAATGGCTGCTGCGCACGCACGACGGCCATGATTTCGAAATGGTGTTCATCCCCGACGCCGACCGCGGCACTCTGTGCGTGTCGAGCCAGGTCGGGTGCACGCTCAATTGCCGTTTCTGCCACACCGGCACGATGAAGCTGGTCCGCAATCTCGAGCCTGGCGAGATCGTCGGCCAGGTGATGCTGGCCCGCGACGCGCTCGGCGAATGGCCGTCCAGCCCCGAAGGCCGGATGCTGACCAACATCGTCATGATGGGCATGGGCGAGCCGCTCTACAATTTCGACAATGTCCGCGACGCGCTGAAGATCGTCATGGATGGCGACGGCCTCGGCCTTTCCAAGCGCCGCATTACGCTCTCGACCTCGGGCGTGGTGCCGATGATGGACCGCGCCGGCGAGGAGATCGGCGTCAATCTGGCGGTGTCACTCCACGCGGTGACCAAGGAAATCCGCGACGAGATCGTGCCCTTGAACAAGAAGTACGGCATCGAGGAATTGCTCGCCGCCTGCGCCGCCTATCCCGGTGCCAACAATGCCCGCCGCATCACCTTCGAATATGTGATGCTGAAGGACAAGAACGACAGCGACGCCGACGCGCGCGAGCTGGTGCGGCTGATCAAGCAGTACAAGCTGCCGGCCAAGGTCAATTTGATCCCGTTCAATCCCTGGCCGGGCGCGCCGTACGAATGCTCGACCGACGAGCGGATCCGGGCGTTCAGCAATATCGTGTTCGAGGCCGGCATTTCGGCCCCGGTGCGCACCCCGCGAGGGCGCGACATCGACGCCGCCTGCGGCCAGCTCAAGACCGCTGCGGAGAAGCGCAAGCGGGCCGATCTGGACCGAGAGGCAGCGGCGGCTTAGGCCGTCGCAATGGTTTCGAAGACTTCGCCCCCGCGGACGGTCCTCTTCATCACGCGCAAGTGGCCGCCCGCCGTCGGGGGCATGGAAACCTATAGCGCAAGGCTGACCGGCGAGCTTGCGCGGCGCGTAAACCTCGACCTTGCCGCACTCCCTGGCCGAGCCAATGGATTGCCGCCGACGGCCTGGTCGATCCTGGGCTTCGCGGCCGGCGTCGCCCGGGACTATCTGCGGCGAAAGGAGCCGCCGGCGATTATTCACATCGGCGACATGGCATGCTGGCCGTTTGCGCTGCTGGCTAGGTTCGGAAATCCTCGTCCCGCCGTCCTCCTGTCTGCCCATGGAACCGACGTCAGCTATCATCGCAGAGGGGGATGGAAAGGGCGGCTTTACGGCGCCTATCTCCGCCTCGGCGCATGGCTCAATCGCAATGCGACGGTGATCGCCAATTCATCCGCGACGGCCCGCGTCGCAGCGGAGAGTGGCTGGCTTGGCGTCGCCGTCGTCCCGCTCGCTACCGATCTCGCCGGATCCGCGTCGGTCCCGCCTCATGGCCGGCATTTGCTGTTCGCAGGCCGGCTGATCGAGCAGAAAGGTTGCTTGTGGTTCGTCCGCAATGTCCTGCCACTACTGCCACCCGAAATTCGGCTGAAGGTCGCCGGTCCGATCTGGGCCAAGGCCGAAGCGGCGATACTGGATGATCCGCGCGTCGACTATCTTGGCTCTTTGGACAAGGACGCGCTGGTGGCCGAATACCGCAACGCGCTGTGTGTAATCGTGCCGAATATCGAGCCCGCTTCCGGCGAGTTCGAGGGTTTCGGCCTGGTCGCCGTCGAGGCTTCGGCGGTGGGAGGAGTGGTCCTCGCTTCGGCGACTGGCGGCCTGGTCGAGGCGGTGATCGATGGCGAAACCGGCTTCCTGGTTCCGCCCGGCGATCCACCAGCCTGGCGCGACAAGATCGCTAAGGTCGCTGCCTGGGACGAAACCCGACGCAGCGAATATCTGACCGCCGCCATTGCCCGCTCGCGCCAGGCCTATTCCTGGGGCCGCGTCGCGGACGATGTTGTCAAAATTTATGACGGCGCACTCGCCGCGGAGGGACAAGTGCGGTGAAAATCTGGATGCCGACGATTCGCACGGATACGGGTGCGGAAGTATGGGCACGTCGTTTGGCCGGGGGGCTTGCCGCGCGCGGACATGCTGTTGGCCTCATGTTGCTACCTCATGGCATGCAATATCTGCCATGGGCAGCGCCGGGGCCGGCCACACAGCCCGATGTGACAATAGCCAATAGCTGGAATGCCGCAGCGTTCGCCAAGCCGGCGCCGCTTTTGACTGTGCTACACCATGTCGTTCACGATCCAGCCATGGCAGCCTTCAAAAGCTTGCCGCAGCGCATATACCATCGCAACTTTATCCTTCCGATGGAGCGGGCTGCGCTGCGCCGTTCGGCTGCAACAGTGACCGTTAGCCACCATGCAGCACGTCAGATTCGCGATACGTTTGGCGAAGTCGCATGTGAAGTCGTTCCGAATGGCGTGGATACCGACTTTTTCACGCCCGAGAAGGCAGGCCGCGGCAAGGGCACCTTCGAATTGCTGTGGGTCGGCAAGCCCAGCCGTCGCAAGGCCTTTGAGGTGGTGGCACAGGCGCTTGAAATGCTGGGAAAGGACTTCCGCCTGACGGTAATTGGCCCGCCGCCTGAACCGGGCATCTCGGTCCCCGTCGAGGCGCGAGTGCTGGGCAGGGTCTCGCGTGAACAATTGCGCAGCGCATATCGCGCCGCTGACCTATTGCTATTTCCTTCCCGGCTGGAAGGTTTCGGCTACGCCGCCGCCGAGGCGATGGCCTGCG
Source organism: Sphingomonas sp. (assembly GCF_023266535.1). Taxonomy (GTDB): domain Bacteria; phylum Pseudomonadota; class Alphaproteobacteria; order Sphingomonadales; family Sphingomonadaceae; genus Sphingomicrobium. Next base: position 10,450 of record NZ_JAHFPY010000036.1, on the reverse strand, counting down.
GCACGCCTGTCTTGTGCAGCGCAGGCGGGGCGGTTGCCGAGGTGGTCGATCCCCCGGCCAACGGGATTGCCTTGCCTGCCGGTGACAGCGAAGCGGTTTGTGCTGCGGTTCGCGCACTAGCAGCGCAACCAGAGCGGCTGGCTGAAATGCGGGAAAATGCGCGCAATCGCGCCGTAAGTCATTTCTCCGAAACGCGCTGGCTCGACAAAATGGAGGATTTGCTGCGCCGCGTCGTCGGCACATCACGCGAACGCCAGGGCAATGTGTCAAACTCGCACTAGCCATATTTTGCATTTGCCTGGCCAAGGAGTTTAGCAGTGAAGCTGCGTGCGATTTAGCAGCTGCTTCGGGCAATATCCATTGGCGGGGGGGTACGATGTGACGAAGGCCATTGAAATCTTACGGGCAGAAATGCCTAACTTTCATGGTTCTGACGACGAGCCGAAAAATTGGAAGTCGCAGTGGGAAATCCTCGATTTCCTGCAGCAGCGCCTGAAACCCGACGTGCGCTCGCTGGAAACAGGCTGTGGCTATTCGACCGTGGTTGCCGCCGAATCTGGAGCCGATCATGTGACCGTCACCCCAAGCGCTGACGAGCAAGTTCGGGTCCGCAGCTTTTGCAATAAATACGACATCGATCACGCCAACGTCACATTCGCAATTGGTCCTTCCTGCGAGATGCTGCCGAAGCTCGATGGCGAACTGCACCTGGTCTATATCGATGGGGCGCACGGATTCCCTCACCCCTGTGTCGATTGGATGTACACCGAGGCGCGCCTTGCCATCGGCGGCACCATGCTTGTCGACGACATCCGCATTCCGAGTTGCCGGATGCTTCATGAATTCTTGATGGAGGAGCCGAACTGGACGCTCGACCGCTTTATCGGCGACACATCAATCTTCACCAAGCTGGCGCACGGTAACAATAGCGCCGATTGGATGCATCAGGGGATTAACCGCACCTATCCCGATTTCCGCTATTTGCCCAAGGCGCAACAATGGAAGCGGGACGCCCGCCATGCGGCCGAATGGGTCGCGCGGGCGACCGGGTTGACCAAACCGATCAAACGCGTGCTTGGCATCAAATAGGCCATGGGGCTGGCGGGCCATGTCCACCGATAGGAGGCGTAGAGCGCTGACGATCAGTCCCTACGGCACCAAGCGCCCGAACACGGGCGGCACAAAACGGATCCACTATCTCAATCGGGGCTATGCCGCGGCGGGGTGGGAAATCTACCAGATCAGCAATGCTTCGGTCCGCACCGGTGTCGGCGGGCTGGTTATCGACAAGGATAATCCGATCGCGCCCGGTTATGTCGAGGGCATCTATTTCAATCCGGCTCTGCTGGTCGGCAACCGGCTTCTGAGGCAGCTGAATGCCCCGCAGGTGGCCGCAACCTTGCTTCCTCGCCCGTTGGCGCGCAGTAGGCAGGTGGCGCGCGGCATGGCCAACCACCATGTCGTGATATTCGAGCATCCGCAGAACTGGGACTTGGCCGCTCCCTATCTCAGGGATGATCATTTCGTCGTGCTGGACGCCCACAACATCGAATGGCGAATCTGGATGGACCGCCAAGGGGAGTCCAGCTGGGCCGGTAAGGCCGCGCGAGCGCTCTACGAGGTAGAGCGGCGGGCGATGCGGCGCGCCAACCTTGTCATAACCTGTTCCGACCTCGATCACCAATACGCAATCGACGACTTTGGTTGCGATCCGGACAAGGTAATGGTCGCGCCCAACGGTGTCGATTGCGCGAGCTTCGCCCCCATTGCCTCAGCCCGGGCATTTGCTCGACGCGCACGGCAGGTTGTGGATGGGGTTCCGCACGCACTATTCATTGGCTCCAATTGGGGGCCGAATATCGATGCGGCGCGGGCGGTGATTGATCTCGCCTCCCGGCTGCCCGAAATCCACTTCGACATTGTCGGTTCGGTGGGAGACGCGCTGCGCAGCCCGTTTCCGGACAATGTCACTGTCACGGGCGGCATAGGCGAGCTCGATCCTTATTTCATCGCCGCCGACATAGCGCTCAATCCAATGACCGCAGGTTCGGGCAGCAACGTCAAAATGTTCGAATATCTCGCCGCCGGCCTGCCGATCGTGACCACCCCTTTTGGCGGGCGGGGCGTTGAAGACTCCACCGGCCTGGCAATCCTTATCGCGGAGATGGACGGGTTCCCCAGCGCCATCCGCAAGCTGGTCGCAGCGCCGGATCTGGAGGAACGATCGCGCGCGGCACGGCAATTGGCGGAAGAACGATACGATTGGGGCGCGATCGCCCAAAGGATCGTGGCGCGGATCGAGGTGGAGCTGGGATGGTGAGCGATCCGCTGCTCTCAATCGTTGTGTGCACCTACAATCGGGCGGACGGCCTGGCCAAGGCGCTGGCCGGCATCGACCGATTGGAAAGCGACCGCTTGGATTGGGACGCGATCATTGTCGACAATGGCTCGCGCGATTCATCGTTGAAGCTGGCGCGCGAATGGGCCGCGGCCGATCCGGCGCGGCGGCGGGTCGTTATTGAACCGGTTCCCGGTCTGTCGCGTGCGCGCAACCGCGGCTGGCGTGCAAGCGCCGCGCGCTTCGTGGCATATCTCGACGACGACGCCATCCCGCGATCCGGCTGGTACCGGGCTTTGGCGGATGAGATATCGCGCGATGATGGCCGCACCGGCATCATCGGCGGCAAGATCGAGCCGATCTGGGAAGTTCCGAGGCCCGCATGGCTCAGCGACAGGATGGTGCCCTTCCTGTCGATGCTGGACTATGGCGAGGCGCGCCGAGCACTCGGCGAGGACGAGAATGTGGTTGGGGCGAATATGGCGATCGCACGAACCGCGCTCGAACAGGCGGGAGGGTTCAACGAACAATTGGGCCGCCGCGGAAGACGGCTGGTTTCCAACGAGGAAGCGGCCTTGCAGCATCGGCTGACTTCGCTCGGGTGGCGTGCGATCTACCGCCCGGACATGATAGTAAGGCATCATGCGCCGGCCGAACGGATCCAGGTCGGCTGGTTTCGGCGGCGGTTCTTCTGGCAGGGCTATTCCGACCGGATAACGCAGCGGTCCCATCAAATTCCCGGCGAAAGCTTGCGTCAAACCTTTCGGCTGGCGGCTCGCTATGCACGCCGGGCCTATCAAGCGCCCACGGGATCGCCGGAGCGCTTGGACGCGACGATGGACGTGGCCTATTATCTAGGTGTTGCGTACGGCACCATTGCCGCCAGGGGCAGGAGCTGACCGAATGGGACAGCGGCCCGCTTGCCATGAGTTTAATCCCTGCTAATTCGATGGCGCTCGAAGTTCGGAGGACGGGATGTCGTTCAAGCGTAGATGGATCGAGCGTGTGCGCATTTTTCTGCGCGACTTGATCGAGGACATGGACCTCAAGTTCCCGACAGTAGAGCAGCAGTTACAGAAGGGCCTGCTGGCTCGATATTACTCAAACAAAGCCGCTGGCATCAAAACCTATCCAGACATCGCGGACGCTGGTTTCCGCTGCTATTCGCAGTTTGAGGAAGATGGTATAATTCTCTATTTGCTTGCACTAGTCGGCATCAAAACGAAAACCGTTGTCGAGATGTGTTGCGGCGATGGTCGAGAGTGCATGGCCGCCAATCTAATCATCAATCACGGCTTCAAGGGCTACTTGTTCGACGGTGACGAAGGTAACGCCACCGCTGCGACCAATTTTTTCGCGAAGCAGCGAGACTGCCTCTTGATCAAGCCGACGATCACAACGGCCTGGATCACTCGGAGTAACGTCAATGGCCTTCTTTCGGCCTCTGGCGCCCACGGCGAGGTCGACCTTTTGTCGCTCGACATGGACGGCAACGACTATCACATTTGGGAGGCGATCGAGGAAATCAGACCCAGGATTTGCGTCTTCGAAACGCACGACATCATTCCCGGAAACCTATCACTGACCATCCCCTACAGCGATGACTTCTTCGCCTGGAACAAGCCGGAGGTGGAGCAGGAGTTCCGCAGTGTCTCCCTTGCCGCAATGGTCAAGCTGTCATCTCGCAAGGGGTATACGCTGGTTGGCGCCCATCGGCATGGGTTCAACGTCTTCTTCGTCCGCAACGACTTAATGAGCGCCCCTCTCGAAGACGCGTCAATCGCTCAAGTTCACGATAACGAATGGACACGATACGGCCAGAAGGAACGCTGGCCCAAGGTGAAAGACATGCCGTGGGTCAATGTACAGGGGCTTACAAATTATCTCCATGGCGAATCACTAAGCAATTGTGTTGATATCGGCCGACGTATCGACCTTGATCCCCGCGTAGAGCGCAAACCAGTCTCCGCAAGCCACTTGAATCAGGGCACTGACATTGTTCCACTGAACCTATGCGGCACCCGGCTCAAGAACATCATAGGCAAATCGATCGCAGTTTCCGAGCCGTCCTTGCCAACGGTGGACTGAAGTCTATGCGAATTCGTGGTGGGAGCTGACCGAATGGCTCGGCGCGATACCGGACATGACCTGCGTCGCGCGGCGCTGACCGGCATCCGCTGGACCGCAGCGATGAACTGGATGGCCCAGGGCATCGCCGTCGGCACGGTCCTGGTCATGGCGCGGCTGTTGGGCCCGACCGAATTCGGCCTCTACTCCATCGCCTCCGCCATCGTGTTCATTGGCGCAACGTTTGCCGACCAGGGCTTCTCGGTCGCGTTGATCCAGCGCCGCGAAGTGACGCCGCGCGACCTCCATTCGGTGTTCTGGGCGTCCCTGTCGCTCGGCGCGCTTTTCGCGATTGGCATGGCCGCTGCGGCTGGCCCGCTGTCAATCTGGTTCAACTCGCCGGAGCTGAAAGGCGTTGTCCTCGCCCTGGCTCCCGTGGTCCCGATCATGGCAGTCGGCGGGTTGCTTAACGCCCAGCTGACGCACGCCCTGCGGTTCCGCGCCCTGACCTGGCTGTCCGTTCTGTCGGCGGCGGCGGGAGCGGTCCTTGGCATCGTGATGGCGGCGACCGGCTTTGGGGTGTGGAGCCTGGTCGGTCAGGTGCTGGTGGGCAATTTGCTCGGCCTGGTTGGCGGGTTCATTGCAACCCGCTACCGGCCACAGCCCGCTTTCGATGCAGCGGCAGCGCGGCACTTGTGGCGGTTCGGCCTGTGGTCGCTGGCAGGAAGCTTGATCGGACAGGTATCGCAGCGGGCCACGCCGCTGCTGATCGGACTGGTCTTCGCCCCCGCCAATGTCGGTCTGTTCGGCCTCGGGCGAAGGCTGATGGAGGTGCTGCAATTCCTGATTACCGGCCCGATCGCGCAGGTCGCGGTGCCGGTGATGGCCAAGCTTCAGGATGATCGCGCGCGCGTCGCCACGGTCGCCAGAAATGGCTTGCAGGCTCTGTTCGCGATTGTCGCTCCGCTATTCCTGCTGATGGCGATGGTTGGGCCCGACGCGCTGGTCGGGCTGCTTGGGGACCAATGGCAGGGAACCGTGCCGCTGTTGCCGGGTCTTGCCGCGGCCGCCCTGTTCGGCAGCATCAGCTGGTACTGCGGCTCGACTTTGCTGGCGCTCGGTCATCCGAAGCTGCGCCTTCTGCTGCCGGCAATCGGGCTGGTGACCGTGCTGATCGTGATCCCAACGCTGGCGGATGCGGGCATGACCGCGATCGCGTGGGGCTTTGCGGCGGGGTCGGCAATCAATGGCCTCGTCGGCGTGGCGCTGTTGACCGCAATCATGCCGCTGGCGCCAATTCGCCTGCTCACGGCAATCGGGGCGTCGCTGCCGGGGCTCGCCATCCTCTATGCAACGACCGGCTTCGCGCTCGCGCAGTTGGTGGCGCTTCCGGTCCCGGTACGCCTTATCCTCGCCGCCGTACTGGGATGCCTAGCCTATGCGCTGGTGATGTGGCTCATCGCGCCCCGACTGGTCGCGCGGATCCTCGATGTGCTGCCGTTCGAATTTCCGCTTCCGTCAATCATCCAGCAGCGCATAGCCGCGGCCTCGGCTCAATAGCCGAACAGCCGCTCCCAGCGGCAGCGCGATCGAATGTGCGGTAGGAGCCTTGTGTCGCCATCGTAGGCAAAGGCATCATCGCGCCCCATAAGATATTGATTGCCGAATATCTGGAACGATGCGCCAACGGCCTCTGCGAAATGAGCCGCAAACGGATTGACCATGCTAGGCTCGAACTTCGCTCCATGCTGCCAGATCGGACCGAAGTCGTCTCCTCCAAGCCACTTCGTTTTGGGCCAGGCACGGATCAGGTCAATGCTGATGCCGCGCAACGTGTGATCGCCGTCGACATATGTAAAATCGACTTCTGGCAGTTCCACTTCGGTGGTTCTTCCCCGCAGAAAGACACATCTGCTCGCGAACGGGGAGACGCGTCGTCGTGCCTCGGCCAGTACGTCCTCAAACTCATCATCGCCTTTGTTGAACGGCTTGTTCCAGTCGGGAAGATGTCGCCACGGATCGACCAGGTAATATCGTTCAATGCTTGGGCAAGAGGAAAGAATCCGCTCGGCAAATTCTCCGCGCCAAACACCGATCTCTGTGACCGTCCTGACCTCATTTGCATTGAAGAAGTCGGCCCAAAAGGCGAAGCGATCCATCGTCGTTGCTGCCTTTGTGCTCAATAGCCGAACATCTGGTAATCGGCTTCATAAAGGTCCCGAACAAGCTTTCGCGTGCGATCCGAGGCCGCCAAGGGTGCAGCCGGAGACGGGTTGCGAACGGAAAGTTGCACATCCTTGCCGAGGCGTGCGGCGACGCGCGCGAAATCGGCTTCCATCTTCTCGAATCGGCCGACGAAATCTACGAGCAGGCGCGTGTCTGGAGCGCACAGGAAATGATGTTGCGGCAGAAAATGAATCCATCGCTGCAAGGTCGCATCGGCCACCAGTTGCGCGACAAAATCGTCGAAAGTCGCGGCCAATCTGGCACCGGTTTCAGCATCGCCGGCATTCATTCCGCCCGCACGAAGAAAGCGCCACGCCGAATGCAACCGGTCGAGCGGCTCTCGCACAAAGGCGAATTTGAACAGGCGTTCGGTGAGCAAAGGGTCGCGGGCGAACCAGTCCATTACCGTAAAATGGCCGACCTGGTGGCCGAACAGCTCAAGCGAGATCGAAGAACCTGCAGCCTTTGGGACGTGGATGAAGATTGCGCCCGTTTCGCGAAACGTGTTGTGCAGCTCTCGCGCCAGTACGCGGTTCGCATTGGCCTCGCGGTAACGGCGCAGCATTCGGCGAATCATCGCAAATCAGCCTTGTCCGCGATTTGAAAATCCATCGAGACATTCATCGGCCGAGGATCAACCAGCCCGCCGGCGCTCGGCGGGTTTCTCGCCAGCCTCGCCCGCTTCGGCTTCCTTGCGGAGCGATTCCTCCAGCGCCCGCACGCGTTCCAGCACCTGTTCCATCAAATTGCGGTTGCGGCCGATCAGGTCGGCCACCGCGCCCAGCAGGATGGTGATCACGCCAAGGATCATCAGCACGCCGCCGATGATCAGCGACTGGACATGGCCGGCGCCGTCGCCGCTGACATAGTACCACAGGAAGCGGATCATCGGTGCCAGGCCGACGATGAAGGCGATCGCCCCGGCGGAGACAAACGCCCTTAATGGATTGTACATCGCCCAGGCGCGCAGCATCGTCGCGGTGGTGTTGACGATGAAATGGGGGATCGAGCGGAACAGGCGCGACGGCCTGACCGCGCCGTTGGTCCGCACCGGGACCGACATGATCGCCATCCGCTTGCGCCCGGCCTGGATGAGCATCTCGGTGGTGTAGGAAAAGTCGGAGGTGATGTTGATGCGCTGCGCCGCTTCGCGGCTGATCGCCCTGAAGCCGCTGACTGCGTCGGGGATCTGGGTTCGCGACAGGCGCTGGACGGTGGCGCTCCCCAACCGCTGCAGCGAGCGCTTGACCGGCCCGAAATGCTGGTTGTCGCGCACGCCGCGGTCGCCGACCACGATGTCGGCCTCGCCGTGGATGATCGGCGCGACCAGCGCAGCGATGTCGCGCGCGTCATACTGGTTGTCGGCGTCGGTGTTGACGATGATGTCGGCGCCCTCGCTAAGCGAGCGCTCCAGGCCCGAACGGAAGGCGGCGGCCAGCCCGCGGTTGGTGCGGTGGCGGACGATATGGTGGACGCCCAGGCGGCGGGCGACCTCGCTGGTGCCGTCTCTGCTGCCGTCGTCCACGACCAGAAATTCGATTGCGTCGACCCCGTCGATGGCACGCGGCAGCGCCGCCAGCGTTTCCGGCAGGTGGTCGCCTTCGTTGAAGCACGGGATCTGGATGATCAGCTTCATGGCAGGAAAGCTAACAGAAATTATGCTTGAGTCATCTTCTGCATCGTTTCTGTGCAGCGCTGGCACAGGGGCGAGAATGTTGTTGGGCTTGAACGCCGCGGCGTGACGGGCCAAACCATCCTCCGGTTTGGAGTGCAGCTATGGCGTTGATTTCCCGGTTGATCGGAACCCTCCTGACCAAGGGGCGGATCACACTGATCCAGCCCGGCGGCGACCGGGAGACCTATGGCCCCGGCGGCGGCAAGGAGTTGACCGTCCGCTTCGCCGACAAGCGCGTCGCCTTCGACCTTGTCCGCAACCCGCGGCTGGCGCTGGGCGAGGCCTATATGGACGGGCGGCTGACCATCGAGGACGGGACCATCCTCGACCTGCTCGAGCTCATCGTTGGCGCCAACCGCTGGGAGGATGGCGGCAAGGGCCGGGCGATCCTCCGCAAGGGCAAGATCAAGGGGCTGCAGAAGCTGCTCCGCCGTAACAAGCCGGACAGGTCAAAGCGCAATGTCGCCCACCATTATGATTTGAAGGACGAGCTGTACGAGCTGTTCCTCGACGGCGACCGGCAATATAGCTGCGCCTACTTCACCGACCCGGCGCATAGCCTGGAGCAGGCCCAGGCCGACAAGAAGGCGCACATCGCCGCCAAGCTCCACCTGAATCCGGGGATGCGCGTGCTCGACATCGGCTCGGGCTGGGGCGGGACGGCGCTCTATCTGAACCGGGTGGCCGACGTCGACGTGCTTGGCATCACGCTCAGCGAGGAACAGCTCAAGGTCGCGCGCCGGCGGGCCGAGGAGGCGGGGGTTTCAGACCGGGTCAAGTTCGAGCTGGTCGACTATCGCCATCTCGACGGCAAGTTCGGCCGGATCGTGTCGATCGGCATGTTCGAGCATGTCGGCTCCGCCCATTATGAGGAATTCTACGCCAGGTGCCGCGAGTTGCTTGCCGACGACGGGGTGATGTTGCTCCACACCATCGGCAAGCTGGGCGGGGCAGGCGCACCCGACCCGTTCACCGACAAATGGATCTTCCCGGGCTATCACTTGCCGTCATTGAGCGAAATGAGCGCGGCGAGCGAAAAGGTGCGGCTTATCTCGAGCGATGTCGAGACGCTCAGGCTGCATTATGCCTATACGCTGCGCCACTGGCTGGAGCGGGCGGGCAAGGCCCGCGACAAGATCGTCGCCATGTATGACGAGCGCTTCTTCCGCATGTGGGAATTCTACCTGGCCGGCGGCATCGTCATGTTCGAGAGCGGTGCGGCCTGCAATTACCAGGTCCAATATATCCGCGACCGCCACGCCGTGCCGATCACGCGCGACTATATGACGGAGGCGGAGGAGCGGTACCGGAGAACCGACACCGCTCCCGCCAAGGCGGCCTGATTATTTGCCCTTCAGTTCGGCGACCAGGTTCGGCGCCGGGTAGATTTTCTCCAGCGCTTCCTGGACCGCGGCGGTCGAGACGGCAACGGTGCGGTTGATGCGGCCGTCATAGCCGTAATTGCCGCCGAGGCTGTGGATGTTGCCGTCGAACGCTGCCCCAATCACCCGGCCCTGGCGGTCGACCACCGGCGAACCCGAATTGCCGCCGATGATGTCGTTGGTGGTGACGAAGTCATAGGCGGTGGCGGGATTGATCCTGGCCTTGTTGGCGGCATAGCCCGGCGGCAGGTCGAACGGCTCGGCGCCGGTGGCGCGGTCGAACGTGCCGCCCATGACCGTCCGGGTCGGAACCATGCTCCCGCGTTCCATCCAGCCGGCGACCTTGCCGTAGCTGATCCTGAGCGTGAAGGTCGCGTCGGGATAGACGCTGTCGCCATAGGCAGCGAAGCGGGCGTCGGCGAGCTTGGCCTGGGCCGCGGTCAGCGGCGCATCGACCTCCGCGTCGAACCTTTTCTGCAGCGCGCGGTCATTGGCATCGACCGAGCGGGCATAGACGATCATCGGATCGGTCGAGGCGTCGATCGCCGCCTGCCCGCCGTCCCATAGCGCCTTGCGCACGGCGGGGTCCGCCAGTTTGGAGCCGCCGACCAATCGCGCGGCGAGGCCCTCGGGCGACTCCTTACCGAGCAGCAGCCTGGCCTGGGGATCGTCGGCACCGAGATATTCGCGCGCCTTCGACAGCGACCATTCCATCGTCATCCGGTCGAGCCAGGGATAGATCGGCTCCTCGTCGAGCAGTCG